>NZ_JBHWUE010000006.1:0-205534 GCF_042738615.1 Rhodococcus sp. NPDC059968
GATCACAGCCCACAGGGCATCGGAAATCTCGTTGGCACGCAACACAGGGACAGTCTCGAGCATCCAATTGCCAATATTTGGCAGACACGCTCTAGTCCTCGTCCTCCTGGGCCTCGCCGCGCTTGCGGAAGAACTTGAACCCGGGGACGCCCTGGATCGCCTGACGCACGCCCTGGACCTCCTCGAGGAGCTGGTGGATCTCCGGCGACACGGTGTCGAGGGTGGCCAGGATCGGCAGCAGCCCCTCCATGCGCAGGGTCAGCTCCGGGAGGTGGTTCACCAACCCGATCGCGGCGTGAATCTCCTCCTCGGTGAGGTCGTCGACGAAGCGCTGTGCCAGTGGGGCGGCCTTCGTTGCCAGCGGCTCGTACAGACCGATGAGGGTCTGCGCCGACGCGGACGTGTCCCCGGCCGCGGAGACCACGGTGGCCGCCGCTTCCGCAACCGCGTTCGCCCTCGACACCGCGATCTCGGCGCCGTCGCTGATCGCCTCGATGCGGGAAATCAGCACCTCGACCTGGTCCAGGAGGGTGCCGATCCGGCCGGGAAGGGAGACGACGAGTTCAGCGGTATCCGCCGACCACCGGGCGATCCCGGTGACGGTACGCACCAGGTCGCGGGTGCCGAGTTGTACGAGAGCCATCGGCCCATCCTGCCTGATGCCTCACGCACCTCACGTTTCGGTCGTGGCATACGTCTACCTTTCAGAGGCCCGCACACCTGGAAGGATTGGCACCGTGAATGCCGACCGAGCAGCACACACAGTCATCGATTCACCGATCGGCCCCCTGACGCTGGTGAGCGTCGACGGGGTGCTGAGCGGCATCTACATGGTCGAACACCGGCATCATCCGAATCCCGCGACGTTCGGGGAGCGCGACACCGCAGGTTTCGACGAGACCACCACCCAGCTCACCGAATACTTCGACGGTCGGCGCACCGAGTTCACCGTCCCGCTCGCTGCGCGCGGCACCCTGTTCCAGCAACGGGTGTGGGACGCCCTGCGCACCATCCCCTATGGCGAGACGTGGACGTACGGTCAGCTGGCCGACTCACTCGGCACCCCGACCGCGGTTCGAGCGGTGGCGGCGGCGAACGGCAGAAATCCGATCAGCATCATCGTTCCGTGCCACCGCGTCATCGGGAGCAACGGCAACCTGACGGGGTACGCGGGCGGGCTCGACCGCAAACGGTTCCTGCTCGAACGCGAAGCGGAACGGGCGGGGCTCCGGCTGAGCTGATGACCCTGAAGCCGTTCGAAGACGTCGTGGCCGAGCACGGGCCGACGGTGCTGCGGGTCTGCCGGGCCGTCGTCGGTCCGGTAGACGCCGAGGACGCCTGGTCGGAGACGTTCATCGCCGCGATGCGGGCGTATCCCGACCTGCGTCCCGGGAGCAACGTCGAGGCGTGGCTGGTGACGATCGCGCACCGGAAAGCGCTCGACCACATTCGTGCGCGCGACCGGCGGCCCGTCCCCACCGACGAGCTTCCCGAACAGACCACCGACCGCGGACTTCCCGGCGGTCACGACCCCGAGTTGTGGAACGCGGTCGGCGCCCTGCCGATGAAGCAGCGGGCCGCGGTGGCGTATCACTACCTGGCCGGGTTGCCGTACGCCGAGATCGCGGTGATCCTCGGCAACTCCCCGGACGCGTCGCGGCGGGCCGCCGCCGACGGCATTGCCGCGCTACGCAAGACCCTCTCGATCTCTGTGAGTGGAGACATCACATGAACATCCCCGACATCGTCTACGCCCTGTCCACGTCGGACTCCGCGGTCGAGCAGAATCTGCGCGAGCGGCTCGCCGCCCTCGCCGCCGAGGCAGGGCTCCTCGACGTCGCGTACCGGACACTCGACACCCCCGTCGGTTCGCTTCTGCTTGCCGCCACCGATCGCGGGCTGGTGCGGGTCGCCTTCCCGAGCCAGGATCACGACGCCGTACTGCAGACCCTCGCCGAGCAGATCAGTCCCCGGATCCTGCGCGCACCGGCCCGGCTCGACCGGGTGGCCCACGAGATCGACGAATACTTCCTCGGCGAGCGCACAAGCTTCGACATCCCGCTGGATTTCAGGCTGTCCAAGGGATTTCGGCTCGAAGTTCTTCATCATCTTCCCGAGATCGACTACGGGCACACCGCAAGTTACGCCGCGGTCGCGGCGGCCGCGGGCAGTCCGAGAGCAGTGCGCGCGGTCGGAACGGCCTGCGCCCTCAACCCGCTCCCCGTCGTGGTTCCCTGCCACCGGGTGGTCCGCAGCGACGGCAGTATGGGCCAGTACGCGGGTGGGCCGGAGGCCAAGTCGATTCTGCTGACATTGGAGGCAGCGGCATGACTACCTTGACGCAACGCGTGGACGACTTGGATTGGCAGGGTCTCCACACCGAGACCGATGCCGCGGGATGCGCGCAATCGGAGCGGATCCTGACCGCCGAGGAGTGCGGGCAGATCGCGGACATGTACGAGGAGGTCGGGCGTTTCCGGTCGACCGTCGACATGGCCCGGCACCGTTTCGGCTCGGGACAGTACCGGTACTTCGACTACCCGCTACCGGAGGTCGTGGCCGAACTCCGTGCCGCCTTCTACCCGAAACTGCTTCCCGTGGCACGGGACTGGGCGGCCAGGCTGAGACATCCCTCGCCGTGGCCGGACACCCTGGACGAATGGCTGGGCATGTGCCACGACGCCGGTCAGAAACGGGCGACGCCGATCCTGCTCAGCTACCGGGCGAACGATTGGAACGCGCTGCACCGCGACCTCTACGGTGACCTGGTGTTCCCGTTGCAGGTGGTGATCGGCCTCGACCGTCCGGGAGTGGACCACGAGGGCGGGGAGTTCATGCTCGTCGAGCAGCGGGCCCGCGCGCAGTCCCGGGGCACGGTGACGACGCTGCAGCAGGGGCACGCGCTGATCTTCACCACCAGGGACAGGCCCGTGCGCTCGACCCGCGGTTGGTCGACGGGACCGGTACGGCACGGTGTCAGCACCGTTCGGCGCGGCACCCGCCGGACCCTCGGCCTGGTCCTGCACGACGCCGAGTAGCCGTGATGTCCGCCTTGATACCCCGGCCCCGAACTGTGGTGGCGCCCGGCGCCGTCCACGTCCCCGACTGGCTCACGCTGGACGAGCAGCGCCACCTGGTTACCGAATGCCGGCGCTGGGCCACCGCACCGGTCCCGATGCGGGCCGCGCAACTGCCGACCGGACACCGCATGTCGGTGCAGACGGTGTGCCTCGGCTGGCACTGGAAGCCGTATTCCTACTCGCGCACCGCCGAGGACGCGGGCGGTGGCCGTGTCGCGCCGGTGCCTGATTGGCTGGTCGAACTCGGCCGTCGGGCGGTGAACGAGGCCTACGGGCAGCCCGCCGACCGGTACACACCTGATGCGGCGCTGATCAACTTCTACGACGTCACCTCGAAGATGGGCATGCACCAGGACAAGGAGGAACGATCGGACGCACCCGTCGTGTCGTTGAGCATCGGCGATACGTGCACATTCCGCTTCGGCAACACCACCACCCGCACCAAGCCGTACACCGACGTCGAGTTGCTGTCGGGCGACCTCTTCGTGTTCGGTGGCGAGTCGCGCTTCGCGTATCACGGCGTGCCGAAAGTGTTTCCCGGCACGAGTGATCCGGACTGCGGACTGACCAGGGGCCGACTGAACATCACGCTGCGGGTGACGGGACTCGAGGACGCATGAGAGTCCAATTGGCGTACCGAGGCCCGTTCACCCATGCGCCGCTGTGGGGCGCGCTTCGCGCCCACACCGTGACCGGGCTCGAGCGACACGACCCCGACGGCACCCACACCCGGGTGGTGAACGGTCCGCACGGGCCCGCGCTGGTGTCCGTCGTCGTCCGTCCCGCCGACGGGTACGTCGAGGCGTACCTGACACCAGCGGATCCCGGAGACGTCGAGGCGCTGACCGCCGCGGTCCGCCGCTGGCTCGACCTCGACGCCGATCCGGTGCCGATCGACGCCGCGTTGAGCCGCCACCCGCAACTGGCTTCGCTGGTGGCGCTGCGTCCGGGTCTGCGGCGGCTGGGGAGCGTGGACGGGTTCGAGACAGCGGTTCTGACCGTTCTCGGACAACAGGTTTCGCTGGCGGCGGCCCGGACGTTTGGCAGCCGACTCGTGTCCGCGTACGGCCGGCCCGTCCACGACGGATTCTTCGCGTTCCCAGAACCGGAGACCTTGGCGGCGCTCTCACCCGAACAGTTGCGCTCGACTCTCGGCCTCACCGGCGCCCGGGCAAGGACGGTGCTCGCGCTGGCCGACGCGGCGTCCGACGGACTGAGCCTCGGCGCGGACACCGATCCGGCGGAGTTCCGGGCCGGTCTGCTCGCACTCCCCGGCATCGGTCCGTGGACGGCGGACTATCTGACGGTGCGGGTGCTGGCCGACCCGGACGCGTTCACACCCGACGACCTCGTCCTCAAACGCGCGCTGGGTGTCAGCACCGGCAGGCAGGCAGCGGAACTCGCCGAGTCGTGGCGACCGTGGCGGGCCTACGCGCTGTTCCACCTGTGGACGGACGAAGCTTATTAGTCCTTGGCCTTCGCCAGCGCCGACGGCCACCAGATTTTCTTGCCGATGTCGTGGGAGAGCGCCGGGACGAGGATGCTGCGCACGATGATCGTGTCGAGCAGCACACCGAACGCGACCGCGAAACCGACCTCGGCGAGGAACACCAGGGGCAGCACGCCCAGCACCGCGAACGTCGCGGCAAGCACGACACCGGCCGACGTGATGACACCACCGGTCACCGCCAGTCCGCGCAGCACACCGGATTTGGTGCCGTGCTCCTCGGTTTCCTCGCGGACGCGGGTCATCAGGAAGATGTTGTAGTCGATACCGAGCGCCACGAGGAACACGAACGCGAACAGGGGGAACGCCGGATCCGCGTTCGCGAAATGGAAGACGTGGGTGAAGAACAGGCCGCACACCCCGAGGGTGGCCGCGAACGACAGGACCACGGTGGCGATGAGGATGATCGGCGTGAGCAGGGCTCGGAGCAGGAGCGACAGCACGACGAAGATGACGACGAGAACGATCGGGATGATCAGGTTCCGGTCGTGCACCGACGCCGTCTGCACATCGAGAGTGGTTGCCGTGCTGCCACCGACGAGCGCATCGGCACCGGGCACGGCGTGCGCCGCGTCGCGCAGTCGTTTCACCGTCTCGAGGGCTTCCGGGGAATCGTACGAGTCGGCGAGGGTCACGTTGACGACCATGCGTCCGTCGATCGGTGCGGCCGTGAGGAAGTCGGGTGCGCACCCCTGCCCGGCCGCCGAGGCCACCGCGGCAGGGTTGGACTTGACGAGTGCAGACAGTTTCTCGACATCGACCTGCGGGCACACCGCGCCGGGATCCGTCGACACCCCGTCCACACCGCTCACGGCCGCGATGACCGCGTCCGTCTGATCGGCATTGGTGACGATGACGGCGGGCGCGCCGGCCCCCGGATCGAATTTGGAGTCGTACAACTCCTGACCGACGACGGCGTCGGGGCGGTTGGTGAAGTTCTCCGACGACGACAGTCCGTCCGTCTTCAAACTGCCGATGCCGACCAGGAACAGCACGGCCAGCAGCACCGTCGTACCGATCCAGAGGGAGCGGTCCTTGCTTCCGACCTGGGCGGCGATCTTGCCCCACAGACCGTGTGTGGTGAGGTCGGCGGCCTCGTCCACCTTCGGTTTCCGCGGCCAGAACACCCACCGCCCCGCCGCGGACAGCGCCACGGGAAGGAACGTCATCATCACGAGATACGTGCACGCGATGCCGATCGCGGCGACCGGACCGAGGCTCTTGTTGGAGTTCAGTTCGGAGAACGTCAGGCACAGCAGGCCGAGGATGACGGTGACCGCCGACGCGGTGATGGCGGGGGCGGATTCCTTCCACGCCTTGACCATGGCGTCGAACCGGCTGGGGTAGAAGTGCAATTCTTCCCGATATCGGGAGATCAGGAGGAGCGCGTAATCGGTGCCGGCACCGATCACGAGGACGAACAGGATGCCCTGACTCTGTCCGGTGAGCGTGAGCACCTCGGCCTTGGCGAGGAAGTAGATGACCATCGATGCCAGGCCGAGCGCGAGAAGTGCCGAGAAGAGCGGGAAGAACCACAGCACCGGGGAGCGGTAGACGACCAGCAGGATCAGGACGACCACGAGCAGTGCGGCGCCCAGCAGTGCACCGTCGAGCCCGGCGAACGCGTCGATGAACGCCACCAGGAGACCACCGGGACCGGCAGGAAGGACCTCGAGCCCGGCCGCCGCGTTCTTCGCGGCCGTGAGGACATTCTCCTCGGTCGCGGCGAGCACATCGCCGGCGACCGCCGTGCCGTCCTCCTTCGCGACGAGGGGAACGAAGATCGATGCCGTGGTGCCGTCCTGGGAGAACTGGGTCTGGGCCATGCCTTCGGCGTCGACGCCGTCGACTGTCGCGATCGCGTCACGCGCCCGGGCGACGGCGGTCTTGTCCTGCTCGGTGAGTGGGGAGTCGCTGTGGAACAGCACGAAACCGGGGATGGTTTCGACGGTGAGGAACTTGGACGATTCGTTGGTGACGATCGTCGATTCGGCGGAACTCGACAGGTAGGCGGCGTTGTCGTTCTTCTGGACTTCGGTGAGCTTGCCCTGGAAGGAACCCCCGAATCCGCCGGCGAAGAACGCGATGATCGCGATGGCCACGATGGTGAACGCAGGCCAGCGGAATCGGCGCGGCGTCTCGCCGCTGGTGCTCGAGTCCGTCGAATCCAACTTCGTCATGGGTTCTCCTTCGCCGCCCCCGGCCAGCAGTGCGTCCCAGTACACCATGTCGAGCGCACCCGCGACACCGGAAATCCGCGCGTGTCAGGCCTCGTCGGAGGTTTCGGCGTAGCAGTCCCGCACCGCCACATCCATCGGGAACCGCACCCGCGTCTCACCGAACAGCAACCGGGTGGCTACCTCGACCGCGCCCAGAACGTGCCGCGTCGCCGACTCGGGGTCCCGGGTATGCACCATCACCTCGTCGTGCTGGAAGAAGACGAGTTCACTGTCCGGGTCGTCGGCCAGCCGGCGCCGCAGGTCCGCGAGCACGCACAGCGCCCACTCGGATGCCGTGGCCTGTACCACGAAGTTTCGGGTGAATCGGCCGCGCGACCGTGCATCGCCATGTGACCAGAAATCGGCGGATGGTGGTGGGCACGCCCGGCCGAGCCACGAGTGCACGACCTCGCCGCGTTCACCGGCGCGGGCCGCCCTTTCCACATATTCGACGGCGACGGGAAAGCGGGTGCGCAGCAGGGTGAGCAGGGAACGGGCCTCACCCGCGGTGGCGCCGTACAGAACACCGAGGATCGCGACCTTGGCCTTGCCTCGATCGCCGTCGAAGGTCTCCGCCGCGACCGGTGCGTACAGGTCGTCGGCGCCCGCGGCGGCGACCATGCGGGCGTCCCCCGACATGGCGGCCAGGATGCGGGGTTCGAGTTGGCCGGCGTCGGCGATGACGAACGTGTGACCGGGGTCGGCGATCACGCTCGACCGCAGCGGTTTCGGAATCTGCAGTGCGCCGCCGCCGCGGCTCGCCCAGCGGCCGGACACCACACCGCCGGGAACGTAGACGGGCCGGAACCGGTCGTCGCGGACCCAACTGTCCAGCCACTGCCAGCCGTTCGTGCTGAACAGCTTGGACAGATCCCGGTGGCGTAGGAGTAGCGGCACCGCGGGGTGATCGACCTCGCGCAGCAGGTGCTTGCGGGTCGACGCGAGTTCGATGCCCTTCCGGCGAAACGCGTCGACGACCTCGACGTGGGACGCCGGGTTGATGCGACGGCCGAACGCCGCCCCGATCTCCACGGTCACGTCCTGGATGCGCTCCGGCAGGTCGTACCCGGCCGGCCGCGGCCCGAGCGTCGCCTCGAGGAATGCTCGATGGGCGCTGGTGGAGAACGGCAGGCCGTCGACACTCATCTCCGCGGCGGCCAGCGCACCGGCGGACTCGGCGGCCACCAGCAGGTCGAGCCGTGCATCGTCACCGATCGTCTTCCGCTGTTCCGCGAAGTCCGCTACCACCTGCACCGGATCCGTGGTGGGTGCGGTCTCGAACAGGCCGGGACGTTCGTCGACGGGTTCGTCCGGCGGTGGCGCGGGAACACCGTCGCGCATGCTGAGGATGGCATGGGTGAGCGCGAGGTCCTGGCAGCGCCGCACCCGCACCCCGGCCCGCAGCAGTGCCGGGTAGACGGCCGCGGTACTCGTCCAGACCCAGCGGGGGTGCTCGGTGGCCTCGATGTCGCGGACCGCGGCCGCGACGTCGGAGTGAGGACGTGGCGACTCGATCGGAACTCCCGCGGGATCGGTGCGAACGGTCGTCGCGCCACCGTCGGCGTCGGGAACCAGGACCATTCTCACGGGCTCAGTCTGCTCCGCGTCACCGACAGTCGATAATCCGCCGTCGGGCGGGGGTAAACCCGCAGGTCGGCACTACACTGAACGCAGACGCTTCTCGCCGGAAGGAGGGGCATCCGATGGCAACCATCGAAGAGTTCGAGCAGACGGTGACCGACAAGGTGATCGCCGGACTGCACGACAAATTTGCGGACTACGAGCGCCGGGGAGTCGGACTCGCCGAACTCGGCGACCCCGATCGGTTCGTCGAACGGATCCTGGCGGCGGTGCCCGCCCCGCATCCCTGGTACGAACAGTTCGGCACGGCCTGGTCGTCCACGCCCGCGTGACTTACGTCCCGGCTGCGTCCACCGGTTCGGGTTCGCTCTGCGCCTTGTGGCGGCGATGCAGACCCTTGCGGTCGTAGAACCGGGTGATGACGGCACCGAAGACGAGGCCGATGAGGAGTCCGGCGAGGGTCATCCACACCGCATGGATGAGCCCTGCATCGCCCGCGGCGCCGAAGAACATGATGGCGCGCACCCCGATATAGATCTGGTGCATCGGTTCGAACTCACCGAGCCAGGTGTACAGGCGCGGCGCCGCCTCGAGCGGGATCGTGCCGCCCGACGAGGGCAGCGCCAGGACGACGAACACCAGCAGGTTGATGAGCAGGCCCAGGTTGCCGAACGCGGCCATCACGGACATCGCCGTGATCCCCACCGCGGCGATCGCGAAGGCGCCGTACTCCCACAGTGCGAGCGGATCGGTGATCGGCAGGCCGAGGGCGGAGCTGATCCACAGGTACAGACCCGACACGATCATCGCGAGCAGAACCATCACCGCCCACTTGATCAGCAGGGTGTTGAAACGTGAGATCGGGACCGCATCGTTGTGCAGGTACAGCGGCCCGACCTCGGTCGGAGTGAACCCGAGCATGCCGTCGATGAGGGTGCTCGCGATGGTCGCACCGGTGAAACCGGCCAAGACGATCAGGAGCGCGTAGTAGAACGCCGCCAAGCCGAAACCGGTGCCGTCGGGCAGCGGGTTGTGGGCCACGACCCGCACGTCGATGGGGTCGTCGAGCACGAGCCGGCTGGCCCCCGACAACTGGAGGTCGGGTGCCGTCGCCTGGAGTTGCTGCGTCACCTGGGTGGTGAGCTGCTCGCCCATCGTCTGGTTGGCCTTGTCCATCGCCATCTCACCGATGTTCTGGACGAGGTTCGCGCTGATCGTGCCGGCGCGGGGGTTCGTGTAGATCGTGATCACGGGACGCTCGACGTCTCCGGGAATCACGCTCGCCTGCGCGAGGATGAACGTGCGCTTGGTGAAGTCGCTCGGGATGACAATGGCGCCGTAGATTTCCCCGTTGTCCAGTGCGGACTGGGCCTGCGCGATCCCGATCTGCTGAAGTTCGACCTTGTCCGGATCGACACCTTCGACGAGCCCGGCGGCGATCTGGTCACCGAAATTCTGCTGCTGCGGCGGATTGGAATTGGGCATGGTGTCGCCCTCGTCCTGATTGACGAGGGCGATGGGGAAGTGGTTGAGGTGCTTGGGGGGATTGAGCATTCCCCCCATGTACAGCGCGGCGAGCAGGGACATGACGACGGAGACGAGGAGCAGGGGCGCGATCCAGAAGCGCGGTGTCCGGAGCACACTCATCTCGTCTGCACCGCTGGTTTCGTGCGCCATGTCCCCTCGCCTCCTGCCGTGTGGTCACCGGGCCGACCCGCGGATCGACCAGCCGGATCAAGAGTAGGCGGTGGGACCGCTCAGCGCGCTGCCGTCACCTCGAACCAGGCGTCGAGTGTCGGCTCGCCGACGAGGTCCACGAGGTCCACCTGCACGCCGTCCGCCCGCCACCGTTCGACCAGCGCCATGACGCGTACGGAGTCCATTCCCTCGTCGAGGAGGTTCGCGGAATCGTCGATCTCGGCGACCGGGACGTCGAGCACGTCGGCTACGTCGGCGCGGATTCGGTCGCGGGTCGGAACTGTGCTGGGAGCGGAACTCACTATCATCCTCCGGTGCGTCGTGCGAACCACGGCCCGTTGAGCCGATTCGACGACATGGGGTAGGTTGCTGGGTTAGTGAAGCCTAAGCATAGTTGCTCTCCACGCAAACGGCGAAACGGAGAGCTGTTGCAACCGAATGTGAATGGATGGCAATGGCCGGATTATCGCGATATGCAATCGACTTGACCCCTCTACGGACGAGTCGCGAGTTCCGATACATCTTCATTGCCCGCACGATTTCCATCTTCGGTCTGGGCCTGCTGCTGGTGGCGGTGCCGCTGCAGGTGTACGACATGACGAATTCCACACTGGCAGTGGGCGCGGCGAGCATCGTCGTGGGCTCCTCGGTGTTCATCGGCACCCTGTTCGGCGGCGTGATCGCCGACCGGTACGACCGCAGACCGGTCATCTCCCTCGCCCGTGCCGCGGCGGGCGTGGCGTTCGCGATCCTCGCGGTCAATGCGTTCCTCCCCACACCCCAGTTGTGGATCATCTACCTGTGTGGCGTGATCGAGGGCCTGGCGGGCGGTATCTCCGCGACCGCGCTGATGGCGGTGATCCCGTCGCTGCTCCCCAAGGACAAGATGGCCGCCGCCGGTGCCCTGATGACCGTGATGGCCGACCTCGGCACGGTCGCGTCGCCTGCCATCGGTGGTGTGATCATCGCGGCGACATCTGTGGGCACCAACTACGTTCTGGCCGCGGTGTCCTCGGGAATCACCGCATACTGCATCGCCCGGCTGCCATCGCTGCCGCCACCGGTCAAGAACACCGAGAGTCCGCTGCGGTCGATCGCCAGCGGATTCACCTATGCCGCCAAGGACTCCGTGGTCGGCGGGACGCTCCTGGTCGGATTCTGCGCCATGATGCTGACCGGCTGGAACGTGCTGCTGCCCGCCTACGCGAGCCAGGTCCTCCACGCCGGACCGGCGGCCACCGGACTGCTCTACAGCGCCCCCGCCGTCGGCGCCCTCACCGGATCACTCACGAGCGGCTGGACGGGAACGGCTCGTCGCGGTGGCCTGGTCGTGTTCCTCGCGGCCATGATCGCGTCGGCCGGGCTGATCGGCGTCGGCGCCGTCCCGATGATCGCGGTCACGTTCCTTGGACTCGCCGCGCACGGCTTCGGCCGCGTGCTCGGCGACATCCTCCGGTATGCGGTCATCCAGACCGAGACCCCCGAGGAGTACCGCGGACGCGTCGCCGGCGTGTGGGGTGCCCAGATCTCCACGGGCTCGGCCGCCGGAGCGCTCGTCGCCGGCGCCGTCGGCGCCGCCGTGGGGCCGCGTGAGGCGTTCCTCCTCTACGGGGCGGGCGGCCTCGTGGTGCTGGCGGTGCTCGCGCTGACGTTGAAGGGGTTGCGCACCTACAGCAGTGCCGCTGCCGAAGAGGACGACCTCTCGGCAGCGGCACAGTGACGCGGTCAGTTGGGAACTAGCTGGCCTGAGCGTTGTTCGCGGCCTGCGACAGCTGCGGGAGCAGCTTGTCCAGCAGCCACGGCACGCTGAGCACGTTCGGCGAACTCGACGCGAACACCAGCGGCGGATCGGTCAGACCGACGTAGGCGTTGTCGCGCACGGCCTTGACCCCGGCGAACAGCGGGTTCGACTGCACCTCGTTCTGCAACTCGGGCGACAGGTACCAGGCGAGCAGCACGTCCGGCTTGTACGTCGGCAGCAGTTCCAGGCTGACGGGAGCCGCGAACTTGGTCTGGTCACTGCTCTCCCGCAGCTGCTGGGCGAGCGGATCGACCGTGAAACCGAGGCTTGCCAGCATCTTCAGGCGAGGATCGGTGTCGAAGTAGAAGTTGTACGATCCCGGCTCGGTGCCGCTACCGAATGCCACCGTCTTCCCGGCGAACTCGGGGTGCTGCGACTTCGCCTGCGCGAGGGTGTCCTGCGTCTGGGTCACCAGTGCCTCGGCCTGTGCCGACCGGCCGAGGGCCTTGCCGACGGTCGTGATCTGGTCTTCCCAGCTGGTCGCCCAGCGACGCTCCGGGTACGCCACGGTGGGGGCGATCGCCGACAGCTTGTCGAACTGCTCCTGGTTCACGCCCGAGTGCACGGCCAGGATCACGTCGGGGTCGAGTGCCGCGATCTGCTCGTACGGCATCTCCTTGCTCGACGCCGTCAGCAACGTGGGTTCCGCGTTCGGGTCGAGCTCTTCGAGCTTCGCCCGCGACCACGGCAGCAGGCCGTCGTCGGTTCCCGTGTCCGACTTCATGTTCTGCACGGCGACGGGCACGACGCCGAGCGACAGTGCCGCGTCCTCGCTGCCCCAGCCGAGCGTGACGACTCGCTGCGGAGCCTCCGTGATCTCGGCGGTGCCGAGCGCCGACGGAATCGACACGGGGAAGGCCGAGGCGTCGGCCTGTCCGGTGGCGGATCCCGCCGCGTCGGTCGAGTCGGAATTCGACTCGCTGCAGGCACCCGCGAACAACGCGGTTGCCGCCATCATCACGATTCCGGCTCTACGCCAGTATCTTCCGGACGTTTTCATCGATCTCCCTGTTCTCTGTTGATGGGGTTCATGCGCGAGCCGAACGAGGCGAGAGCCTCGTTCACGACGGAGCCGACTTCGCCGATCCAGCGAGGCTGAGTCATGTCCTTGTGCTCGCAGTCGAGGTCGTGGTTGACGATGGTGCCGTTCAGGAATGGCTGCCACAAGTCGTACGTCGCCGCGGTGGCAGGATTCCTGGCCGCAGTGAAGAAGAGCATGTCGGAGTCCACGACGATCTGTGAGGGTTCGGATTCGAGGCGCACGGCGTTCGCGAAGTTGTCGATCATCGCGGCTGGTGTGTGCTCGTTGATCCCGGCGAGGGCGCTGCCCTCGCCGCGCAGGATGTCGATTACCTGCTGCCGGTCGAGGCCACCGCCGCGGTGCGGCTCGGTGTTGGAGGCGAGGAGCGGTTCCGGGTCGTAGCCGACCATGTAGAGCAGCGCGGCGAGCGCGTCCTGCTCTGTCGGCATCGAGGCCCACGCGTCGGACGGGAAGGAGTCGAGCAGGACGAGCATGCCCAGTTCCTCACCCTGGTTCTGCAGGGCACCGGCGATGGCGTGCGCGACGACGCCGCCCAGCGACCACCCGAGGAGGTGGTACGGGCCCTCTGGCTGCACAGTCCGCATGTGCTCGATGTATTCGGCGGCCATGTCCTCGAGCGTTTCCGGCGGCCGCTTGGACGTCGACAGGTTGGAGGCCTGCACGCCGTACAGCGGGTAGTCGTCGTCGATGTGCCGCAGCAGGCCCGAATAGCCCCAGCTGATTCCGCCGGCCGGGTGGAAGCAGAACACCGGTGGCTTCGACCCCTCAGTGCGGAACGGCAACAGGACGGCCAGCGCGTCGGCGTCGTGATCGTCGTCGAGCCGGCCGGCCAGCTGGGCCACGGTCGGCGCCGCGAACAGCGAGGCCACCGTCGCGGTCACGGACAACCGCTTCGAGATCGCGCTCATCAGCCCGGCCGCCATCAGCGAGTGGCCACCGAGGTCGAAGAAGCTGTCGTCGATGCCGACCCGCTCGATACCGAGCGCCTCCGCGAACAGCTGGCACAGCACCTCTTCGCGCGCCGTGCGGGGCCCGCGCTCGGACACCTGCAGCGAGAGGTGCGGCACGGGAAGCGACGACTGGTCGAGCTTGCCGTTGGGAAGGGTGGGGAACTCGTCGACGGCGATGAACGCGGCCGGGATCATGTAGTCCGGCAACCGGCTTGCGGCACGGCGGTGCAACTGGTCGGGGTCGATCCGCCCGCCCGGCACCGACGTGGCGTACGCGACCAGCCGCTGATCGCCCGGGCGGTCCTCGCGGACCACGACGACGATGTGCTCGACGTCCGGATCGCCGGACAGCACGGCCTCGATCTCGTTGAGTTCGATGCGGAATCCGCGCACCTTGACCTGCGAGTCGGCGCGGCCGGTGAAGTAGATCTGACCGTCCCGGCCCCACCACACCACATCCGACGTCCGGTACATGCGACCGCCCGACTCGGCGAATGGGTCGGCGATGAAGCGTTCCGCCGTCTTGGGGCTCTGGTTGCGGTATCCCCGGGTGACGCTGTCGCCCGCGAGATACAGCTCGCCGGACACGCCCGGTGGCACCGGCCGCAGCGCGTGGTCCAGGACGTAGGCGTGCTTGCCCGGATCGACGACGCCGATGGGGACGGGACCTTCGTGTCCCGGTTCGA
The DNA here is from genome assembly GCF_042738615.1 of Rhodococcus sp. NPDC059968. NCBI lineage: Bacteria > Bacillati > Actinomycetota > Actinomycetes > Mycobacteriales > Nocardiaceae > Rhodococcus > Rhodococcus sp. NPDC059968. Next base: position 14,565 of record NZ_JBHWUE010000006.1, read on the forward strand.
CGAGGGCCAGGGTGGCGTTGACCGTGCACTCGGTGGGTCCGTACGCGTTGAACAGCCGGCGTCCGGGTGCGTACCGCTCGATCAGCTGAGGTGTGAGCTTCTCGGCGCCGAGCATCAGGTCGACGCCGTCCGGGATGGGATGCTCCGGCGGGAACGCGGCGGCGAAAGACGGTGGCACGCCGACGAAGTTCACGTCGTGTTCGTTGATGACGCGGGCGAGCGGTTCACCGGGGACACGGTCGGCGTCCGTCGCGACCACCAGCGTTCCGCCCGAGAGCACACCCCACATGATCTGCCAGAACGCGAGGTCGAAGCTGATGGACGAGAAGTGGAGCGCACGGGTGCTGTGGTCCATGCCGATCACGTCCGACTGCAGCGACAACAGGTCCGCGATGCCCCGGTGGGGGACGACGACGCCCTTGGGCACGCCCGTCGAACCGGACGTGTAGATGAGATACGCGGCGTCGTCGAGTTGCAGCGACCTGCTCCGGTCGGCGTCCGTGGGAGCCGTGACCGGCTGGGCGTCGAGCAGGGCCTGCAGGTCCGGATCGTCCAGGTCGAGGAGCGGCACGTCGGTGCCCAGCGGGGTGCGGTCGGGCACACCGACGGAGGAGGTGAGAATCGCGACCGGTGCGCCGTCGGCGAGCATGTGCGCGATCCGGTCGACCGGGTACGTCGGGTCGACCGGAAGGTACGCGGCACCGCTCTTCAGCACCGCGAGAACACTGACGATCAGTTCGGCGGAACGGTCGAGGGCGATCGCGACCACGTCGCCGGGGCCGGCGCCACGCGAGATCAGCAGGTGGGCAATCCGGTTCGCTCGCTCGTCGAGCCGCCGGTAGGTGAGGGAGACCGCGGGCCGCACACTCGCGCCGACGGCGAGGGCCTCGGCGTCGGGTGTCTCCGCTACCTGCGCCGAGAAGTACTCGTCGAAGGTGCGGGCCGGGATGGAGTGCTCCGCGTGGGACCATTCGCCGAGTACCCGGCCCCGCTCCTGCGGGGTCAGGATGTCGAGCCGGGCGATCCGCTGCTCGTGGTGCTCGACGAGGCGCTCGATCACCACGGCGAGGCGGTCGGCGAGGGATTCGACGGTCGCGGCATCGAAGAGTTCGGTGGAGTACTCGAACGTCACGTCGACCCCGCCGCTGTCCGGACGTTCCTGGAAGCGCAGCGCAAGATCGAATTTCGCGGACGTCGCGTCGAGCATCCGCACGGCGGCGGTGGTCCCGTCGAATCGCTCCGCCGCGCCGCCCTGCTTCCAGTGCGACAGCATCACCTGGAACAGGGGGTGGCGGGCCGATGAGCGTGGGGGATTGACGAGTTCGACGATGCGGTTGAACGGCACGTCGGCGTGGTCGACGGCGTCGAGGTCGACGGCCCTGACCCGGTCCAGCAGTTCGTCGAACGTCGGGTCGCCCGACACGTCGGTCCGCAGGACCACCGTGTTGATGAAGCAACCCACCATGGCGTCGAGGTCGGGATGACTGCGACCCGCGACGGGCACGCCGAGGGCGATGTCCTCGCCGGCGCCCAGCCTTTCGAGCAGCACGGCCACGGCGGCGTGCACGATCATGAAGAAGCTCGCGCGCCGCTCGGCGGCGAGCGACTCGACGGCCGCGTGCAGCGCCGGCGACAGCGTGCGGTGGACGCTCGCACCGCGGTTGGTGGGCAGGGCCGGTCGGGGGCGGTCGGTGCGCCAGCCCAGTTCGAGCGGCAGACCGGCGAGTTGCTCACGCCAGTAGTCGAGTTGGCCGGTCAGCAACCGCGTCGCGTCGTCCGGGCCCGCGCCGATGCGCTCGCGTTGCCACACGGCGACGTCGGGGTACTGCAACGGCAGCGGCGTGAACCCCGGTTCCCGGCCGGCGCGTCGCGCGTTGTAGGCGAACGCGAGATCGTCGAGGAGCTTCGACTGCGACCATTCGTCGCCGATGATGTGGTGCATCAACAACACCAGCGTGTGCTGCGGTTCGTACAGCACCGCCCGCAGCGGCGGCTGATCGGTGAGCCCGAGACCCACCGTGGTCATCGCCGCGATGTGTCCCTCGATGTTGCCGACGTTGTCGACACGTTCGAGCCGGACCTTCGCATCGGCGGCGGGCAGCACGACCTGGTGCGGAATCGAGTCGACGAGGGGGAACACCGTCCGCAGCGACTGGTGCCGGGTCACGACGTCCGCGAGCGCCGCGGACAGGGCGTCGGGTTCGATGCCCTCCCCGAAGTCGACGGCCAACGCCAGCAGGTACGTTCCGCCACCGGCCGCGCTGTCGAGGAACCACAGGCGTTCCTGCGCCGGTGACAACGGCACCGGCGTTCCCTCGGGGAGGTCCCGCGGGGACGGCCTGCTGGCCGCCACCCGCTCTCCGGCGTCCTCCAACTGGGCGGCCACAGCGGCCACGGTCGGATTCTCGAAGATCGTCGTGACCCGCAGCGAGACACCCAGTTCCGCGGTGATCGCCGACACGAGGGCGGCGGCGAGGAGCGAGTTGCCGCCGAGCGCGAAGAAGTCGTCGTGGACGCCGACCTGCTCGGCGCCGAGCACGGAGGTGAACAGCGGAAGGATCCGGGCCTCGGTGTCGGTCCGCGGTGTGTCGCCGACTTGTCCGAGCCAACGGGGGGCGGGCAGCGCGTCCTTGTCGACCTTGCCGTTGTGGGTCAACGGCAACCGGTCGAGCGTCACCAGTGCGGACGGCGTCATGTACCCGGGAAGGGACCGGACGAGGTGCGCGCGCACCTGCTCCTCGACGGCGTCGTGCTCGGCACCCGGCCGGGGCACGACGTACCCGACGATCCGCTGGTCGCCGCCGGCCTGCTCGTGCACCGTGGCCACCGCCGCCTGCACGTTGGGCACCGCAGTCATGGCGGCGGCGATCTCGCCGAGTTCGACACGGTAACCGCGCAATTGGATCTGGTCGTCGACGCGGCCGTGGTAGTGGAGAGCGCCGGTCGCGTCGTACCGTGCGAGGTCGCCGGTCCGGTACATGCGCGTCCCGTCCGGTGCGAACGGGTCGGCGACGAACCGTCCCGACGTCAGGTCGGGACGCCCGAGGTAGCCCGGGGACAGTCCGGGACCGGACACGTAGATCTCGCCGGTGACGCCGGACGGCACTGGACGCAGTCCCGGTCCGAGGACGTACGTGCGGAGGTCGCCGAGCGGAACCCCGATGTCGACCACGTCGGCGGCGGTGACCTTCGTGGCGGTGACGTGCACGGTGGTCTCGGTGATCCCGTACATGTTGACCAGCTCGGTTCCCGCCTCCGGACCGGTCGCGGCGAACCAGGCTCGCAGGACGGCAGGATCGAGAGCCTCACCGCCGAACACGACGTACCGCAGTCGCAGCCGGTCGAACGAGTCCGCGCGGACGAGAGCGTCGACGAGATGCCCGAACGCGGACGGCGTCTGGTTCAGCACCGTGACACCCTCGTCGACGAGAAGGGCGGCGAGGTCGGACGGTGACGTCAGGGTGGCCTCGTCGACCGTGACGAGGCGGCCGCCGTGCAGCAGCGCACCCCAGATCTCCCAGACGGAGAAGTCGAACGCATACGAGTGCAGAAGGGGCCAGCAGTCGTCCTCGGTGAACGTGAACCATTCGCGGGACACGTCGAACAGCCGCATCACGTTACGGTGCGGAATCGGCACGCCCTTGGGCACACCGGTGGATCCGGACGTGTAGATGATGTACGCGATGTCGTCCGCGCGCACCGAATTCTCGAGGTCGGTGACGACCGACGGTTCCGCGTCCTCCTCGACTCGGGGGAGGTCGCCGAGCAGATCGGCGGATCCGATTCCCAGCGACGGCTGCGCATCCCGCAGGATGAACCGGGCGCGCTCGGCCGGGGACGACGGATCGATCGGCAGGTAGGTCGCGCCACTGCGGAGAATCGCGAGGATGGCGACGATCAGATCGGTGCCGCGGGGCAGGCTCACGGCCACGACCGCGCCGCGCCCGGCGCCGGCCGACCTCAGCTGCCGGGCCAGGGCGGCGCTGCGGTTCGAGAGTTCCCGATACGACAGATCGTTCACCGCGACGCGGTCCGGGTGGGTGCACACCTGGGCGAGGAAGGCGGTGACGATGCTGTCCGGAAGCACCGCTGCCATGCCGGGGGTCCGGTCGAGGCCGGCCGCCGACCGCCACAGGTGCAGTTCGTCGGGAGCGCAGACGTCCACCACGGAGACGGGTTCTGCTGCCACGGAGATGGTTCGGAGGTAGTGCGCGAATCGGATTGCGTGCTCCCGGATCTCGTCGTCCGTATAGACCTCGGGATTTCCGGCCCATTCGAGCGTGAGCTCGTCCCCGGCGCCCGAGACGGAGATCACCACGTCCTCCACCGGACCGGTGGCAAGCTGATGCACCGCCCCGAACGTGGGACCGAAAGCGATTCTGGCGGCGAACGGTTTGACGTTCACCACCGCTCCGCCGGTGGCGCGGCTACCGGCGTCCCGGACGCGGTGGAACGGTCGCGTCTCGGACAGCGCGGTGGCCACCCGGCCGATCACGTCGCCGAACGTCGGTCGTGCGTCGAGCGGAATCCGGAGCGGCACAATGTTCGTGGCCGTCACGGGCGACGCCAGCTCGATGCCCTGACGTGCCAGAACCGGAACGCGGAGCTGAATGTTCTCGGCCCCAGTGTGGGCGCCCAGGTATGCGGCAGCGGCCGCATAGACCGTTTCCGCCCACGTGGTCGCCTGCGCGGTGGCGGCCTCGCGCAGAGTCCTCGCCACTCCGGGTTCGATCGGGATCGTGTGCCGATGGGGGTCGGGGGCGGCCCGGCGCACCGTGTCGCTGAAGCCGACCGGACGCGAGGCGGACTGCGGCGCGCCGGTGTCCGGGGCCGCCGCATCGAATTCCCGTGCGGCCCGGACGTGCGCCCGCAACGGCGGGAACTTGGCCGGCCGGGGTTCGGTGCCCGCGAGCCGGGCCGCGTACAGCGCCGCCACGCGGCGGGTGAGCAGCGAATACCCGTACGCGTCGAGCAACACGTGCGGGGCGCGGAGATACCAGAGCACACCGGATTCGGTCGTGATCAGTGCCGTGCGCACGAGGGGAGCGGAGTCGAAGTCGAGTGGTCGGCGCACGTCCTCGCGCATCCACTCCACGGCAGCAGCCCGGTCCAGTTGGAGACGTTCGAGATCGGGTGCGTGGCGACGGTCGTGCACCTGGACGACGTCGGCCGAATCGGCACCGGGTTCGGCCTCGAAGCGGACCGAGAGCACCTCGGCTTCCTCGGTCACCGTGCGTACTGCCGCGGCGAGAGCTTCGATGTCGACGGGGGCGGCGACCTCCACGTATTCGGCCGTGCTGAAGGCCGACCGGGTCGGGTCGAGATGGTGCCCGGCCCACAGCTCGCGCTGGGCAGCGGTCAAGCAGGCGTCGGCCGTGTCCTCGCCGGTGGCCGCGGCGGACGGTGACGAAATCGAAAGGGACATCTAACAAGCGCTCCTGATGCTGTCGTCGTGCGGGCGTGCTCGGGCATGCAGCTACTCGACGTGTCAGGTTAGCCTAACCACATACCCAGTGGTGGGGTCAGCCGACTTCGAGCGGGGAGAGCGCGGAGACCAGCGCATCCGTGGTGGTCACCGAACCGCAGCGCTTCGCCGCGTAGGTGAGCGCCATGAGATGCTCGTCGCGGCTGAAATCCGTAGTCGCGTCGGAGACCAGGAACGGCTGAACGTCCGACATGAACGCCTCGGCGGCGCTCAGCATGCAGCCCATGTGCGTGTAGACGCCCGTCACGATCAGCTGGTCACGACCGTGGTGGCCGAGCAACTGCCGGAGGTCGGTGCGCTGGAAGGCCGAGTACCGCCACTTGGTCACCTGTATGTCGCCCTCGCGGGGGGCGAGCGGTTCGACCACTTCGGTGTCGCGACCCGAAGTCAGTCCGGGGCCCCAGAAGTCGGCGAGGATGCCGCGACGCGACGGATGCTGGTCGCCCGGCTGCATCGTGTAGATCACGGGAATCCCGGCGTCAGTGCAGAGTTCGCGGATCCGGACCATGTTTGCCATCGCGGTCGACATCGGCTCCGACTGCACGTCGTATGCGTCGATGAAGTAATTCTGCATGTCGTGGACCAGCAGTGCGGAACGTCGTGGGTCGAGGCGCCAGGTCACCTTCGATTCGGGGACCTCGTGGATCTCCGGGATCGAGTAGGTCGAAATGGACGGGATGGCCATATGGTTCCTCACTGTCGGTCTTGTCGACGCCTGGACGTGTGCCGCACGGATCTCGGTGAACGACAGCGTTCCGCGTCCCCCAGCTCTCGCGCATTCGGTTAGGCTAGCCTTTGCTACCTGCGTCTGCAATCGCCAGGTGTGCGGGTCTGCGGCGCACAGTAAGGTGACTGACTGGTGGGGGCCAGGTGCCGGTCTCCCGTGCCGGAGCCGCTGACCAGGAGAGACTGTTGACCACGCTGCTAGTGCTGCTGCTGATCGTCGTCGTGATCGTGGGCATCGTTCTGATCCTGCGGAATCGGGGCGGGAAGAACTCCGCTCGTGCTGCCAGGGTCGATCCGCTCGCCGACTACCCGGAGGTCTATGACCCGTACAAGATCGGGGTCGGCGACATCATCACGTACGCGGGAATCGACCACGTCGTGCGCGGAACCATCACCCTCGACGAAGAGGGGTACATCTGGCACGAACACCTCCTCGACGGGTCGACCGGTCAGCGATGGCTGACCGTCGAGAACGACGAGGGCAACCTCGAGATGACGCTGTGGATGCGCCGCGAGGGCACGGGGCTCGAACCGAACGGTGATGTGATCCTCGACGACAGGGTGCACCGGCAGATCGAGCGCGGCACCGCCTCGTTCACCGCCGAAGGAACCACCGGAACCGCACCCCAGGGCGTCGTCGACTACGCCGACTACGAGACGGCCGACAAGACCGGCCTGCTGTCCTTCGAGCGCTGGGCGCGGACGCAGTCGTGGGAGGTCTCCACGGGGCGCGCCGTCACGCGCGGTGAACTCACCGTGATCCATTCCGGTCCGTCGCAGTGACACTGCACGTTCTCGACATCGAGTCGCGCGATGTGTCTGCCGAGGCGCTCGGTCTCGTCGTGAACGCCGAAACACCCCTTCCGCTTGCCGAACTCACCATCACGCACGGTGACGACCGAGTGACACTCGCAGTTCTCGGGGCATCGCATGCGGTGACGGCATCCGCTGCGGGCAGCCGGATCACCGAACAGGTGTCGTGCGACGCGGTCCGGGCCGGCGGCAGGCCACTGCCGGTATCCGACAGCGCGAGCGGGTACCGGTTCGACTCGACCACCGACACCGTCGACCGCATCCACCTGGAGCAGACCGCCGACTGGCTGCGGCGCCAGGCCACCGAAGTGGTCGGGTGGATCTGCGGGGCGTTCCCCGGCGACCACACCGCACTGACAGCGCTCACGGCAACGCGTGAGGATACGGGCGGATGGGCCTGGCAGACCTGGCATCTGTACCCGGGAGACAAGGGTGGGGTGATCGTGAAAACTCGAAGCAGGTGGCAGCCGTGACCCCGTTCAGTGCGCGCGTGCGGCTCGCCCCGATGCTGCTCCTCGTTTTTGTCGCGACCGCGTGCGGCGGCGGCGTCCGCGACTACATCGCCGACACCTACGCCCTGCAGAACACCGCAGGCGAGGCGAAGACGTACACGTCCACCGATCCAGTGGGGACGACCGTCTCGAACATCGTAGCCGAGGAGGAACCGGCGGCGCGGAAGGCCGACGGCGGCAGCGAATACCTACGCTACGACGACGACATCGTCACGGTCAGCGCCGGACCGGGTGGCGGCAGCCTCGTCCGCGTCGAAGACATCGACGGACGCTACCGAAGCGGCGGGTTCGCCTATCTGGGGCCCGGTTTCAACCCCGGTTCACCGGCGGGCGGCGCCAGCGGCAGCGGCGGATCCGGGAGCGCGAAATGACAGAGAACACTCGACTCGGGAGAAGCGCGTGAACACCACCTACACGGCGGCAGCAACGGAAATCGGCAGCGTCGACGTCGGAATGCTCGCCGTCGGCATGCTCGGCACCCTGGCGTATTTCGTCATCGGCATTGCCGTCCTCGGAGTCGGCTTCGCGGTACTCGACCTCGCCACCCCCGGAAATCTCCGGCACCAGGTGTACGTCGACAAGAACCCCAACGCGGCAATCCTGCTGGCGTCGAACCATCTCGCCCTCGCCGTCGTCGTGGTCACTGCGATCCTCACCAGCTCCGACGGATTCGCGCAGGGACTCGCCGACTCCGCGGTCTACGGCCTCTTCGGTGTACTGCTGCAGGTCATCGCGCTGCGGCTCATGAATGTGCTGCTTCCCGGGCAACTCGTCGGCCTGGTCGGGAACCCGCAGATGTGCGGTGCCGCATGGGCGGTCGGTGCGAGCCTCTTCGCCATCGGCCTCGTGAACGCCGCCGCACTCACCTGATCTCGTGACGACCACAGCGGCAGAGCCGAATACCTCCACCACCCGAGCGCTCGGCGGGCGGGCCAGGGCGTTCCTGCTCGCCGCGGTGGCCGCGTGTGCTGCGTGCGGGCTGATCTACGAACTGGCCCTGCTGACACTGTCGGTCAGTCTGACCGGCGGCGGGATCACCCAGACGTCGCTGATCGTCGCGGGGTTCGTGGCCGCACTCGGGGTGGGTGCCCTCGCCGCCAAGCCGCTGCTCTCCACCGCGGCCGCGTCGTTCGTGGTCGTCGAGATCGTCCTCGGACTCGTCGGCGGGTTCAGTGCGGTGACGCTGTACGTGACGTTCACGTTCTTCGGTTCCAGCGCAATCGTTCTGGTGCTCGCCACCGCACTGATCGGTGTGCTGGTCGGCGCCGAGGTGCCGTTGCTGATGACGCTGCTGCAATCGGGCCGCAGCGACACCGACGCCGAGAGCACCGGAAAGGTCCTGGCAAACCTCAACGCCGCCGACTACGCAGGCGCCCTGGTCGGGGGCCTGCTCTGGCCGTTCGTCCTGCTGCCGATCGCCGGAATGATCCGCGGCGCCGCAATCACCGGCATCGTCAATCTCGTTGCCGCCGCGGTCGTGGCGCTGATCCTGCTGCGGTGGCAGCTGAGTCTGCGCACCCGATTGCTCGCCGTCGTGGCGCTACTCGTCGCCGCCGCGTGCATCGCGGTGCTCCTGGTGCGCGCCGACGGCATCGAGACCACGTCGCGGCAACGTCTCTACACCGATCCGGTGATTGCCGCGGAAAGGTCGCAGTACCAGGAGATCGTGGTCACCGAGCGTGGGGGAGACGTGCGGCTCTTCCTCGACGGCGACCTCCAGTTCTCCAGCGTCGACGAACATCGGTACACCGAATCGCTGGTGTACCCAGCGATGGCGGACGACCCGAAGCGGGTACTCATCCTCGGCGGAGGCGACGGCCTCGCCGCACGAGAGGTCCTGCGACTTCCCGGGGTCCAGGAGATCGTGCAGGTGGAACTCGATCCAGCGGTCATCGAACTCGCGAACACCCGGCTGTCGGGGCTGAATCAGGGAGCATTGCAGGACCCGCGCGTGCACGTAGTCCTCGACGACGCGTTCCGGTGGCTACGCGACGCACCCGAATCCGGATTCGACGCCGTCATCGTGGACCTCCCCGACCCGGACACCCCGGCGCTCGGGCGCCTGTACTCCACCGAGTTCTACGGTCTCGCCGCCGCCGCACTGAACCCCGGCGGACTGATGGTGGTGCAGTCGGGAAGCCCCTATTCGACGCCGGACGCGTACTGGCGCACCACGTCGACGGTCGCGTCCGCGGGTCTGGCCGTCACCCCGTATCACGTGCTGGTGCCGAGCTTCGGGGACTGGGGTTACGTCCTCGCCCGGCGCGGACCCGAACCACCGGCCCTGCGCCTACCCCGTGACGTCCCCGAACTGCGCTTCCTCGACGAGCCGACCCTCGCCGCGTCCGCGATCTTCCCGCGCGACCGTCCCCGCCGCGAACTCGAGCCCTCGTCCCTCGACCGCCCGCGCATCGTCGACGACATGCGGAAGGGCTACGAGCGCTGACGCGCCCGTGAGTACTTATTAACCGCCGGGCGTTAATAAGTACTCACGGGTCAGCGCAGCAGATTGCCGAGCGCGCGGGCGGCGTCGACGACCGCTGAACGCCGTCGCGAACCTGTTCGCAGCATGCGGGCTGTACGGTTTCACGTTCTTCCTGCCGCAGATCGTCAAGCAGATGGATCCGAGCTACTCTGCCACCAACATCGGATTCCTCGGCGCGATCCCGTTCGTGGTCGGTGCTGCCGGAATGCTGCTGATCAGCCGTTACTCGGATCGAACGGGCGAGCGGAAGCTCGTCGTCATCGGGCTGATGATCCTGGCCGCTGTCGGGTTGTTCGGTACCATCCTCTTCCGGCACTCGCCGGTGCTGGCGTTGACGTCGCTGTCGATGGTGGCGGTCGGTGTGCTCGGATACATGGCGCCGTACTGGGCGATGGCGGCGCAGGTGCTCACCCGGGCGGAGACGGCCGTCGGTCTCGCGGCCATCAACACGATCGCCGCGATGGGCGGATTCTTCGGCCCGTACGTCATCGGAAAGAACGCCACCGCCGACAACGTCACCATCGGCCTGAACTTCCCGATCGGGTGCCTGCTGATCTGTGCCGTCATGCTCGCGTTCCTGAAGATCCCGAAGAAGGAACCGGTCGAACTGGAAGAAGCAACTGCATCATCTAGTTCATAGATATACTAAAAGCGGAGGTGGCGGGCGCTGGGCCCGCCGCCCGCTGGCGATAGGGTTCCTCCATGACCGATGACGCAGTGCCGGCGCCCGTCGAGGTGCCCGACAGCCTCGACTTCTGGTCGTTCATCGAACTGGCGAACAGGCGCCTGAGCACGGAATACGGCTCGACGCACGAACTCGCCACCCAGGTCCTCCTGACGTTGAACCGCGCGTCGAACGTGGTGACATACGACCTGGAATCGTCGATCCACCGTCCGCGTGGCCTGTCGTGGTCGGCGTTCCGGCTGATGTTCGTGACGTGGCTGGCCGGACCCGTCGAGTCGAAGACTGCGGCCAGGCTCACCGGTATGAGCAGGGCTGCCGTCTCGAATCTGACGAAGACGCTGGTCGGTGGTGGTCTGATGGAACGGACCCCGGACGAGCGGGACGGCCGGTCCGTCCAGTTGTCGCTCACCGAGAAGGGCCGGAGTGAGATCAGTGAGATCTACCGTGAGCAGAACGAGCGGGAACATGCCTGGGCGAGTGTTCTCACCGAACCGGAGCAGCGCATTCTCGTCATGCTGCTCGACAAGCTGATCACCAATCGCAGCCAGTTCGACGTGCGCGGGCGTAACTGACCCAGCTGTGCCTCCCTGAAAATCTGTGCTTGCCATCACGCCTACAATTTAGTTAATGTGTTTACTACTACGAACACGCACTTCTAGGGAGGCCGGTCATGGCGTTCTATCGGCACGTGGGCAACATCCCGCCCAAGCGGCACACCCAGCACCGTGACGACAACGGTCAGCTCTACTTCGAGGAATTGATGGGAGAAGAGGGCTTCTCCTCCGATTCCTCACTGCTCTACCATCGCCACATCCCGTCGGCGATCGTCGATGCCACCGTGTGGGAGGTGCCCGACCAGAGCACGACTCCCAATCATCCGCTCAAGCCGCGGCACCTGAAGTTGCACGAGCTGTTCCCGGACACGGTCTGGGCCGACACCGACGTGGTCACCGGACGCCGGTTGATCCTCGGCAACGCGGACGTCCGCATCTCCTACGTGGTCGCTGCCAAGGAGTCGCCGCTGTATCGCAACGCGATCGGCGACGAGATGGTGTACGTCGAATCCGGTGCCGCCACCGTCGAAACCGTGTTCGGCGCGCTCGAGGCGAAGCAGGGCGACTACGTCCTGATCCCGATGTCGACGACCCACCGCTGGATCCCGCAGGGCCCGGAACCGTTGCGCGCCTACGCGATGGAGGCCAACAGCCACATCGTCCCGCCGAAGCGCTACCTGTCCCGGTTCGGTCAGTTGCTCGAGAACGCGCCCTACTGCGAGCGCGACCTGCACGGGCCGTCCGACACGCTCCAGGTCGAGGGCACGGACGTCGTGGTGCTCGTCAAACACCGAACGTCGCACGGGATCGTCGGCACGCGAATGGTGTACCCGCAGCATCCCTTCGACGTCGTGGGCTGGGACGGGTGCCTCTACCCCTACACGTTCAACATCTCCGACTACGAGCCCATCACCGGGCGTGTGCACCAGCCGCCGCCGGCGCATCAGGCGTTCGAGGGCAACAACTTCGTCATCTGCAACTTCGTGCCCCGCAAGGTCGACTACCACCCGCTGTCGATTCCGGTGCCGTATTACCACTCGAACGTCGACTCCGACGAGATCATGTTCTACGTCGGCGGAGACTACGAGGCGCGCAAGGGTTCCGGCATCGGCCAGGGTTCGATCTCGATTCATCCCGGCGGCCATGCACACGGTCCGCAGCCGGGCGCGTACGAACGCAGCATCGGGGCCGAGTTCTTCGACGAACTCGCCGTCATGGTCGACACGTTCCGTCCGCTCGAACTCGGCGAGGGCGCAGTGGCCTGCGAGGACTCGGGCTACGCGTGGACGTGGGCAGGGCGGGGGCCGAAGCAGTGATCCCCGCCCTGTTCGCCGGCCTCTGCGACGACGCCGCCGTATTCCCGCCCGGGAACGCAGCCCTGCCCGACGCGCTCCCCGCGCACGCCAGGCACCGGTCGGCGCCGTACGCGGACCTGGTCGGTCCCTTCGTCTTTCCGGTCGCCCGGCTGGGCGAACTGACACCCGGTGCGCTCGAGCTGAGCCTGACGCTGCCCGGCGGCCCGGCCACGCTCGAACCCGCACTCGACCGCCTCGCACAGATCGACGGTGCCACCGCGGTGGCACTCGAGATCGCGGTGCCCGCCGAACAGACGGCCGCGGAGTTCTTCGCCGCGATGGACGCCGTCGAGACGCTGACCGCCGGACTCGACGTGTTCGTCGAGGTGCCGCGCGGCGAGCGCCGGCCCGACTTCCTCGCCTCACTCGTCGGTAGCCCGTTCGCGGCCAAATTCCGCACGGGAGGCGTTGCCGCCGAGGCCTACCCGGACGAGACCGAACTCGCGTCCGCCCTGGTCACCGTCGTCGCGTCGGGCGTTCCGTTCAAGGCCACGGCCGGACTGCACCACGCCGTCCGCAACACCGATCCGCACACGGGATTCGAACAGCACGGTTTCCTCAACGTGCTGCTCGCCACCCGGCACGCACTCGGCGGCGCCGGCGCCGACCGAGTGGCCGCCACTCTCGCCCAACGTGACGGCGCACTGCTCGCCCGCGAACTGGGGGACCTCCCGGTCGACGTCGTCGGCGCCGTTCGCACCGCCTTCCGATCCTTCGGCACGTGCAGCATCATCGAGCCGCTCGAGGATCTCGTCGCACTGCACCTTGTGCCGTCTTCCGCCCTCGCCTCCGCAGATCAAGGAGCCCACGCATGACCGCCCTCGACATCCCCGCCGATTCCCTCTTCGGGATCGAGAACCTGCCGTACGGCGTGTTCTCGACCGCCGACTCGGCCCCACGGGTCGGAGTGCGGGTGGGAGATTCCGTCGTGGATCTCGCCGCCACACTGGGTGACGACGTCTTCGCGCAGCCCACCCTCAACGCGTTCATGGCGCAGGGCCGGGCCCGCTGGACCGAGGTCCGCAGTCAGATCACCGAACTCGTGCAGGGCGACGTCGCCGACACCGCGGTGTTCGCGGTCGACGACGTCACGATGCACCTGCCGGTGGCCGTCGCCGACTACGTCGACTTCTACGCGTCCGAGAATCACGCCACCAACCTCGGACGACTGTTCCGCCCCGACTCCGAGCCGCTCATGCCCAACTGGAAGCACCTGCCGGTCGGATACCACGCGCGGTCGAGCACCGTCATCGTGTCGGGCACCGACGTCATCCGGCCGTGCGGGCAGCGCAAGACCCCGGCTCAGGACGCCCCCGACTTCGGGCCGTCCCGCCGCCTCGACATCGAGGCCGAGATGGGCTTCCTCGTCGGCGTCCCGACGAAGCTGGGGGAGACCATCACCCCGGATCAGTTCGCGGAGCATGTGTTCGGTGCGGTCGTCGTGAACGACTGGTCCGCCCGCGACATCCAGGCCTGGGAGTACGTACCGCTCGGCCCGTTCCTCGGGAAGAGCTTCGCCACGTCCATTTCTCCGTGGGTGGTTCCCCTCGACGCTCTCCAGGCGGCCCGCATCGACACCCCGATGCAGGATCCGCAGCCGCTGCCGTACCTGCGCGGCGAGGAGAAGTGGGGCCTGGACATCGACCTGGCCGTCGAGTGGAACGGGCACGTCGTGTCGCGTCCGCCGTACGCGCAGATGTACTGGTCGCCGGCGCAGATGCTCGCGCACACCACGGTCAACGGCGCCGCCGCCAGCACGGGCGACCTGTTCGCGTCGGGCACCATCTCCGGACCCGAGAAGGACCAGCGCGGCGCGTTCATCGAACTGACGTGGGGTGGTCAGGAGCCCGTCGTCGTGGGGGACGAGAAGCGCACGTTCCTCGAGGACGGCGACGAGATCGCCATCTCCGCCACCGCACCGGGCCCGAACGGCACCCGCATCGGCTTCGGTGAGGTGCGGGCCCGCATTGCTCCGCCCGTGAGTACTTGTTAACCGCGGGCGGTTAACAAGTACTCACGGGTGGTAGGCAGTAGTCATGACCGAGAACTTAGTCGAGACCACTGCCGAGAACTTCGTCGAGATCACTGCCGAGCCGGACACCGGCGTCGCGTTCCTCACCCTGAACCGCCCCGAACAGCGCAATCCGCTGTCGTCCGAGGCCATGCGGGACGTCACCGCGGCGCTCCGGAAGCTGGGCGACGACGACACCACCCGCGTCGTCGTCATCAGGGCTGCAGGACCGGTGTTCTCCGCGGGCCACGACCTGAAGGAGATGATCGGCCGCACACTCGAGGACGAGCAGGCCATCTTCGACACCTGCGTCGAGATGATGCAGGCGGTGCAGGACATCCCGCAGCCGGTCATCGCGTCCGTCCAGGGCGCGGCCGTCGCGGCGGGCTGTCAGCTCGCCGCCTCGTGCGATCTCGTCGTCGCGTCGTCGAACGCCGTGTTCGGGACGCCGGGGGTGAAGATCGGACTGTTCTGCTCCACCCCGATGGTGGCCCTCAGCCGCGCGATCGGACGTAAGCGCGCGCTGCAGATGCTGCTCACGGGGGAGACGATCGGGGCGGAGACCGCCGCGGACTGGGGGCTGGTGAACCTGGTCGTCGCGCCCGAGGAGCTCGATGCGCAGACCCGGGCGCTCGCCGCGAAGATCACGAAGGCCAGCCCGCTCACGGTGAAGATCGGCAAGCAGGCGTTCTACCGGCAGATCGAGCTCCCTCAGGACGAGGCCTACGCGGCGATGGCGGAGACGATGGCCACGAATGCGATCACGTGCGACGCCCAGGAGGGCATGCAGGCGTTCGTCGAGAAGCGCACTCCGCAATGGCAGGGGAAATAGCGCACGCTGTCTGCATTGCGCGGTCCAGCGAACCGGCGAAGGATCAAGTGTGCAGTGGCTGCGGCCGCGGGCCGTCGGTGCCCGCTGACGGTGGACCGCGACGGGTCGGTCACCGAGATCGTTCTCACTGCGGGGCGACCGTCCCGCGGGAGGTGACTATCGATGTTCATCCAGGTTATTCAAGGAAAGGTGTCCGACGAGGCCGGCCTACGCCGGTGCATGGACCGCTGGACGGAGGATGTGCGCCCGGGAGCGACGGGCTTCCTGGGCTGCACCCAGGGATTGTGCGACGACGGAACGTTCATCGCACTCGCGCGGTTCGAATCGGCCGAAGCCGCCCGGCGTAACAGCGAGCGTCCGGAGCAGGGCGCGTGGTGGGCGGAGACCGAGCGGTGCTTCGAGGGTGCCGTGTCGTTCATGGACTGCCCAGACGTGATGGAGTGGATGGGTGGCGGTTCGGACGACGCGACATTCGTTCAGGTCATGGAAGGGCACACCACCGACGCGAGTCGGATGCGGGAGTTGCTGGAACAGGCCGAACCCCAGCTTCATGAGCTGCGTCCGGAGATCCTCGGTGGAACGTTGTGCACGTACGGCGACGGCGGGTACGTCGAGGCGGTGTACTTCACGTCCGAGGCGGAGGCCCGTTCCCACGAGAAGTTGGAGGTGCCGGACGATCTGAGATCGCTGTTCGAGGAGGAGGGCCGGCTGACCGACGACGTGACGTACTACGACATGCATTCGCCGATGCTGGTGCCTGCAGGGCGGTAGCACGAACCCTCTGGCAAGGTACTTGGACGTCCTATAACCTTCGTGCATGAGTCTGGATGCGCGTACCGATACCGTCGACGGAGTGCTGCGGCGCTCGGCCGCCAAGTTCCCCGACCGCAGGGCGCTGACGTTCGAGGACCGCACGTGGACGTACCGTGAACTCGACGACGCGGTCAGCCGAGCGGCCGCCTACCTGCAGTCGCTCGGACTGTCGTCCGGTGAGCGCGTCGCCGCGTACGGCACCAACTCGGACGCGTACACGATCGGGTTTCTGGCCTGCGCGCGTGCGGGTCTCGTGCACGTCCCCGTCAACTATGCGCTCAAGGGCGACGAGCTGACCTATCTGGTGTCGCAGTCCGGAAGCGCGGCCGTGCTGGTCGACCCGGCGCTGAGGGGCACGCTCGACTCGGTCCGCGGCGCCCTCGACCTGCGTCACGTGGTTCCCCTGCGCGACGCCGAAGATTCGCTGCTCGCCCACAGCGGCTCCGGCGACGTCCCCGTGCTCGCGGAGCCGGTCGCGTCCACCGATGTGGCGCAGTTGCTGTACACGTCCGGGACGACGTCGAAGCCGAAGGGCGCCATGATGACTCACGGCGGCCTCGTGCACGAGTACGTGTCTTCCGTGATCGCCCTCGCGCTGAGCGAGGGGGACAATCCGTTGATCTGCATGCCGCTCTACCACTCGGCCGGCATGCACGTGTTCATGATGCCGTACCTGTCGGTGGGCGCCTCGGTGAATCTGATGCAGACCCCGGACATTCCGGAGATCCTGCGGCGCATCGAGGCGGATCGCATCGGCTCGCTGTTCCTGGCGCCGACGGTGTGGGTGCCGCTCGCCGGGCACCCCGATCTCGAGACCCGCGACCTGTCGTCGTTGAAGAAGGCCCAGTACGGCGCGTCGATCATGCCGGTGACAGTGCTGAACAGGCTGCGCGAACGCTACCCCGACCTCGGCTTCTACAACTGCTTCGGGCAGTCCGAGATCGGTCCGCTCGCTACGGTGCTGCAGCCGGAGGAACACGAGGACCGGCCGTCGTCGTGCGGGAAGGCCGTGTTCTTCGTCGAGACGCGGGTGGTGGACCCCGACGGCAACGACGTTCCGGATGACACGCCCGGTGAGGTGCTCTACCGTTCGCCCCAGCTGTGTCTGGGGTACTGGGACAACCCCGACGCCACCGCGGAGGCGTTCCGTGACGGCTGGTTCCACTCGGGCGATCTGGTGACGCGGGACCCGGAGGGGTACATCACCGTCGTCGACCGCATCAAGGACGTCATCAACACCGGCGGCATCCTGGTGGCGTCGCGGGAGGTCGAGGACGCCGTCTACACGCATCCGGACGTGGCCGAGGTCGCGGTCATCGGGACGCCCGACGACAAGTGGATCGAGGCGATCACCGCGGTGGTGGTGCTGCGGGAGGACGCGGCCGGCGTGACACCGGACGGGTTGATCGCCCACGTCAAGGAGCGTATCGCGCCGTTCAAGGTGCCCAAGCAGGTGGTGTTCGTGGACGAGCTGCCCCGCAACCAGAGCGGGAAGCTGCTCAAACGGGAACTGCGGGCGACGCTCTGACTACTTCCGTGTCGATGCCCGCTCGATCAGCTCGACCGGGAGCTTCACCGATTCCACGTCGTTGCCCGCGATGATCGACAGGAGATGACGCACACCTGTCGCGCCGATCAGGCGCGCGGGTGACCGGACGGTCGTCAGCGGCACCGGCAGCTGGGCGACCACCGGAATGTCGTTGTACCCGACGAGCGCGAGATCTTCGGGGATCCGCAGTCCGAGGTCGCGGGCGACGCCGAGGACGCCGATCGCGATGGTGTCGCTGACGGTGAAGATCGCCTCGGGACGCGAATCCGACTCGAGGAGAACGGTGGCCGCGGCGACACCGCCGGACACGTCGAAGTCGGAGCGGACGATGCGATCCGGCCGGAGTTCGATGCCGTCCTCGGCCAGCGCGTCGCGGAATCCGGCGAGGCGGTCGCGGGAGGTGCTCGCATGGTCGGGGCCTGCGATGACGGCAACCTCGGTGAAGCCGCGGTCGAGGAGATGGCGTCCGGCGAGGTAACCGCCCCGGTGGTCGTCGCCGGACACGAACGGCAGACCCACGTCGGCGTGCCGGTTGAGCTGCAGCATCGGCAGCGCCCCCACCGACAGCGAGTCGACGAACTCGCGGCCGGGGCTGTGCAGGCTGCTCAGCAGCAGGCCGTCCACCTGCCTGCTGACCAGGAACTCGATGGCGCGGCGCTGGGCGTCGAGGTCGTCGGGTGGGCTCGACAGCAGCACCGAGTAGCCCGCCTGCGTGGCCGTCTCCTCGATGCCCTGGAACATGGTTGCGACCACCCCGTCGGTCAGTCGCGGCATGACGACGCCGAGGGTGGTGGTCTTGCGGGTCCGCAGGCTCGCAGCCCACAGGTTGGGTTGGTAGCCGAGTTCCACCGCCACCTCACGAACCCGCAGCGCGGCCTCGGACCAGCCGTCGGCGGGTTCGGGCTGGCGAAGCACTCGGGATGCCGTCGACACGTGGACGCCGGCGCGTTCGGCGATCTCGCGGAGGGTAGGCGGACGCCCGGAGGTGCGTGTCGGGCGATCCGGCAGGTTCACGGGCAATCCTCGCGCTCGGGGACGGGGGCCGGCGGGCGTCGTGGTTGACGGCCGCTGGAACGCGCCTTAGTCTACGTGACGAAATCGTTCGTGCAATCGTTCTCGCGAACGTTTGCACATCAGCCCCACCGGCCCCGTGGAGGAACAATGTCCGACCCGCAGACCCTGTCCCAGCTGTTCGCCCTCGACTCGCTGCTCGACACCGAGGAGATCGCGATCCGCGACACCGTGCGCCGATTCGCGGACGACAGGATCCGGCCCCACATCGGCGAATGGTTCGAAGCGGCGGCACTGCCGGTGCGCGAACTGGCGGAAGGTCTGGGCGAACTCGGCGTGCTCGGCATGCACCTCGAGGGATACGGCTGCGCCGGCATGAGCGCCACCGCCTACGGCCTGGCCTGTCTCGAACTCGAGGCCGTCGACTCCGGAATCCGCAGCCTCGTGTCCGTCCAGGGCTCGCTGGCCATGTACGCGATCCACCACTACGGCAGCGAAGACCAGAAGCAGGAATGGCTGCCCCGCATGGCGGCGGGCAAGGCGATCGGCTGCTTCGGCCTGACCGAGCCCGACTTCGGCTCCAACCCCGCAGGGATGCGCACCAACGCCAAGCGGGACGGTGACGACTGGATCCTCAACGGCACGAAGATGTGGATCACCAACGGATCCGTCGCCGACGTCGCGGTCGTGTGGGCGCGCACCGACGACGGCATCCGCGGATTCGTCGTGCCCACCGACACCCCCGGCTTCTCGGCTCCCGAGATCAAGCACAAGATGTCGCTGCGGGCGTCCGTCACCTCGGAGCTCGTGCTCGAGGACGTCCGGCTGCCCGAATCCGCGATGCTGCCGGAGGCCACGGGACTGTCCGGTCCGCTCGGCTGCCTCAACGAGGCCCGGTTCGGCATCATCTTCGGTGCGATGGGCGCCGCCCGCGACTGCCTCGAATCCGCCATCTCCTACGCGCAGGACCGTCAGGTCTTCGACAAGTCGCTCGCCGCCTACCAGATCACGCAGGTCAAGATCGCCGACATGGCCCTCGAGGTCGGCAAGGGCCACCTGCTGGCGTACCACCTCGGACGTCTCAAGGATCGCGGCGAGGCACGCCCCGAGCAGGTCAGCACGGGCAAGCTGAACAACGTCCGCGAGGCCATCGCCATCGCCCGCGAGTGCCGCACCATCCTCGGTGCCAACGGAATCACGCTGGAATACCCCGTGATCCGCCACGCCAACAACCTCGAGTCCGTGCTCACCTACGAGGGGACGTCCGAGGTGCACCAGCTCGTGATCGGCAAGGCGCTGACGGGCGAGGCAGCGTTCCGGTGAGAAATGCATCCCTGGACGGCCTGTTGATCGCCGACTTCGGACGGGTGCTCGCCGGGCCGTACGCCACGATGCTGCTCGCCGATCTCGGTGCCGACGTCGTCAAGATCGAGCGCGCCGGCGTCGGGGACGACACCCGGCAGTGGGGGCCGCCGTGGGTGGGCGACGAGTCCACCTACTTCCAGTCCGTCAACCGCAACAAGCGGTCCTTCGCCTGGGATCTGCGCGACCCCGCCGACCTGCAGCAGGCGCGGGATCTGGTCGCCCGGGCCGACGTGGTGGTGGAGAACTTTCTTCCCGGCACGATGGACCGGCTCGGGCTCGGCTACGACGCCGTGCGGGAGATCAATCCCGACGTCGTCTACTGCTCCGTGACCGGGTTCGGCGGCGAGAACAACCTGCCCGGGTACGACCTGCTCATCCAGGCCGTCGGCGGGTTGATGAGCATCACCGGTCCCGAACCCGGCGTTCCGACGAAGGTCGGGGTGGCCGTCGTCGACATCATCACCGGACTGCACGCCGCGGTCGGGATCCTGGCTGCGCTGCGTCACCGCGACCGGAGTGGGGAGGGGCAGCGGGTCGAGGTGAACCTGCTGTCGTCGCTGCTGTCCGCCCTCGCGAACCAGACGTCGGGGTATGTGGGCGCCGGTGTCGTCCCGCAGGCCATGGGCAACCGGCACCCCAGCATCGCGCCGTACGAGGTCTTTCGGACCGGCGACCGTCCGCTGGTGCTGGCGGTGGGGAACAACCGTCAGTTCGCCTCTCTCGTCGAGGTTGTCGGTGTGCCCGAACTCGCCGACGACGAGCGGTACGCGACCAACACGCAACGGGTGGCGCATCGCGAGCAACTGGTCCGGGACATCACCGCGGCGCTGTCCGCGGGCTCGGCGGACGAGTGGTTCGAGAAGCTGACCGCGCAGGGTGTCCCGTGCGGTCCGCTCAACGACATCGCCGACGCCGTGGCGCTCGCCGAGCGGCTCGGGCTGCATCCGGTTGTCGAGATCGACGATCCCCGCAGGGACCGGCCCGTACGGCAGGTGGCGAACCCGATCCGGCTCAGCGCCACGCCGGCGAGCTATCGCAGCGCGCCGCCGCGGCTCGGCGAGGACACCCCAGCCGTGAGTACTTGTTAACCGCCCGCGGTTAACAAGTACTCACGGGGGCTCTTCCCTAAGGGAGTGTTAGGAAGCCCCCGCGACCCTTCCGTATCGATGTGACGTGACCCACTGTGGTGTGAACGCAGAGATCCAGGGCATCGAGAGGAGTCCCGCGTGAGCACGACATCGACGGGTGAGCGCCGAGTCATCGGCAATGTTTTGAAAGGTTCGGTCGGCAACCTGATCGAATGGTACGACTGGTACGTCTACGCGGCGTTCAGTGTGTACTTCGCGAAGGAGTTCTTCCCGGAGGGTGACACCACCGCCCAGCTGCTTTCCACGGCAGCCGTTTTCGCGGTCGGGTTCCTGATGCGGCCGATCGGCGGCTGGATCATGGGACGGTACGCCGACCGGCACGGGCGCCGATCGGCGCTCACCCTGTCGGTGACCGTGATGGCGGCGGGTTCCCTCGTCATCGCCGTCACGCCGTCCTACGCGAGCATCGGGATCGTGGCACCGGTCCTTCTGGTGATCGCCCGGATGCTGCAGGGACTGTCGGTGGGCGGCGAGTACGCCACCAGCGCCACGTACCTGGCGGAGGTCGCGTCCCCGGGCCGGCGCGGGTTCTACTCGAGCTTCCAGTACGTCACGCTGGTCGCCGGGCAGCTGATCGCACTGGGTGTGCAGATCATCCTGCAGCTGACGCTGCCTGCGGAGGCCATGCAGTCGTGGGGCTGGCGGATCCCGTTCCTGATCGGCGCCGCCGGTGCCGTCGCGGTGATGTGGCTCCGTCGCACGATGGACGAGTCGGAGGCGTTCACCGACGAGGTGGAGGCGAAGCGGGACGCCGATACCTCGGACGGTGGGCCGGAGGAAGGTTCGCTCCGGATGCTGCTGCAGTACCCCCGCGAATGCCTGCTGGTGTGCGCTCTGACGCTCGGTGGTTGCGTGGCGTTCTACACGTACACCACGTACATGCAGAAGTACATGATCAACACGTCGGGCATCTCCAAGGACACGGTGGCGTGGATCAACTTCGCAGCCCTGCTGGTGTTCATCGTGTTGCAGCCGATCGGTGGCGCACTGTCCGACCGCATCGGCCGCCGGAAGCTGCTCATCTTCTTCGGGATCGGCGGAACAGTCCTCACCGTGCCCCTGATGACCGTGCTCGGGACCACGACGAACCCCATCGCCGCGTTCGCGCTGATGATGCTGGGACTGATCGTCGTCACCGGATACACGTCGGTGAACGCGATCGTGAAGACCGAGCTGTTCCCGACGAAGGTTCGCGCGCTCGGGGTCGGGCTGCCGTACGCCCTCACACTGGCGATCTTCGGCGGAACGGTCGAGACCGTCGCCCTCGCCCTGAAGCGGGCCGGCCACGAATCGCTATTCTTCTACTACGTGACCGGGTGTATCGCCATCTCGCTCGTCGTCTACTTCTTCATGCGTGAGACTTCGGACGGTTCGCCGCTCGACCGGACGACCAGCCGGGAGGACACCCCGGACGACGACGTCGAGCTGGTCGACTCGCGGAGCTGATCGAAGGGAAGAGAAGTGCAGATCGCGGTGGTCGAGGACGACGACGGAGTCGGCGACGCACTCGTGGAAGCACTGGCCACCCACGGCCACGAGGCGGTGCGCATGCGCCGCGGCTCCGATCTCCTTCTCGGCCATCGCGGTATGGACGCGGTGATCCTCGACCTCGGTCTCCCCGACGCGGACGGCCTGCAGGTGCTCCGGCAGCTGCGGGCCGTCAGCGACGTTCCGGTGGTGATCCTCACCGCCCGCGACGACGAACGGTCGGTGGTGCGGGGGCTACGCGGCGGCGCGGACGACTACCTCGTCAAGCCGGCGCGGCTCGCGGAATTGCTGGCGCGGCTCGACGTCGTGACCCAGCGTCGCCGCGCGACCGGACCCTCGGCCGCGCAGACGATCACCGAAGGTGACGTGGTGGTCGATCTGGCGGCACGCGAGGTGGAGGTCGGCGGCGCTCCGGTGGCGTTGACAGCCAAGGAGTTCGAGCTTCTCGAGGTACTGGTCACCCGTCCCGGCGCCGCCGTGAGTCGCCAGCAACTGATGGATGCGGTGTGGGGCGACGCGTACGTGGCCATCTCACGCACCCTCGACGTGCACATGACCGGGTTGCGCGCGAAACTGGGCCGCCCGGGACTCATCTCGACCATCCGCGGGTACGGCTACCGCTGGGGTACGTGACGTGCGCCGCCGTGTGCTCGCCGTTCTGCTCGTGTTCGCGGCCGTCGCGGTGGTGGCATTCGCCGTCCCATTGGCGCTGGCCACCAGCGCCGGGAGAACCCAGGCTCTGCGGCTGAGCAGGGAGGCGGACGCGACGCATTTCGCCAGCCTCGCCGGGCAGACCCAGGCGCCCGGGAGTACCACCCTGCTGCGGGAGGAGGTGGCCCGTTACCACGAGTTGTACGGCGAGGGCGTCCTCATCGTCGACGCCCGGGGCAACCTCCGCGCGGGGGCCGGACTGTCGCCGGACGACTCCGACGTCGCCGCGGCGATCACGGCGGGACTGCGCAACCAGAAGCAGGGGATCAGCGGTTCGCTGACCCCGTGGTCGGCGGACCGTGTTCTGTCGGCGGTGCCCGTCGGCACGGGAGCGCAGGTGGACGGTGCCGTCGTCCTGGACGTGTCCACCCGCGCCGCACGTGCGTCCATCCGGACGTCGTGGCTGGTGATCGTCACGGGGGCGCTCGTCGCGCTGGCGGCGGTCACCGCGGTCGCTATCGCGCTGTCCCGGTGGACCGTTCGTCCGCTCGGGGCGCTCACCGCCAGGGTCGGTGCCCTCACCGACGCGGTCCCGTCGCCGCGTCCGCGGGTGCGTCGCAGCACCGGGCGGCCGTCCGGCCGGTACAGCGGGCCGCCCGAGGTCCAGGAACTCGCGAAGGCGTTCGACACCATGTCGGGAGCAGTCCAGGCGTCCGGTCAGGCGCAGCGGCAGCTGATCGCCGACACCGCGCATCAGCTCCGAAACCCCCTCGCGGCCCTGCACATCCGGTTGGATTCCCTCGGCCCGCACGTCTCCGAGGCCGGGGCCGAAACGTACCGCCGCACGGGGATGGAGGTCGATCGGCTCGGCGGCATCCTCGACGGACTGCTGGCGCTGGCTGTCGCCGAATCGCCCGCGGAATCCGCCGACGACGAGACCGCGCACGGCGGATGCGACGTCGGTGCCGTCCTCGCGGATCGTGCCGACGCCTGGACGGAGGCCCTCGGGGAATCGGGGATGAACCTCGTGCTCCGGGAACCGGCCGAACCGTTGGTCGCCGACTTCCGGTCCAGTCACCTGGCGCAGGTCCTGGACGTCCTGCTCAGCAACGCACACGCGTACGCCGGTCGCGGTTCGACGGTCCGGATCGAGACGGGACGGTCCGCCGCGGGAATCGAGATCCGGGTGAGCGACGACGGTGTCGGGGTGAGCGAGGACGAGATCGGCAAACTGTCGGCACGCTTCTTCCGCGGATCCGGGGCGGCGCAGCAGGGCACCGGGCTCGGGCTGTCCATCGCGACCGCACTCGTCGAGGGCGGCGGTGGGGCGCTGACGATCGCCGCGGAGCAGCCACACGGACTCCGGGTGACGCTGACACTGCCGGCGGTGTCGCCGTGATCACGCGACGTGCACTTCTGCGCGGCGTCGTCGCCGCGGGAGCGACCGCAGCCACGGGTTCGGTGCTCGCCGCGTGCTCGGACAGCGGCCGCGATCCGCTGCGACTCGCCGCCGGTGAGGAGGGCGGATTCTTCTGGGAGTTCGCCCAATTGACGGCCGAGGCCGCAGAGCGTGCCGCGCTGCCGGTAAGCATCGTCCCCGTCCGCACCGCGGGGTCGATGGACAATCTGGCGGCGCTGGCGTCCGGAGACGCGGAACTGGCACTGAGCCTCGCCGACGCCGCTGTGTCGGCTCTGGAGGCCGGCGCCGAATTCACCGCCATCGGCAAGGTGTACGAGAACTACATGCAGCTCGCGGTGCGCGCCGACTCCGGGATCGCGGACACCTCGCAGCTGAGAGGCGCCCGAATCAGTCTTGGTGCCACAGGCTCCGGCGCGGAACTGACAGGCGAACGTATCCTCGAGGTGCTGGGTCTGGCGGGTCCGGGAGACGTGACGCGTCTGCACCTGTCGATGACCGATGCGGGGCAGGCACTGCGTGACGGCACCGTCGACGCGGTTCTGTGGGCCGGCGGGGTGCCCACCCCGTCGTTCGCGAATCTCGGGATCCCGCTGCGACTACTCGACCTGTCGGCCGAACTGGAGTTGCTGCGGGAGCGGTTCGGCCCGCGCTACGAGCCGGTGCTGATTCCGCCCGGCACGTACGGACAGCAGACGTCGGTCGCGACGATCGGTCTCGTGAACCTGCTGCTCGCCGATCCCACCGTCTCGGACAGTGCCGCCGGCGCCATCGTCGAGGTGCTCATCGACCACGCTGCGGAACTGGTGCCGGATCAGGCGACGGGCAGCCAGTTCCTGGACCGGCAGTCGCTGATCGTCACCGCGGGGGTGCCGCTGCACCCCGGAGCGGCCGCGGCGTACCGGAGGCACCACGGCTGAGCCGGTCGATCAATGCACCCGGTCGATCACTGCACCCGGTCGATCACTGCACCTGGGCGACGACGAAGATGCGCCGGAACGGGAAGAACGTGCTGCCGTCCGGTCGCCGGGGGTACGCCTCGTCGAGGAGCGGGACGAGCTCTTCGCGGAACCGGTCCCACTCCGGCGCCGAGAGGGCGTCCTTGACCGGGCGGAGCGCAGTTCCGGTGATCCACTCCAGAACCGGGTTCTCCCCGGTCAGCTGCTGCACGTACGTGGTCTCCC
The DNA here is from genome assembly GCF_042738615.1 of Rhodococcus sp. NPDC059968. Classification (NCBI taxonomy): domain Bacteria; kingdom Bacillati; phylum Actinomycetota; class Actinomycetes; order Mycobacteriales; family Nocardiaceae; genus Rhodococcus; species Rhodococcus sp. NPDC059968. Next base: position 40,649 of record NZ_JBHWUE010000006.1, read on the forward strand.
ACGCGTCGACGGCGCACCCGGCGTCGGCGAGCAGACCCGCGTAGCCGGTGGGATCGTCGACGACCTTGCTCTCGCGGAACGGCACGTCCGGCAGCGACCGCGACCACCGCTCGCTCCCGGCGAGGTCCCGGACGATCGCATGTGAGGGTGCGTCGAAGTTGCCGGGAACCTGCACCGCGATCCACGCCCCGGACGGCAGCCGAGTCGGCCAGCGACGTAGCAACTCCCGGTGTTCGGGCACCCACTGAAGAGCGGCGTTGGAGACGACGACGTCCGTGTCGGGCTTCGGCGTCCAGTCGCGCACGTCCTGCCGGCTGGCGTCGAGGCCGCGTTCACGCGCGGCCTCGACCATCTCGGGTGAGCTGTCGGAGGCCTCGAGGACGGCGTCCGGCCATCGCTCGGCCAGGCTGACGGTCAGGTTTCCCGGGCCGCAGCCGAGGTCGACGACGCGGCGCGGTGACCGCGCGTCGACTCGCGACAGCAACTCGTAGAACGGGCGCCCGCGATGGTCCGCGAAGGCGAGGTACTTGTCCGGATCCCACATGTAATCCTCCTCGCCTGAAACAGTACGCCCATACTGTTGGTGGGTGGGGTCAGAGGCCGAGATCCTTCGCGATGATCGTCTTCATGACCTCGCTCGTGCCGCCGTAGATGCGGGAGACGCGGGTGTCCGCGTACAGCCGCGCGATGGGGTACTCGAGGATGTAGCCGTACCCGCCGTGCAGTTGCAGGCACTTGTCGATGACCCGGCCCGCGGCCTCGGTGCAGAACAGCTTCGCCTTCGCGGCATCGGCGACCGTGAGTTCGCCGGCGTCGTGCAGTTCGAGCGCGCGGTCGGCCATCAGCTGGATCGCCTCGACCTCGGTGGCGCACTCGGCGAGCACGAACTTGGTGTTCTGGAATGCGGCGACGGGCTTGCCGAACACCTTGCGCTCCTTGACGTACGCGATCGCGTGCTGCAGCGCGGCGGCCGCGGTGGCCGACCCGCCGAGCGCGATGGAGAGGCGTTCCTGGGCGAGGTTGTGGGTGAGGTAGCTGAAACCGGCACCCTCGTCGCCGAGGCGGTCCGCCACGGGTACCTGCATGTCGGTGAACGACAGTTCGGCGGTGTCCGAGGCCTTCAAGCCGATCTTCTCGATCTTGCGACCCACCGCGAAACCCTCGGACGTGGTGTCGACGACCAGAATGGTGAGCCCGGCACGGCGGTCCTCGGGGGTGCTGGGCGCGGTGCGGCACACCACGAGGATCCGGTCGGCGAGCGCGCCACCGGTGATGAACGTCTTCGCGCCGTTCAGGACGTAGTGCGACCCGTTCTCGGACAGCTTGGCCGACGTCGCGATGTTCGCGAGGTCCGAACCGGTGCCCGGCTCGGTCATCGCGATGGCGAACATGATGTCACCGGATGCGAACCCGGGGAGCCACCGCTGCTTCTGCTCGTCGTTCGCGTACTCGAGCAGGTACGGCAGGATCAGGTTGGTGTGGACGGAATAGCTGCCGAACGTGACTCCGGCGGCCGCCGTCTCCTCGCCGACCACCGCGGCGAACTTGAAACTCTTCTCACCGCCGCCGCCGAACTCCTCCGGCACCTGGATGCCGAGCACGCCGAGCTCCCCGAGACGGCGGTAGAAGTCGCGCGGGGGATGGCCTTCGCCCTCCCACTCGTGGTGGACGGGAGCGACTTCCTTGGCGATGAAGTCGCGGATCGTCTTCCGGAACGCGTCGTGATCTTCGTTGAACACCGTACGCTGCACGGGTTTTCTCCTTCGAATTACAGTGCGTAACTGCGTAGTACGCCCTTGCTGATGATCATCTTCTGAATCTCGCTGGTGCCCTCGCCGATGAGGAGGAACGGCGCCTCGCGCATCAGGCGCTCGATCTCGTACTCCTTCGAGTAGCCGTAGCCGCCGTGGATGCGGAAACTGGCCTGCGTCACCTCGGAGCAGTACTCGCTGGTGAGGTACTTGGCCATGCCCGCGGCCACATCGTTGCGTTCACCGGAGTCCTTGAGTCGGGCCGCGTTGACCATCATCAGGTGCGCGGCTTCCACTTTCGTCGCCATCTCGGCGAGGCTGAACGCGACCGCCTGGTGTTCGGCGATCGGCTTGCCGAACGTGCTGCGTTGCTGCGCGTATCGGGCGGCCAGCTCGAACGCCCGGATCGCCACACCGCACGCGCGGGCGGAGACGTTGACCCGGCCGACCTCGACGCCGTCCATCATCTGGGAGAACCCGCGACCGGGGGTTCCGCCGAGGACGTCACCGGCGGCCGCTCGATAGTTGTCGAACAGGAGCTCGGTGGTGTCGATGCCCTTGTAGCCCATCTTGTCGATCTTCCCCGGGATGGTCAGGCCGGGGAGGACCTCACCGAAACCGGCGGGTTTCTCGATCAGGAAGGTGGTCAGGTTGTCGTGCGGCTTGGCGGCGCCCTCCTCGGTGCGCACCAGTGCGGCGACGAGCGTCGAGCTGCCGCCGTTGGTGAGCCACATCTTCTGCCCGTCGATCACGTAGTCGCCGTCGGCGTCGCGCTTGGCCTTGGTGCGGATCGCGGCGACGTCGGACCCGAGCTCGGGCTCGGACATCGAGAATGCGCCGCGCACCTCACCGGTCGCCATCCGCGGCAGGTAGTGGGTCTTCTGGGCGTCGGTGCCGTGCTGACGGATCATGTACGCGACGATGAAGTGGGTGTTGATCACACCCGACACACTCATCCAGCCGCGGGCGAGTTCCTCGACGCAGAGCGCGTACGTGAGCAGGGATTCCCCGAGGCCGCCGTACTCCTCGGGGATCATCAGCCCGAACAGTCCCATGTCGCGCATCTTGTCGACGATGGCCTGCGGGTAGGTGTCGGAGTGTTCGAGTTCCTGTGCGGCCGGAATTATTTCGCGGTCGACGAAGGTGCGCACGGTGTCGACGATCTCGGTCTGGAACTCGGTCAGATCGAGAGTCTGGGCGAGGCGGCTCATGGGATGAGAATGCCCGATTCCCGGGGGCCCGGCTAGGGGCCTTCGGCTATCGGTCGGATAGCGGACTCCAATGCACGCGAGGCTCCTCGATACTGTCGACTCATAGGCAGACGTAGCCGGTGTCTTCGCCGAGTGCGTATTGCTCGCGGGCATCCCGGTCCGTTGAATGAACCGTGACACTGTGACCCACGCCACCACGCTTCCGAAGGGATCACCACGTGACCCGCTCCACTGCCATCCTCGACCGGACCGTCGCCATCGGTTCCGAGTCCCGCAGCCGCGCTTGGGGCCTGACCGCGCTCCTCGTGCTGCTCTACGTCGTCAACTACGCCGACAAGGCCGTCCTCGGCATCATCGCCCAACCCCTCGCCCACGAGCTGGGACTGAGCGCCTCGCAGATCGGGCTGGTGGGGAGCCTCTTCTTCCTGACCTTCACCGTCGGCGGGTTCTTCGCCGGCGCGCTGAACCGCTGGATGTCGCTGCGGTGGGCGCTGCTGCTGCTCGCGATCGCCTGGTCCGTCGCGATACTCCCGCTCGTGGTCGTCGCGTCTTTCGCGGTGCTGCTGGTCAGCCGCTTGCTGCTCGGGCTCGCGGAGGGTCCGAGTTCCGCTCTGCTCCACACGGCGGCGTACTCGTGGCACGCACCCGCCAAACGTGGACTGCCGAGCGCCCTGCTCGCCGGCGCCGCGTCCATCGCCAAGATCGCGGTCGCGCCCGCTCTCGCATTCGTGTCGGTCACGTTCGGGTGGCGCTACGCGCTGGTCGCCCTGTCCGTCATCGGAGTGCTGTGGTGCGTCGTGTGGCTGACCGTCTGGAGCGAGGGCCCGTACATTCGCAGCGGCAAGGGCGCCGATTCCGCGGCCGCCGGTGATGCGGGGGAACCGGCGGTGCCGTGGGGTCGCATCTTCCGGACCCGGACGTTCATCAGCGGCGCGCTTCTCGTGATGAGCGTGTACGCGCTGGTCGCCGTGGTTCTGACCTGGCTGCCCTCGTACTTCGAGGTGGGCCTCGGCTACAGCCGTCTGCAGGCGGGCTCCATGTTCGCGTTCCCGAGCATCGCCGGGCTGATCCTGATGCTCCTCTCGTCCGTGATCGGCGACCGCCTGCTCGCACGCGGCTCGACCTCTCGCGTCGTCCGCGTCATCGTCCCCGCCGTCGGGGTGCTGATCTGCGGAGCGATCCTGCTGGCACTCCCGTCCATCACAGCACCCGCTCTCGCCGTCCTCGTCGTCTCCGTCGGCTACGGCTTCGCCGCGTCGGTGTTCCCGCTGCTCAACGCGGCGATCTCGGAGATCTGCCCGCCCCGCCAGACCGCGGGCACCCTGGGCGTCTTCCTCGCCGTCATGGCGATCGGCGGCCTCATCGCCCCCTACGCGACGGGTCTGATCGTCGACGCGGCGGCCTCGCCCGCCGAGGGTTACGCCACCGCGTTCCAGGCGCTCGGACTCGTCGCCGCCGTGTGCGCCGTCGGCGCGCTGGTCTTCGCGAACCCCGAACGCGACAAGAAACTCGTCCGGGGCGACGCTGCGGACATAGGCACGAACTAACCCTGTGATCGGCCGAAAGTCGTTGTGCTGACGACATCGCCCGTGATTGATTCGAGTGACCCCCTCAGATCGAAGGAACACATCATGCGCGATGCAGTGATCGTCGACGCCGTCCGCACGCCCATCGGGCGGCGTGGCGGTTCCCTGTCCGGAATCCACCCCGCAAATCTGTCGGCGCACGTCCTCGAGGCCCTCGGGGCGCGTACCGGTCTCTCCCCGGAGGAGATCGGCGACGTCGTCTGGGGCTGTGTCAGTCAGGTGGGGGAGCAGGCAGGCAACGTCGCCCGCACCGCCGTGCTCGCCGCCGGCTGGCCGGAGACGGTTCCCGGCACCACGCTCACCCGGGCGTGCGGATCGAGCCAGCAGGCCGTGAGCTTCGCCGCCGCCGCCGTCATCGCCGGCCACGAGGACGTCGTCGTCGCCGGTGGTGTGGAGTCCATGAGCCGGATTCCCATGGGCAGTGCGAGCAAGAACGGCGCGCACTTCCCGGCGGCCGTCCTCGACCGGTACGGCGTCGACGGGTTCAGCCAGGGCACCGGCGCCGAGATGATGGCCGCGAAGTGGGGGCTCTCCCGTCAGGTGCTGGACGAGTACTCGCTGCGATCCCACGAACTCGCGGCGCACGCCGCGGACCGGGGCGCGTTCGACGGGCAACTCGCACCGCTCTCCGACGTCCTCGCCGGCGACGAGGGGATCCGCCGCGGCGGCACGCTCGAGTCTCTCGGCAAGCTGAAGACCGTGTTCAAGGAGGACGGCGTGATCCATGCCGGCAACTCCTCGCAGATCTCCGACGGCGCCGGTGCGCTGCTCGTCACGACGAGCGAGAAGGCCGCGCAACTGGGTCTGACCCCGATGGCCCGCATCCACACCTGCGCCGTCGCCGGCGACGACCCGGTGATCATGCTGACCGGACCCATCGCCGCGACGGAGAAGGCACTGACCCGGTCGGGGCTGAAAATCGACGACATCGGTGCGTTCGAGGTGAACGAGGCCTTCGCTCCCGTCCCGCTGGCGTGGCAGGCGGAGACCGGCGCCGCGACGGACCGGCTGAACCCGCTCGGCGGCGCCATCGCAGTCGGTCACCCGCTCGGCGGTTCCGGCGCGATCCTCATGACCCGACTCGTCCACCATATGCGGGACAACGGCATTCGATACGGACTGCAGACCATGTGCGAGGCGGGCGGCCTCGCCAACGCCACCATTCTCGAACTTCTCTGATTCGACAACACTTTTCGAAGGGAACACCCGCACGATGGAACTCAAGGGAATCTCGACCGCGGTCACCGGCGGCGCGTCCGGTCTCGGTCTCGCGACGGCACGCCGTCTCGTCGACGCAGGCGCTCAGGTCACGCTCATCGACCTCCCGAACTCCGACGGTGAGGCGGCGGCGAAGGAACTGGGCAGCGCCGCCCGGTTCGCTCCCGCCGACGTCACCGATTCCGAGCAGTTCGCCGCCGCCCTCGACGTCGCCGACGACCGCGGCGGCCTGCGCGGCATCGTGCACTGCGCCGGGGCGGGACGCCGGATGCGCATCCTCGACTCCGACGGCAAGGCCGGTTCGGTCGAGGACTTCGAGTTCGTGATCCGGCTCAACCTCGTCGGCTCGTTCAACGCCCTGCGCCTCGGGGCGGAACGGATCGCGCGGCAGGAGGAGATCGACGGCGAGCGCGGCGCAGTCGTGCTGACGGCGTCCGTCGCCGCATTCGAGGGCCAGATCGGCCAGATCAACTACACCGCGTCGAAGGCCGGCATCGTGGGCATGACGGTCACCGCGGCCCGCGACCTCGCCAGCCGCAACATCCGGGTGTGTACCATCGCCCCGGGGATCATGGACACCCCGCTCCTCGCCCGGCTGCGCGAGGACGTGCGCGCGTCGCTGGAGAAGTCCGTGCCCAACCCGTCGCGTCTGGGCAAGCCCAGCGAGTTCGGGCAGCTGGCCTGCCAGATCCTCGAGAACGGCTACCTCAACGGCGAGACCATCCGCCTGGACGGTGCCATCCGCATGGCACCTCGCTGACGAGTAAGGGACCGAACGTGAATTCTGCTGCACCGGTACTGCATTACCCCGACCTGACGTTGGCGGCGTTCCCGTCCGGCATGGCGGTCCTGTACGGAGACAAGGCCGCGGTGGTCGACGGAGACACGGTGTGCACCTACCGCGAGCTCGACCAGCGGTCGGGCGCGTTCGCCGCCGCGCTGCGGGACGCGGGGGTGACCGAACGCGACGTGGTGCTCCTGCACCTCGGCAACTGCATCGAATTCGTCGTGGCCTACTACGGTGCACTGCGGGCCGGCGCGACCGTCACCCTGGTCAACCCGCTACAACCCGGCCCCGGCCTCCGCTCGCAGATCGTCGACACGGCGGCGGTCGCCGCCGTCACCCAGCCCGGACAGCTGGACACCCTCACCGAGGCGGCGAGCGGCACCACCGTCCGCACGATCGTGGTGGCCGGACTCCCCGCGGGCGTCGGTCGCGGCCAGTTCGGGTTCGAGGAGTTCGTCCGCGGGTACGCCGCCGCACCGTTCGCCCCGAAGGTGTCCGGTGACGACGTGGCCCACCTCGCCTACACGGGCGGCACCACCGGCTTGTCGAAGGGTGTGCGGGTGCTGCACCGCAACGTCCTCGCCAACGTGACCCAGATGATCGCCTGGCGGGCGGGCCACGAGGTGCGCGCCGCCGACGGCGGCGGAATCGAATTGCGGCCCGTCGAAAGTCTCGGCGACCGCGGTGTGGTTCCCGGCGTCGGAGCGACCGTCGTCGTGTCGCCGCTGTTCCACGCCCACGCGCTGATCAACATGTCGTTCCTCCTGCTGTGCGGGGCGACGCAGGTGTTCGCCGGACGATTCGAGCCCGGCCGCATGCTGGAGTTGATCGAGACGCACCGCGCCACATACATCACCGGCAGTCCGGCGATGTGGCATGCCGTCGCCACCCACCCCGACGCCGCAGTTCGCGACACCGACTCGGTGCGGGTCGTGTCGTCGGGTGCCGCGCCGATCGATCACGTGACACTCGAGGCGCTGGGCCGGGCCTTCCCGTCGGCGAGCGTGGTCGAGGGGTACGGGCTGACCGAGGGCACCTGCCTGGTCGCCTCCGCACCATTGACCGGCTCCGTCGCGTACAGGCTCGGCAGCGTGGGGCTGCCGGTGTTCGACACCGAGGTGCAGATCCGTGCCCAGGACGACTCCGGTGCCGTACTGGTGGCCGGCACCCGCGGCAAGTTGTGGGTCCGGGGCCCGCAGGTCACGGACGGCTACCTGAACCATCCGGAGATCACGGCGCAGCAGTACGTCGACGGCTGGCTCGACACCGGCGACATCGCCTACCTGGACGAGGACGGGTACCTGTTCATCTGCGACCGCACCAAGGACATGCTGATCTACAAGGGCTACAACGTGTATCCGCGTGAGCTCGAGGAGATTCTGGTCTCGCACCCGGACGTGTACTCGGCCGCCGTCGTCGGGAGGGAGGCCGGCAGCGTCGGTCAGGAGCCGGTGGCGTTCGTCGTGCCGATGCCGGACGTGACGATCGATCCGGATGTGGTGTCCGCGTTCGTCGCCGAGCGGGTGCTGCCGTACAAGAAGGTACGCGACGTCGTGGTGGTCGAGCAGCTGCCGACGTCGGCGGCCGGGAAGATCCTCAAGACGAAGCTGCGGGAGCAACTCGCCGCCGCGACGACCTAGCGTCTTCCTCCCGCTGGGTGGACGCAACTCTGTGAGGCGCGTCTTCTTCCCCCTACCGTCATGGTCGGGGGAAGAAGGGAGCGCAGATGGCATCGGCCGAGTCGATCGTGTACATCGTCGACGAGATGGTGGTCGAATCCGGGCGGGCTCGCGCGTTTCTCGCCGACTATCTGGAGCGCTATGTGCCCGGCGCGAGTGCGCGTGGCCTGACGCTGGACCGCGTGCTCGTCTCCCCGCCGGTATGGCTGGAGGATCAGTCGAACACCCTGACCGTCAGCTGGACGCTGCGGGGTGCCGGCGCGTGGTGGCGACAGAGCCTTCTCGCACGCCACGATGCGGAGGTGCTTCGCTGGTGGGCCGACGCCGACGAGGTTCTCCTCAGTCGGCGACGCACCATCTCCTGCTCGCCCGCGGATGTGGTGGCGATGACCGATGTTTAAGGTGACCACGCTCGTTCACCTCGTCGCCGACGCGGATGCCACCACCGGTGCGGTGCTGGCCGGCAGGCTGCACGAGGTCGCTGCTCCGCGGGCTCGGCGCGTTCTCGTGACACCGACCCTGCCCGGAGGAATCAACGGGGGCGACGTGATCGCGCACCTCCACTTCGACGACGAATCCCACTGGCGCGCCGTCGAACCCGACATTACCGCACAGCTGCGTATCCCCGAGATCGGGCACATCGACAGCGTCTGCTACACGGGGGTGCCCACTCCCGCCCGCGGTCATTTCGAGCCGACCGTCTACCGGACGCTACTTGTCTCAGTGGATGATTCGGTCGACCCGGCGGTGGTGGAGCGGTTCGAATCCGAGACGCGGGCGATGCCGAACCATATCCGCACGATCGGGACCTCGCAGCTGAGCCGGGTGCACGAATCGGCCGGTTCCGCGCGGTGGACCCATGTCTGGGAGCAGGAGTACGCGAACCTGGACGGGCTGCTCGGGCCGTATATGACACATCCCTATCACTGGGCGCACATCGACCGGTGGTTCGATCCCGAACGCGGGCCGCGGATCGTCACCCGGCTGTGCCACAGCTTCTGTGCGATCGACGGCCCGACCATCACGGTTGCTGCACCTGCCACTCCCCGGTGAACGCAGGGGGACGCTTCTCGATGAATGCGCGAAGCGCGGCCGGAGCGTCGGTTGCAAAATTTACCGCTTGCGAACGCGCCTCGTTCTCGAGTGCGTCCCGCAGCGACGACGTCGTGCTCTCCTCGATCAGTCGCGTCGACTGCATGACGGCCACCGTCGGCGCCGCCGCGAGACGGGTGGCGAACCGGGCGACTGTGGCGTCCAGTTCGTCCGGCTCGACGAGCTCGTTGACCAGTCCCAGCGCATCCGCCTGCTCGGCGTCGATCATCTCGGCGAGCATGACCAGACGTTTCGCGCGGTGTAGTCCCACCATGCGCGGCAGGAGCCACGAGCCGCCGAAATCCACCGACAGGCCGCGCTTGGCGAAGATCTGGCTGAACTGCGCGTCGCGCGAGGCGATGAGCAGGTCGCACAGCAGCGCCAGGTTCCAGCCGGCTCCCACGGCGTAGCCGCGAACCTTCGCTATCAGCGGCTTGGGGAACTCGGCGACTGTCAGTGCCGTCGCATTGATCTGACGCATGCGGTTCAGCGGGTGCATGGGTGTGCGTTTGTCGAGGTCTGCTCCGGTGCAGAAGTCGTTGCCTGCGCCGGTGAGGACCACGACGCGGGTGGCGTCGTCGAGGGCGAGTTCGCCGAGCGCCTCGCGCAACGCGATCCACGAGTCGAGGGTCATGGCGTTGCGCCGTGCGGGCCGGTTCAGGGTGATCGTCGCGACCGCGCCGTCCCGGCTGACCAGAACGTCGTGTTCGGGGGATTCGGTGTCCGTGGTCGAGGTGACGGTTTCGATGCTCATACGCGGCTCCAGACGTCGGCGCGGTTCTCGGCGCACGCCGGAGTGGTCGACGCCGTGCCGCCCAGTCAGTCGATCACCGGGGACGTTCCGCCGCAATGTCGTTCTGGGATACACCGGATGAGGTGAAACCTATGGTTACCGCCGAGAATCATAGGCTCCGATTAACCGGACCATCAGCCATGTGTCTTTGTCCCCGCCTGGACTGCGTGCTGAACTGGTCGGTACCTGAAAGTGCTTGCATCAGAAGACTCCCCCTCATCAGGAGAACCGATGTCTCTACCCTCCGTGCTGTCCGATCGCCTGCGCCTGCCGGCTGTCGCCTCCCCGATGTTCATCGTCTCGGGTCCAGAGTTGGTGATCGCCCAGTCGACGTCGGAATCGTCGGATCGCTCCCCTCCCTGAACGCCCGCCCGCAGCCGGTGTTGCGCGAATGGCTCACCCGCATCACCGAAGCCCTCGCCAAGCACGACGCCAACAACCCCGAGACACCCTCCGCCCCGTACGCGGTCAACCTGATCATCCACAAGAGCAACGACCGTCTCGACGAGGACCTCGCCACCATCGTCGAGTTCCAGGTCCCGATCGTCATCACTTCCCTCGGCGCTCGCGCCGACGTCAATGAGGCCATTCACAGCTACGGCGGCATGGTCCTGCACGACGTCATCAACAACACGTTCGCGAAGAAGGCCGTGGCGAAGGGCGCCGACGGTCTCATCGCCGTCGCGGCCGGCGCCGGCGGACACGCGGGCACCCTGTCACCGTTCGCGTTGATCCAGGAGATCCGCGAGTGGTTCGACGGGCCGGTCCTGCTGTCGGGCTCCATCGCCCACGGCTGCTCGGTCCTCGCCGCGCAGGCCGCAGGAGCCGACCTCGCCCAATCCGACCATCCGCCATGAGCTTCCGCGACGGAACCGCCAAAACGAAGGCATGGCGCGACATCTGGGGATCCGGACAGGGGATCGGCACCGTGCGCTCCGTGCAACTGACGGCGGAACTCGTCGACCGGCTTGTCTCCGAGTACGCCGCGGCCAAGAACTACCTGCTCGCGCTGTAACCTTCCGCCCGCACGAGTTCGACGAACGCGTGGCCGACGGGGGAGAGCATATCGGGATCGAATGCGATCCCGAAGGTGCGGGCAATCGTCGGCTCCGCGCGGCGGACCACCGCGCGGTCCTGGGCCGCCTCCGCGATCGACCGTTCGAGGAGGGTTCCGCCGATTCCCGCGAGTACCAGGGGAAGTCGCGCCTCGCGGTGATCGGACAGCGCCGCGATAGTTGGGCGTGCCCCGGCGTGACGGATCGACTCCTCGATCTCGTTGGCGACGGAGTGGCCGCGGGGGACGAAGACCATCGGGATGTCGGGGAGGTCGGCGAGCGGAACGGGCCCTTCCGGCAGGTCGGTGCCCGGCGGATATACGAGCCAGTACTCCTGCTCGCCGAGTTCGACGACGTCCAGGTGGGCGTCGTCGAGCGGAAGGTGCGCCACCACGAATTCGCAGTGGCCGTCCTCGATCAGCGACCCGGCCTGCGCCTCGTCTTTCAATTCACCCAACCGGACCATCACATTCGGGTGGGCCCGCCGGAATTCGGTGACGAGGTCGACGAGGGGCCCGATCGCCAACGCCGGAAAGGCCATGATGTCCAGTCGGCCGGCGAGTGCCCCGTCGGAGGTGGCGAGGAGGTCCTCGACGGCGGTGACGTCGCGCAGGATCTGCCTGCTCGGCCCGACCATGCTGCGCCCGGCGGCGCTGAGCACCATGCCCCGGCCGATGCGGTGGAACAGCTGCACGCCCAGTTCCCGCTCGAGCCCGCGCAATGCCTGCGAGATGGTGGGCTGTGCGACGCCGAGCGACGCGGCGGCTCCGTTGATGCCTTCGTGTTCCACGACGGCGAGAAAGTACTCGACCTGACGCAACTCCATGTGCTCAGTTCCTCACTCGGGTGCCGGTGTTCGGGTGGCCTGCGCGACCGCGACGAACGCCGAGGCCGCCGGCGATCCCGGCCCGGACCGCTGGACGAGGCCGACGGGGCGGGTCAGCTTCGGCGTCATCGACCGGATCGAGACCCCGCGCAACTGTTCCTCGGCGACCTGGCGGGGGAGGACGGTGGCCCCCGCGCCACGCATCACCAGCTCCCACGTGGCGCCCGGATGTGCGCAGTCGATGACCACGTTCGCGGGCTCGCCGACGAGATCGGTGATCAGCGCCGCGTCGCTCTTGTCCCCGAGATCCTGGACGAGCGGAATGTCGCGGACGGCCGAGCGGGGCACCGGATCGGGCAGGGTCTCGGCGAGTGCGTCGGGCAGGGCGAGCACCAGCTCCTGGTCGCCGATGGGGACCGAGCTCAGCGCACTGTGGTCCACGGACAGGTCGATCACCCCCAGTTCGGCCTCGCCGCGGCGCAGGGCGCCGAGAACGCCGGTGGGGCCGTCGGCGTCGATGATGCGGACCGTGACGCGGGGGTACTGCTCCCGGAACCGGCGCACCAGGTCGACGATCGGATCGATCGAGAACGCCGCGTAGGTGACGACGTCGACGCGGCCGGACACGAGCTCGCGCACGGCGGCGACCTTGGCCTTGGCCCGCTCGACGTCGGCGAGGATGCGCCGAGCGGCGACGTCGAGGGTGCGGCCGTCCTCGGTCAGCTCGAGACGCCGCCCGGTGCGGTCGAACAAGGTGACACCGAGGCGGCGTTCGAGTGTGCGGATCGCCTGCGAAAGCGACGGTTGCGAGATGTAGAGGGACTGCGCGGCCCTGGTGATCCCGCCGTGATCGACTACCGCGACGAAGTAGGTGACGAGATGCAGGTCCACGCGGTCATCGTACGGAAGCCGTGATGCGGGCTGTGCCGATCATGCGGCTAGCGGCCACGCCACACCGGCGGGCGCTTCTCCGCGAAGGCGCGCGCACCCTCCTGGGCGTCGTCGGAAGCGAACACGGGATCGAGGAAGCGGCGTTGCCCGGCGAACGCGTCGGGGTCGGTGTAGTTGGCGGACATCGCGACGACCTGCTTGGTGGCGCGCACGGCGAGGGGACCGTTGGCGGCGACCCGTGCCGCTAGTTCGCGGGCGGCGCCGAGGGCCTGTCCGGGCTCGGTGAGCCGGTTGACGAGTCCGTGCGCGTGCGCCACCTCGGCGGTGAGGGGATCGCCGGTGATCGCCATCTCCATCGCGATCGGGTACGGCAGCACCTTCGGCAGTCGCAGCAGACCGCCTGCTGCGGCGGCGAGCCCCCGCTTGACCTCGGGGATGCCGAACTTGGCGTCGCGGGCGGCGACGATCAGATCGGCGGACAGTGCCAATTCGCAGCCGCCGGCCAGCGCCCAGCCCTCGACCGCGGCGATGAGCGGCTTCGTCGGCGGGGCCTCCGTGATCCCGCCGAAGCCGCGGCCGGGCAGCGACGGCCGCTCCCCGCGGGTGAACGCCTTCAGATCCATGCCCGCGCAGAACGTTCCCCCGGCGCCGGTGAGGATCGCGATCGTCAGGTCGGGCCGCGCCTCGAACTCGTCGATCGCGGCGGCGAGCGCCTTGGCGACCTCGAGGTCGACGGCGTTCTTCGCCTCCGGCCGGTTCAGGGTGATGACGGCGACGCCGTCGGAGAATTCGGTGAGAACCACGCTCATGGGGGTGTCTTCCTTACGGTGTCGGGGTCCAGCGTTCGGGGCGGCCGCCGAGTGAGTGGATGCTCCCGCGGTCGGCCAGAACGAGCAGGTGGGCATGGGTTTCGCGGACCGCGAGGCGGAGCAGGCGGTCGGACATGGATTCGAACGGACGCGACCACGAGATGTGTTGCGAGATCTCCCACGCCGTCGATTCGGGGCGCACGCCCAGAGCTTCGACGATCTCGGCGAAGCGTTCCTCGTGATGACCCATCAGCTGCCGGGCCCGGTCGGCGATCCCCCGGAAGCGGTACTCGTGGGCCGGCAGCACCTCACCGTCGGGCATCGACGTGGTGGCGTGCAGCGACAGCAGGTAGCGGTGCAGCGGGTTCTCCAGCTCGCCCGGGACCGTGGAGATATTGGGACTGATGCGGGGCAGCATGTGGTCGCCGCTGAACATCAGCCCGTGGGTGTCGTCGACGAAGGTCAGATGACCGGGAGTGTGCCCCGGGGTCCAGACCGCCCGCAGATCCCAGCCGGGCAGGTCCAGGGGAGTGCCGTCACCGAGCACGACGTCCATGGACTCGCCCGCCCCCAACCGAACGAGGTCGACGCGGGCGGCCGCGAGGATGTCGGTGGGGGCCCCGAGTTGGGCGAGCTGGGTGTTCCACAGTTTTTCGTCGTCGGCGGCGTCCTCCGGCGAATGGTGTCCGAGCAGTGCGGCATCCGCGCCGTGCATCGCGAGCGCGGCCCCGCTGACCTCCCGCAGCCGGGGCGCGAGACCGAAGTGGTCGGGATGGAGATGGGTGACGGCGGCGTACCGGACGTCGGTGACGTGGTGCCCGGTCTCGGCGATGCCGTCGACGAGGGCCCGCCACGACTCCTCGGAATCCCAGCCGACGTCGATCAGGGCGAGGCCGTCGGGCAGCGCGAGCGCGTAGATCAGGACGTAGCGCAACGGGTTTCGCGGCATCGGCACCGGGATCGACCACAGTCCGGGGCGCACCTGTTCGACCGGTGGCAGGACGCCGCGGGCCCACGCCTCGCGCTGGACGGTACCGACGTCTTCGGTGACGATCACGACGACACCGCCGTGGCTCTGAGACCTTCGCGCAGGGTGCGTTTGAGGATCTTGCCGCTCGCTCCGCGCGGAAGCTCGGCGACGTAGACGATCTCCCGCGGCTTCTTGTACGACGCGAGCCGGGCGGCGGTGAACGCGATCAGGTCCTGCTCGTCCGGCTGGTTCGACGGATCGACGAGCCGGACGACCGCCGTCACGGACTCACCCCACGTCCGGTGCGGCACGCCGACCACCGCCACCTCGGCCACCGCCGGATGCTCGGCGAGCACCGATTCGACCTCGATCGGGTACACGTTCTCGCCTCCGGTGATGATCATGTCCTTCACCCGGTCGGTGACGAACAGATAGCCCTCCTCGTCGATGTGCCCGGCGTCACCGGTGCGCAGGAAACCGTCGTGGGTGAGGAGTTGCGCGGTCTCATCCGGCCGTCGCCAGTAGCCCGCGACGTTGTTGCGTGAGCGGCACACGATCTCCCCGGACTCGCCCACCGGGAGCCGGGCACCGGTCACCACGTCCCGGATCTCGACCTCCACACCCGGCATGGGTTTCCCGGCGGAACGCAGCAGGTGAGCGCGGTGCCCGGACGGGTCGTGGTCCTCGACGGCGAGCGCGGTGACCGAGCCCGTCGTCTCCGTCATTCCGTAGCGCTGCACGAATCCGCAGCCGAGGCGATCGATCGCTCGCCGGAGCAGAGTGGTGGTGATCGGCGCCGAACCGTACGCGACCAGTTCGAGGCTCGACACGTCGTAGCGGTCGAGGTCGGGCACGTCGAGGAGCATTTGAATGGTCGACGGAACCAGGAAGGCATGGGTGATCCGGTGCCGTTCGACGAGTTCGGCGACCTGCCCGGCGTCGAACGCGCCGAGCAGCACCACGTGGACGCCGGCCGACAGACCGGTGCTCAACCAGCCGGCCCCCGCGATGTGGAACAGCGGCATGGCATCGAGGGCCACCGAGCCCGGCTTCCAACGGTAGATCAGCAGGCCCTCCGGCTCGTTGTGCAGGTTGCGATGCGTCGCCACCACGCCCTTCGGGAAGCCTGTCGTGCCCGATGTGTAGAGCTGCAGCACCTCGGCGTCGGGGCCGTCCCCGAGACCCGGATCGGTGGCGGTGCCCGACGTGACCAGCCGGTCCCACGTCCAGGTCCCAGGCGGAAGAACGTCGCCGCCGGCAGCGTCGACGACCACCACGACCACACTCGGGAGCGCGTCGCGGACGGCGTCCGCGGCGGCAGCGAATTCGGATTCGACGATCAGCACCTGGAGCTCGGCATCGACCGCGATCGCGGCGGCCTCGGCGGCGGGGAGGCGCCAGTTGAGCGGGACGAACACCAGCCCCGATTTGGCGGCGGCCACGAACGTCTCGACACCCTCGGTGCGCATCCGGAGCAGTGCCCCGACCCGGCCGCCGTCGGATGTCAACGCCGACAGCGCGGTTGCGATCCGGTTGGTCCGCCAGTCGAGCTCCGCGTACGTCAGCGTGGTGTCACCACACGTCACTGCCGGTGCTCCGGGCCGTTCTACGGCATGGTGCCGTACGCGCTGGGGAAGATGCAGACCGCTCACATCACGCTCCTCGATGACTCGTCGACGCCGCCGGGGAACCGGGTGACGCGTGCTGCCAGTCGACCACCCGCGTGAGTCGGGAAACAAAGTCACAGAGCCGAACGGACAGTGAGGAATCGCCTATGGATGCCAGGCCGGGCGGCCTCGCGGCGTTTGTAGACTGGCGTGATGGCCGCCACCCCCGCCCTGAACCCCGAGGACGTTCAGCGTGCTGCGGCGGCACTGCACACCCCCGACATCGACGGCTGGGCCAACCGGTTCGAACTGCTGTCGGACGGTAACCGCCTGCGCCTGCTGCTGTGCCTGCATCATGCCCCCGACATCTGCGTCGGCGACCTGGCGGCGGCACTCGACATGACCGGCACCGCCGTCTCGCACGCGCTGCGACTGCTCCGCAACCAGGGGTGGGTGTCGGCGACGCGGGACGGTCGCTCGATGCGGTACCGGCTCACCGACGACACCGTGCACGAATTGCTGCACACGATCGGGGCCACTCACTATCACAATCACACGGGAGCCGAAGAAGAAAGGTGAATCCCGACATGGAGAACGACCCCGGACTGCTGCCGCTCGACGGCATCACCGTCGTGGCACTCGAGCAGGCCGTGGCCGCTCCGCTCGCCACCCGCCATCTGGCGGACATGGGTGCGCGGGTAATCAAGATCGAGCGCGTCGGCGAGGGCGACTTCGCCCGCAACTACGACGACGCGGTGTTCGGGCAGGCCTCGCATTTCGTGTGGCTGAACCGGTCGAAGGAGTCGCTCGGCGTCGACCTGAAGTCCGAGGTGGGTCGGGACACCGTCGCGAAGCTGATCGCGAAGGCCGACGTCTTCATCCAGAATCTCGCCCCCGACGCCGCCGATCGCCTGGGGTTCGGCGCCGACGAGTTGCGCGCCGACCACGAGGAACTGATCGTCGTGAACATGTCCGGCTACGGGTCGGCGGGGCCACGGCGCGAACGCAAGGCGTACGACATGCTGGTCCAGGCCGAAACGGGGATGATCTCGGTGACCGGCACCCCCGACACCGCGACCAAGACGGGTGTCCCGGTCTCCGACATCGCGGCGGGAATGTACGCGATGACGTCCGTCCTCGGGGCCCTCTTCCGGCGGTCACGAACCGGGGTGGGGGCGCGGATCGACGTGTCGATGTTCGACGCGACCGCGGAGTGGCTGGGCCATCCGATGTACATGAAGATGTACGCCGACAAGCAGATCCCGCGCGTCGGGCTCGGTCATGCGGCGATCGTCCCGTACGATTCGTACCCCACCCTCGACGGGCAGATCCTCATCGGTGTCCAGAACGACCGCGGGTGGCGGCAACTGGTGACCGACGTGTTCAAACGACCCGAACTCGCCGACCATCCCCGGTTCGCGACCAACATGCTGCGCGTGCAGCACCGGGCCGAGGTGGACGCACTCGTCGCCGAGGAGACTCAACGTTTCACGAGCGCGGCTCTCGACCAGGCGCTCGCGGACTCCGGAATCCCGGCGGCGGAACTCAACGACATGGGCGGGCTGATCGAGCATCCGCAGCTGAGTCAGCGCGACCGCTGGCGTGACATCGGAACCGAGGCCGGGCCGATCAGGGCGATGCTGCCCCCGATGACGTTCTCCGACGTGGAGATGCGGATGGGCGACGTGCCCGCACTCGGCGCGCACACCGATCGGATCCTCGGTGAACTGGGCTGGTCGGCGGAAGATGTCGCGACGATGCGAAGCCAGGGCGTCGTCGGCTGACGACGCGCCGCAGCCCCGGCCCGAGTGAGGCCGGGGCTACAGCTCGCTCTTCGCTCAGGGTGTGGCGAAGAACTGCTCTACGGCCGGCTGTGCGTTGGGATTACCCACACCGATGCCGATGACTGCGCCGGCGATGGTGCCGACCACTGCGCCGACGATGCAGCCGGCGATGAAGTTGGGGAAGATCGACACGCACCCGATGGCCATGCCCACGTTGGAACCGATCGCCATGCCCTGCAGGCCAGCGTTGTTCCAGCCGGTATTGATCTCGTTGGTCATCTTGTCGAAGGCGTCCTGCTTCACATCGTTCTCCGGGAAGAACTGTTCGGCCACCTGGCTGCTGCCGCCGTCGGCTGCCGGCGTCATCAGCGGCTGCGACCAGTCGATTCCCTGAGGTGCGGGATCGGCATACGCAGTGCCCGCCCCGACGGCCATCGCGGAGACGACGAATATGGACAATGCCAGAGTTTTCAAGAGTTTCATGGAAATTCCCACCATGTCGTAGGACGAACACGGCCCCCACCTGCGTGCACCGAACATCGTTGTGCGTGGACCATATTCGCTGGAAAACCGGAACGGCTACATGCATATGTGGGTGCGCGGTGATGCTCCCCGTGTGCGAACTAACCCATAGCCCTCCCGAAATCGTCTTCGGAGTCGGACGGAAAGCCCCGCTACGGGGTTCCGAGGAATTCGTAAACCGCTGGTGGCGCAGCGGGGTTCGCGTTGCTGATACCCGTGACGGCGCCGATCGCTGCGCCTACCGCGGCACCGGGGAGGCACCCGCCGAGGATGAGGAAGATGCAGCCGGCGACGAATCCGATACCTGCGCCGATCGCGGTCGCGGTCCCGCCGCCGTTGTCCCAGCCGATCTGCAGCTGTTCGACCATGTTGTTGTATGCCGAATCCCTGTCGACCGGGGTGAGGGCGAGTGTTCCCGCGACGGGTGTCGTCGTGGGTGTCAGGTTCAGGAACCGGCCGCCGTCGGTGATGAGCGGATCGATCGCGAACACCACACCGGCGATCGAGTAGCGCAGTGGGATCGTGCCCACCGGGGTTCCCGAATCGTTGACGATGTCCACGGCGGCGGCCGTCCTCGACAGCGTGAAGAGTCCCGCGTCGAGCGCGGTGCCGACCGACCGGCCGTCGGGGCTCAGGCTGGTGTGTGAGATGACGGCCTGGTCGGCGGGAGTGGGGGCGGCGTACGCGGTACCCATTCCGACACACAGGGTGGCGATCAGCAGCGCTGCCGGTGCTGTCACTCTATGCAGTTTCATGGTGTTTCCCATGCGTAGTAGCGGATGACAAACGACAAATCTGGTTCGACCTGGCGCTTCACAGTTGCCCCGACCGGCGAAAGCGTCCGTAACCTGCCTACTGCAGACATCTTCCCCCTTCGGATGCCTCAGTTTTCGGCCTTTCCGCAAAATACGTGCGTATCGGGGTGCCGGTGCTGGGATTACACCGTGAGCCGGTAGAACCGGAAGAACCCGAAATCCTCGATGGGCAGGACGTCCATGGTGCCGAAACCGGCCGCCTCGGCGTAGCCGCGCAATGTGCTCGGGCGCATGACCGTTCCGGTGCCCGCACTGGGCGTGTGGTTCATGCCGTCGGGAAGGCACACGGTGAGACTGAATCCGTACATCAGACGCTCGATGTCGCTTCCCGGCGCGGAGAACTCGTCGTCGACCGCCTCGTCCATCACGATCATCGCGCCACCGGGGACCAGAGCCTTGCGAACCGCGGACAGCACGTCGACGGGCGCGGGCATGTCGTGGATGCATTCGAACGCGAACGCCGCGGTGTAGCTGCCCTCGGGAATCCCTGCCGCATCCGAGTCGGTGATCGTGATCCGATCGGCCACATCCGGGTGCTCCCGCACATTGGACCTCGCGAGTTCGACGGTCGCGGTGTCGATGTCGTAGCCGTGGAGCCTGGCGTCCGGGTAGGCGCGCGCGAGCGCGATCGTGGACCAGGCGCCGCCGCATCCGACGTCGGCGATGGCGGCACCGGGCGTCCGCAGCAGTGCGTCCACTTCGGGAACCGACGCCAACGCACCGGGGAGAACCTGCTCGTACCACGGCCGATTCATATCGGCCTGCGACTCACGGGCATCCGCGCCGTACTGCGCCCATCCCACACCGCCGCCCGTGCGGTACGCCTCCAGCAACGCGGGCATCTGCGTGGTCGCGGCGACGAAGATCCGCGCCATCGGTGCAAGATAGTTGAGACTCTGCTCGTCGGTGAGCACTTCGGCGGCGCCGGCCGGAAGCGTGAACTTCCGCGGCTCCGAATCGTCGACCGTGAGAAGTCCCGACACGGCCTGCTGTTCGAGCCACTCCCGCGCGTATCGCGGGTGGGTCGAGGTGCGTTCCGCCAGTTGGTCCGCGGTCGCCGGACCGTCCGACGCGAGACTGCGGTACCAGCCGAGGCGGTCGCCCAGATGGACGGCGAGGAGGTCGATCGCCCCGAGCGATGCGTCGAAAATGCGCTGCGACACGGCCCCGGCGTCGGCTTCGGGTATGGACATCGCGGACCTCCGGTGGGAGTGCGGGGCGAAGCTTCGTCTCCCCATCGTGAGCTACCTGATCGGCGGTGTCACGGATCGTTCGCCGGGCGAATGAGGGTCGGTCGCGGGAAGCCGGAAGCCCCAGGGCAACTCGAGGCGATGCTCGGCGAGCAGCGCGGGGTCGCCGAGCAGTTCCAGGATCGGACCGTCGGCCACCAGGTGTCCCTCGTCGAGGATCACGGCGCGCGTGCACAACTGGGCGGCGTACGGCAGGTCGTGCGTGACGAGCAGTTGCGTGGTGTCGATGTCCAGGAGGACGTCGGCCAGTTCGCGTCGGGCGACGGGGTCGAGATTGCTCGACGGCTCGTCCAGCACGAGGACGTCCGGCGCGCACGCGAGGACCGTCGCCAGCGCCACGCGCCGGCGCTGCCCCACCGAGAGGTGCGCGGGATTGCGATCGGAATGTGCCGTCATGTCCACGGCCGCCAGCGCGTCGTGCACCCGCTCGTCGAGCGCGGTCCCGGTGACCCCGAAGTTGACCGGACCGAACGCGACGTCCTGCGCGACGGTGGGCATGAACAACTGGTCGTCGGGGTCCTGGAAGACGATGCCGACGCGGCGCCGGACGTCGCGCAACGTGTCCCGGGACGCCCCCCGCGACAGCGTCAGCCCGCCCACGGTGACACTGCCCTCGGTGGCCGTCAGAATGCCGTTGAGGTGCAACATCAGTGTGGTCTTCCCGGCGCCGTTCGGACCGAGGACGGCCACCCGCTCGCCGGGTTCCACCGTGAGGTCGATGCGGTGGAGCGCTGCCCTGCCGTCCGGATACGCGAACGAGACGCGCTCGAGATGCACGGCCGCGGTCATCGGAGCACCCACGCCGTGACACAGATCCCCACCGCGCATACGGCGGGCACGAGCCCC
The DNA here is from genome assembly GCF_042738615.1 of Rhodococcus sp. NPDC059968. Classification (NCBI taxonomy): domain Bacteria; kingdom Bacillati; phylum Actinomycetota; class Actinomycetes; order Mycobacteriales; family Nocardiaceae; genus Rhodococcus; species Rhodococcus sp. NPDC059968. Next base: position 62,141 of record NZ_JBHWUE010000006.1, read on the forward strand.
GCCCGCCACATCGCAGCGGTCGCCGGGGGCGCCCCGATCGTGGGAACCGAACCCGTGAATCCCCGCGACAGCATGGCCAGGTGGACGCGCTCGCCGCGCTCGTAGGAACGCACGAACAATCCGCCGACGCCCTTGGCGGTGGCGCCGATCTGCCGGAACGTCCGGGGGTCGTCGCCGCGGGAGAGCCGGGCGGTGCGCATCCGCTCGACCTCGGCGGTGAGCAGGTCGAGGTAGCGCAGCATCAGGACCACGATCGTCGTGAGCATCGCGGGCACGCGCAGCCGCGCCAGACCCAGCGGCAGGTCCCGGGCCGGCGTCGTCGCGGCGAGCGTCAGCGAGACCAGGACACCGAGAGTGCCCTTCACGAGAATGCCCCAGGCCGCATAGAGGCCCGCGACCGACAGCGACAGTCCGAGGACGGTGACACGGGCGCCGCCTTCGGCGAACGGCAGGAGAAGCGCGAGCGTCACGAACGGCAACTCGATCAGCATCCGCGGTCCGATCCACGTGAGTGCGATGCCGGCGATCCGCCAGATCACGATCAGGATCGCGAGGTACCCGGCGAACGCCCAGAACGCCTCGCGTGGTGTCGCGACGACCGCGAAGACGAAGACGACGGCGCAGACGATCTCGACCTCGGCGGGCAGCCGGTGCAGGGGGGACGTGCCGTCGAGGTACAGCGGATGGGCGTGACCGGCTCCCACGGTCAGGGGCTCGTTCGGTTCCGCCGCGCGCGGGCGAGGACCCAGAACAGGCCACCCGCGACGACGAATGTCGCGGTCGCGCCGATCACGCCGGCGACCCCGGTGAGATGCGACCGGCCGCCCACCGTGTAGTCGGCGAGCGGCGAGTCCGACAACGGATGGGCGGACGCGTGCTGGGCGATGCAGTCACCCACGAGCGTCTCCCCGGTATCGGTTTCCACGGTCTCGCACCCGCGCGTCGTCGCGGCATCCAGCCCGTCCGGACTCGAGCTGGCGAGGTAGGAGACCGCGCCGGCGACGAGCAGAGCCACCAGCGCGAAGCCGAGGAGGAATCGGCGAAGCGAGACCGGCGACGAGGTGCTCATGCCCGCACCTCGACTCGTCGGGGTGCCGTCCGCAGCAGGTACACGAGGTCGGGGCGCGCCTTTGCCACGGCCGTCACGGTGACGGCGGTGATGAGGCCCTCGCCGATGCCGATCAGCACGTGCGCCCCGAGCATGTAGGCCGCCACCGCGCCCAGCGAAGTCGAGTCTCCGGATGTCGCATGACCGCCGATCGCGTACTCGAGCACGAAGCCCGTCGACGCCGCCACCGTTCCGCACAGGGCCGCGGTGAACGCGAGCCCGCCGAGGCCGTGAAAACGCAGTCGCTCGGGCCGCACGACGAGCGGACGCAGGGTCACCGCGACGCCGTAGCCGACCACCACCCCGATGATCGCCATGTTGGTGATGTTCGCTCCCAGCGCTGTCAGCCCACCGTCGGCGAACAGCAGGGCCTGCACGATCAGCACGATCGAGACGCAGAGCATGCCGGTGTAGGGGCCGACGAGGATGGCGGCCAGCGCGCCACCGAGGAGGTGCCCGCTCACCCCGGGAAGGATCGGGAAGTTGGCCATCTGGACCGCGAAGATGAAGGCCGCCACGAGACCGGCCATCGGGGCGGTGCGTTCGTCGAGTTCCGAGCGCGCGCGCCATGCGGCGATCGACAGTCCCACCACCGCGACGCCGACGAACAGCAGTGAGGTCGGCGCATTGATCAGGCCGTCGCTCATGTGCATTGCCACGGGTTCCACGGCGTCTCCTCCGGCCGGCAGCTGATCCTTCGAAGTCTAGTTTCTCGTATGAACACTTGAACAGGTGTTCATGGGTACTGGAAAGCGTGCGGAGGGTCTCCGCGGATCCCGGGTCAGTGCCAGGTGTGGTCGACGAGCGCCGTGCGGGGCCCGAACTTGGGTTTGACCGCCTGTCCGCTCACCTCCAGCAGTCGCACGGCGCGATGGCGGTGTGGCTGGAGCGGGGCCAGGTACTCCACCATCTCGGCGTCGTCGAGGGGCTTGCCGAGCAGCGACCACCCCACCATCGCGGCCAGGTGATAGTCGCCGACCGACAGGGCGTCGGGGTCGCCGAGCGCACGCTGCGATACCTCGGCCGCCGTCCAGATCCCGACGCCGGGGACGGACATCAGCCGTCGATTCGCGTCCTCGCGGGGGAGGTCGACGATCTTCTCGAGCCGGTCGGCGACCTGCGCGCAGCGGACGATCGTGCGGGACCGGTTGGGGTCGACATTGGCCCGGTGGAATTCCCAGGACGGAACTCGCCGCCACACGTCCGCGGTCGGGGGCAGCCGCATCCCGTCCGGGGCGGGACCGGGCGCGGGATCGCCGAACTTCCACACGAGACGCCGCCACGACGCGAACGCGGCGAGGCCGTGCACACGCTGCTCGAGGATCGCGGGAACGAGGGCCTCCATCACCCGGTCGGTGCGGCCGAGGCGCAGGTGCGGGAATCGGCGGTGGGCCTCGACGAGGATCGGATGGTCGGGAGCGAAGTCCACGCAGTCGTCGTGGTCGCCGACGAGGCGGCCCAGTCCGGCGGAAAGCTCGTGGGCACCCGCACCCCACGCCTGACAGCGCACCGAGTGGCGGTCGATCTGGGTGAGGCGATACGTGACCGGGCCCGACCTCTGCACCGACGTCCGCCAGATCGAGCCGTCGGCCGTCCGGCGGTGGCAGGGGTCGCCCTTACCACGTTGCAGCGGCTGCAACGACATGGCGACGTCCAGGGGACGCCGCGCGGTCACGGTGGTCTCGACCACCTCCAGCGAAACCGTCATCGAATGCAGCGTATCCACTCCGAAGGCGACCGCTACCGGCGGCTGTCGGAGCGCGCACGTAAAGTCCCAGCCATGATCATCGTGAGCACCGACGGATCCTGCCTCCGCAACCCCGGTGGGGCGATCGGCTGGGCATGGGTCAATCACGAGGGTCCCAGCCAATCGGGTGGCGAACCCTCCGGGACAAATCAGATCGCTGAGCTGCGGGCCCTGCTCGAAGCGATCACCGCGCATCCCGGGGCCGATCCGCTGCTGATCGAGTCCGATTCCCAGTACGCCATCAAGTGCGCGTCGGAGTGGCTGCCCGGTTGGAAGCGCAAGGGCTGGAGGACGGCGGGTGGCGCTCCCGTCAAGAACCTCGCGCTGGTGCAGTCCATCGACCGGGCCATCAGCGAACGCCCCGGGCCCGTGCGTTTCCGCTGGGTTCGTGGCCACGTCGGCAACCACTACAACGAGATGGCCGACGTCCTCGCCGGCGAAGCGGCTCGTGCCGTCGCCTCCGGTGCGCTCGCGCCGGCGCCGGTCTCTGCCCCTGCCCCTGCCCCCGCGCCTGCACCGGCAGCAGTCGCGCCGTCCACCCCCGAGGCCGAGGACGCGTTCACGCTGTTCTGAGCGGCCCCTGTTCTGATCAGCCGGGGTTCTGCGTCCGGCACTGCGTCGAGGAGAAGACTGTTGTCCGAGGATCTGCGGGTGCAGGAGTTCTGGCGTGCGCTGGGGCTGCCCGGCATCATCGACGTCCACACCCACTTCATGCCCGCAAACGTGATGGAGAAGGTGTGGGGATACTTCGACGCAGTCGGTCCCCTCACCGGACGTGAGTGGCCCATCCACTACCGGCACGAAGAGGATGTCCGCGTCGAACACCTCCGCGGGTTCGGTGTCAGGCGGTTCACGTCGATGATCTATCCGCACAAGCCGGAGATGGCCGCGTGGCTGAACCAGTGGTCGGTCGAGTTCGCCGAACAGACCCCCGACTGTCTGCGGACGTCCACGTTCTACCCGGAGGAGTCCGCGGCCACGTATGTCGCGGAGGCGGTCGAGTCGGGCACGCGCGTCTTCAAGTCCCACATTCAGGTGGGCGATTACTCGCCGAACGATCCGCTCCTCGACCCCGTGTGGGGTGTGCTGCAGGAGTCCGGTGTCCCGGTGGTCATCCATTGCGGGTCGGGGCCGGCGCCCGGCACCTACACGGGCCCCGGCCCGATCGCCGAGTTGCTGTCGCGATACCCGAGGCTGCACCTGATCATCGCCCACATGGGTCTGCCGGAATACCGGGAATTCCTGGACTTGGCCGATCAGTACAGCAACGTGTATCTCGACACCACGATGACGTTCACGGACTACACCGAAGCGGCCACACCGTTTCCGCGCGACCAGGTGCACCGGTTGTCGGATCTGCAGGAACGCATCGTGTTCGGCAGCGACTTCCCCAACATCCCGTATCCCTACCTCGACGCACTCGAGGGACTCACCCGATTCGACCTGGGCGAGCCGTGGCTGCGAGCGGTGTGCCACGACAACGCGGCGCGGCTCTTCGCGATCGACTGACGACCGGGTACGGTGTCGCGTCGATCCGGTTCCGTGTCACCGTCATTCGCCCGCCGACCAGTCGGCGCCGCTCTCGCCCGGACGCAGGGTGCCGAACGTCCACTCGAAGCCCTCCAGGTCGAGGACCCGGCAGCGGTAATTACCCCATTCGGTGCTCGAGGGCTCCCAGACCGAGGTCGCGCCGGCCTCGACGGCTGCGGCGTAGACCTCGTCGACCTCGCTGTCGGTGCTGACGCTGAGATACGTGCCGTGCCCGACGGTCTCGCCCCGGAGCACCGGCCGGGCGGTTCTCTGTAGCGGTCATGGGGCGACGATACGAACTATCGAGGTCAGCCACGGTCCGCAATGTCCGTAGCCCCGGAATGTCGGTCGGCGCAGACCCCGCTGACCGAGCTACCTTGCGCTAGAAAGGATTCCACCAGTTGATGAACGCGATGTACAGATTGGTCGGGAAGAAGAACTCCCAGTCCAACCCCATGTGCGGCAGGTCGGGCAGTATGCCGATCATGATCCCGTCCCGTTGTTCGTCAGGGCGGCCAACAGGTGCAGCAGGTTGGCAATCGGTGGTGGGAGAATATCGATGTCCACCCAGTTCATGAGACGTCTCCTCGGTTCGTCCCGACCTGCCTGGCGTATCGACCGCGGCGTGATTTGCGTTACCTCAGTCGTGCCGCACGGACAGCGGGCGGTAGTGCCACGATCTCTTGCGGCTTCGTCGCCTACGGATTCCCGCTCACGCGTTATGGGCGTTGCGTGAGCTCCTCGACGAGCCAACCGTTCCGATTCCCAGACGGATTCGCACCGTTCGCACTATCTCATTGAGCAGCATGGGGATCGGGTCGAATGTTACGACGAGCACGATCGCGTCTTTCGGACCGAGGGTGGCTCGCATCCAGTCGTCGACGGAGTCTTGATGTGATGTGGGCCGTTCGGCCCGAAGCCCGTTCTCCGTGTGTTCGTAGGCATTCTTGATGATCAGAGTGGCCGGGTCGAGTCGATCGAGCTGGCCAAGATATCCCGCTGTGTCCGTCGCGATGCGCAGGACACGGTGTGGGATCACGGAGGAGGTGGGCGAGGGAAAGGCCTTACCGGGTCCACCCGCGCCCGCCGACCACGCGCCGTAAACGAGCGGATTGGCGGTCCGCATGACCGCGTACAGCCTGCGCGGCGCCGATTCCACGATGGCGCTCCGCAACAGTTCCCGCCAGATTGCGCTCGAGAGCCCGGACCCCTTGGTCCTTCTCTCGCGCTGGGCATGAGTCGACAGTGAACGGTCACAGGTCGATGGTGAGTTGGGCGGAGTTCGCGCGGTCGGTGCAGATGAGCATTGTGTCTGGTTCATCGAGGAACGCCGATCGTCCGGGGCGGTCGACGTCACCGGAGACGACCCGCACTCGGCATGTGCCGCAGAATCCTTGCCGGCACGAGTACGGCACATCGGGCATCGCATCTCGCACGGCGGCGAGGGCCGATGTGTCCGCGGAGACGTGGACAGATTCTGCGGTGCGCGCCAGACGAATCTCGAACGGCTGACCACCGACGACCGGTTCGGGGCTGAACCTCTCGAAATGCAGTCCGGCCGCACCGGTGTGGTCGAACTCGGTCCGAATATCGGCAAGGAGCCCGGGCGGTCCGCAGAAATAGACCGACGTGCGCGGACCGGCCTGTGCCAGCAGCTCGGCAACCGTGCGGCGTGGACCGGTAAGGATCCGGACCCGATCGGAGTCGAGTTCGCCGATCTCGTCGAGAAATGCCATGGTCGCGGTGTCACGGCCGAGATAGGTCAGGTGCCAATCGACACCCGATGCCGCCGCCGCGCGCATCATCGGCAGAATCGCGGTGATACCAATGCCTGCGGCGACGAACACCACACGGGAGATGTCGGCTCGGGCCAGGTGCGGGTATGCGAAGGGGAAGGCGTTACGGGGACCACCCGCGGTGACCTGGGCGCTGATGGGGAGCCGGTCGTGGATCTCGATCGATGCGCCGCCACCGTCGGGGATGCGACGGATCGCGATCCGGTAGCTTCGCCGATCGATGTGATCGCCGCACAGCGAGTACTGACGGACCTTCCCCGACGGCAGTGTCAGGTCGATGTGTGCGCCCGGATGCCACTGCGGAAGTGCCGACCCGTCCGCGGATTCCAGACGCAGGCTGAGCACCCCGTCGGCCTCGAGGCGCGTGTCAGCCACGACGAGGCGCAGCACCCGATCGACCGGAGTGGGTTCGATGATCCGCACTCGGCTGGACACGGCGGCGTAACCACGGACCACGAACTGTAGGCCGGACATCAGCCGGTCGGGTTTGTTCGGTCGGCGCAGCGACGGGGGGACCGGTGGGGGACGGAATTGGGTCATGAGCGGACTCCAGATCGGGCGAGGTGCTGATCAGGCTGCGGCACGGGCCGCAGGTGAGGAGGCGAGGTAGGCGACTGCCTGGCTGGTCGAGCCGTACCGGGACGGGTGGTAGCCGGGTCGGAAGTACTCGACGATCATCCGTGCCAGGCTCCAAGGGCTCGGAAACAGACCCTTCCGCCAGGCCCGCCGAACATCACGAAACCGGATACGCCGGTCGCCCTCGTCGAGGTCGGGATCAACGGACATCAGGAATCGGAGGCCCCGGCCCAACAGGATCGCAAATGTCGGCGCGGCGATCAGCCACGTACGTGCCCTGCGCAGGTAGCCGCCGTCGAGGTGGGTGAAGAGGTCGAACGCGACATGGCGATGTTCGACCTCCTCGGCCAGGTGCCAGCGGAGCAGGTCGAGCACCCGCGGGTCGAGGGCATCGTCCCAGGCATGGGCGTTGAGTCCCCAGTCCCCGAGGTAGGAGGTGAAGTGTTCGAGGGCGGCGACGATGGCAACCCGTTCGAGGAGCCAGGAATGGGCTTTGCGCCCGGTAAGGTCACGGTCGCTGAGGAGGCGGCGGAACATCCACTGGATCTGCGCTACGTACGAATCTGTGTGCAGTCCTTGGGTATTCAGATGATCGAGCAGCGACTGGTGCGACGACGAGTGAGTGGCTTCCTGGCCGATGAACCCGATCACGTCCGCACGGACGGCGTCGTCCTTGATCAGCGGCAGTGCCTGCTGGAAGACGTCGACGAAGAACACCTCGCCTTCGGGCAGGAGCATGTTCATCCCGTTCACGACGTGCGTGGCGACGGGGTCGGCGTCGAGGTAGTGCATCGGCAGCCCGGTCCAGTCCCAGGACACGTTTCGGGCGGCGATGGCGACCTTGTCGGAGTCGGTGTGTGCGGTCATCGTGGTTCTCCGTTCGAGTTGGTGGTCTCCGGTTCGTGCTCGCCGACGAAGGACCGCACGAGATCGGCGATCGCAGTCGGGTTGAACAGGGGTATCCAGTGCCCGCCGTCGACTGAATGAACTCGTGAATCAACTGCCCAGCGACCGATGTCGACTTGGCTCGCCGGGGTGATGAAGATGTCCCGCCGTGGAGCCAGAACCTGAACGGGCACATCGGTAGTGCGCTCTTGCGGGCGTAACAGGCGCGGCAGCAAGTTTGCGGTGTAAATCCTCAGCGCGCCGCGATTGTCGTGGGCGCGGTGTGCCGAGACATCAGCGGGACGGACTCCGGTTTCGAAGTGCGAGGCCAGAGCAATCGTGCTGTCGACCAAGCCCAGCCGGCACGCCAGCGGTGCGACCCAGGGGATCTGGAAGAACCCCATGTACAGCGGCGACTTCCACTGCCCCAAAAGGTCTTTCCAGCCCCGGGGGCCCGCTGCAAGCCGGGACCGAATCCAGTAGGGCACGTGATCGAGACACGGCCCGGAGATCGAGGTCAGCGACGCGATGCGATGGCGCTGCGCCGGATCGGTGGCGGCATGCCAGGCCTGCACCGAGCCCCAATCGTGCCCGGCAAGATGCACCGGCCGCCCCGGCGAGACCGCGTCGACGACCCGGCCGATGTCGTCTGCCAGCTGGTCGAGGCGATAGTCGCTGATTCGTCTCGGGCGCCCGGACGCTCCCGAACCCCGCACGTCGAATGTCACCACGCGCAACGTCGACGCGAGTTCGCCCGCCACCCCGTCCCAGACCCGGTGATCATCGGGAAACCCGTGCACGCACAACACCGTCGGCGCGTCCGGGTTCCCCCGCTCGTGTACCGCCAGCTGCACCCCGTCCGAGGCGTCGACGAACCGGGTCGTCAGGACGCCCTCGCCGTCACCCGCGGGTGTTCCTCTCGACAGCCGAGGTTTCGTAGGGTGCACGGCGCGATGAGACGACCGATTCAATGGTGTCATGCGAAGCCCTTCATGGATGTGGCGGCGGTGGACCCGGGTGAGCATCGGTCCGTGTGGTCAGCGGCCGGTGAAGACGGCGTCGCGTCGGTCGATCAACGATTGGATGCCTTCGGCACCGTCGGCGGAACCGAACAGGCGGGCGACGTCGGGTCCGAGTTGGGAGATAGCGGCGTCGTCGCCGAGCCGGCGGGCGCGGTGCGCGCTGGCGAGGACGGCGCCTACTCCGAGAGGCGCGGCCTTGCCGGCGATGGTGTGCGCGATCTGGCGTGCCCGGTCGACGGGGTTGTCGGCGATCTCTTGGATGAGGCCGATGCGGTGGGCTTCGGCGGCGTCGAATTCGTCGCCGGTGAGCATCCAGCGCATGGCGTTGCCCCAGCCGGTTTCGCGGGGGAAGCGCAGGGTGGCGCCGCCGAACGGGTAGATGCCACGGCGGACCTCGAGTTGACTGAACCGGGTACCGGCCGCAGCGACGCGAATGTCAGCGGCGAGCAGTAGTTCGATGCCCAGGGTCATGACCCAGCCGTGGGCTGCAGCGACGATCGGTGTCGTCCAGTCGCCGTCCAGTCGCCAGGGGTCGCGTCCATCGGCGGGGTACGGAGTTTCACCGGCCGCGATGGCAGGGGCGACGTCGACGAGGTCGAGCCCGCCGGTGAAGTGCTCACCGTGGGCGAACAGGACGCCGCAGCGCAGTTCGGGGTCGGATTCGAGCAGGGCATACGCACGGGACAGATCGCCGAGCATGGCGCGGTTGAACGCGTTGCGTTTGTTGGGCCGGTCCAATCCGATCAGCAGGACGTGTCCGTCGCGTTCGAGCGTGATCGTGTCGGGTTGCGCGGTGTCGGTCATCGGGATCCTTGTCGTTCGTCGGCGAGGTTGCGATTGAACGTGATTCGGACAGAAATCGGTGCGCTCTGCAACGCGCGGAAGGTAGCGGCAGTCAACGCGGCGAAAGCGGGATGGGACGCGAAGGTGCGTGTGCGGGCTTCGATATCGTCGCCGGGCTCCAATCGCGCGGTACCGGTGCGCCAGCGGGCGCCGTGCCGGATCCGCACATTCGGGTCGGCGGTGATGTTTGCCGCCCATCCGGATCGCGTGCCGTGTTGCGAGATCAACCAGGCACCGGTGTCGTCAAAGGCTGCGGCGACCGGGACACGACGGAATTGGCCGGTCTTGCGTCCGATCGTTTCGAGTTCGGTGGCGAGCGTGGTGCCGATCCCGATGCGATTGAGCGCACGCACGGTGGGGTTGGCGACGTAGCGTCCCACCAGGCGCTCGACACGGAACTTGCGGCGGGCCCGCTCCTCGGGGGGTGGCGTCATCGTGTCTTCCTCTCGAAGTTTCCGGGAGTCAGCCGTGTTTTTTGCGGGAGACGCGCATGGTGATGCACGTGCGTACTGCGACGGTGCCGTCGGTCGTGAGTACCTCCACCGGGACTTCCAGGTCGACCGGATCGTCACCGAATGCGGGAACCTCATCTATCACCGCGACGGCGCGCATCTCAGTGGCCGCTTTCGCCAGATACTCGACGGTCATGCCCACAGGGATCCATCGGTGCGTCGCCGGAACAGTGACGTCAGTCATCATGCCCGCCGCCAGTTCTGCCATGTTGCACGAAGCGATGGCATGGAATGTTCCGAGATGGTTGCGTGAGCCGCGTCGATTCGGGGCCCGCACTTCGCAGCGCGCCGGCTCGAGGATCGAGATTTCGGGATGAATCGTCCCGAAGTAGGGGGCCTTGAAGCAGACACCCGCGGTGAAGAGCTGCTTGCCCAGAGGCAGCTGCCGCATCGTGTTCCATAGTCTGAGATTCGCGCTCGTCGTCGAACCAGTCGAATGTCCTTGTACCGTTGGGTTATTCATTGATACAACCTGTTCTCTCTGTTCGCTTTGCCGAGTCGGGCATGTCTTGGCCGGACCTGTGGGAGATCCGTGAGTTCGGAGCAGTCGGGCCATCCAGAATTCATCCGGCCCAGTTCATGACTGCCTACGGATTGCATGACGCCTCACGACACGGCGCCGGGTGGGCGAGTGCACCGTCGGGAAGTAGGTGTGAATCCTAGTTACGTGTTTCAGGTAACCATAGTAGAATGATCGTGCTACTGCAAGGATTGTTCGCTCAACGCAAGGATGGATGCCCATGACGCCGAGTCCACGCGAACGCCTCATCGCCGGCACGATCGCGCTCGTGCGGGAGCGCGGCGTCGCCGGCACCGGAATCACCGATCTGCTGGCGCGTAGCGACACGGCGCGGCGGTCCATCTATCAGAACTTCCCCCGCGGGAAGGCGGAACTCATCGAGGAATCCACCCGGGTGGCCGGCCAGCTGATGAGTTCGATCATCGCCGAGTTCACCGCGTCCGACAGTCCCACCGACAGCCTCGTTGCCTTCATCCAAATGTGGAAAGACACGCTGGAGGCCAGCGACTTCACCGCCGGATGCCCGATCGTCGCTGCGGCCCTCGGCGGCCCCGAGGCGCCGTTGGCGCCCGCCGTTGCTGCCCAGGTATTCGACAACTGGGCGAATCTGCTCGCCGAGCAACTCGAGCGCGCGGGGGTTGGTGAGTCTGCCGCCAGGTCGCTTGCTACCACCGCAGTGTGCGCGATCGAGGGCGCCGCCATCCTCGCCATCTCGTCGCGGTCGGTGCGCCCGCTCGACCAGGTCGGCGTACACCTCGCCGAGATCGTGTCCCTTCATCTGGGCGACAGTCGCCCGTAGCGGCGGTCCGGGCTCCACTTCGCTGTACGCACGTGGAGATCATCGGGAACAACAGTTCGAGTGGACTTGCAACGAATCCGGAATTTGCTGGTAATCGGCATCTTTGACATATCGCGCCCCGTGCCGTGTGTGCCCTCGGCAGGATTCGAACCTGCGACCTACCCTTTAGGAGAGGGTTGCTCTATCCCCTGAGCTACGAAGGCGCGGTGCACGCGCGGGGCGCACACCGAGGTGAGTGTAGCGGGAATGGTGGTGCGCTCGCGATGGGGAGGGCATGGTTGTCGCAGATGTTCTGGAAGCGACGACGGAACGGGAGACGCACATGTCCGAGATCGACTTGACCGACCTCGCTGCGCGGCACGACGGTTCGCTGAACTTGCACGGTTATCTGGCGAGGCCGTCCGGTGAGGGTCCGTGGCCGGGTGTGGTGATGGTGCACGAAGCGTTCGGCTTGGACGATGTAATGCGTCGGCAGGCCGACAGGCTGGCGACGGCAGGGTTTCTGACTCTGGCGCCGGATTTGTTCAGTGCGGGCGGTGCGCGACGCTGTCTGGTGTCGACGATGCGGGCGATGCTCTCGGGGAAGGGGCGGGCGTACGGCGACATCGAGGCGGCCCGTCAGTGGTTGTCCGGTTCGTCGGACTGCACGGGGAAGCTCGGTGTCATCGGGTTCTGCATGGGCGGCGGGTTCGCGCTGATGGCCCTGCGCACGGGGTTCGACGCGGCGGCCCCGAACTACGGGGTCCTGCCGCGCGACCTCGAGGCGGCGGTGGCGGGTGCGTGCCCGGTGGTCGCCAGTTACGGCGGGAAGGACTTCGCTCTGCGGAACGCGGCGGCCAAGTTGGAGGCGGCGCTGACGAAGGCCGGCGTGGCTCACGATGTGAAGGAGTACCCCACCGCGGGTCACGCGTTCTTGAACGACGAACTGGCCGGACCGAAGGTGCTGCGCCCCCTGGTGAAGGTCACGGGGATGGTGCCCGACCCGGAAGCCGCCGCCGACGCGTGGAAGCGGATCGACGGTTTCTTCGGGGAGCACCTGCGTTGATCAATGGATGTACTGGCGGGCGCTCGAGGTGGCGCGTCGGTAGTCGAGTCCGCATGCCCGGACGACCTGCCCGAGACTGAGGTAGCCCTCGATGCTGGTGGCTTTCGCGAATTTGCCGTCGGCCCGCACCGTGACCGTGACGCTGGACGCGACCGAATCGACCCGGGCGAGCTCGTACTCGTCGACGCCGTCGGCGGCCTGAGCCACGCAGGTGACTGCGCCCTGGGCGTACGCGATCTCGATCAGGTCCTCGATCATGTGCAGGCTCCTCGCCTCGAAGTAACGAACTGAGGTTAGCCTTAGCTACTCGGCTCCTGTCAAGTCCCGCGACGCGGAATACCGTCCTCGACCGCCGTCCGCGAGCGGTCCCGGCGTAACGTGACCCACGCTTTCGGACGGTGACAGCAAGGACTGAGAAGGGTTGCAGGTGTTCCATGGCTGACCGCACTTCCTCGACGGGCTCGATCGGATCGGAACCGGGTGATGGCTCAGGGGCGGGACCGGTCGGCGAGCCGCATCTCTCCAGGCAGCTCGCCAACCGGCACATCCAGCTGATCGCGATCGGCGGAGCAATCGGCACGGGCCTCTTCATGGGGTCCGGGAAGACGATCTCGCTGGCCGGACCGTCGGTGATCTTCGTCTACATGATCATTGGTTTCATGCTGTTCTTCGTGATGCGGGCGATGGGTGAGCTGCTGCTCTCCAACCTGCATTACAAGTCGTTCTCCGACTTCACCGCCGACCTGCTCGGCCCCTGGGCCGGGTTCTTCACGGGGTGGACGTACTGGTTCTGCTGGATCGTCACCGGCATCGCCGACATCATCGCGATCTCCGGTTACGTGCAGTACTGGTGGCCCGACCTCCAGTTGTGGATCCCGGCGGTGGTCGCCATCGCGGCGCTGCTGCTGCTGAACCTGCCGACCGTGCGGGCGTTCGGTGAGACCGAGTTCTGGTTCGCGCTGATCAAGATCATCGCCATCGTCAGCCTCATCGTCGTCGGACTCGTGATGGTGTTCGCCCACTTCACGTCGCCCAACGGGTCGGAGGCCGGCTTCGACAACCTGTGGAACGACGGCGGCATGTTCCCGACCGGGGCGATGGGCTTCGTGGCCGGATTCCAGATCGCGGTCTTCGCGTTCGTCGGTATCGAGCTCGTCGGCACCACGGCGGCCGAGGCGAAGGACCCGGAGAAGAACCTGCCCAAGGCCATCAACTCCATCCCGATCCGCATCCTGTTGTTCTACGTGGTCTCGCTGATCGTGATCATCTCGGTCACGCCGTGGCGTGAGGTCGTTCCCGGCGAGAGCCCGTTCACGGCGATGTTCACCCTCGCCGGTCTGGGGATCGCGGCGGGAGTCATCCAGTTCGTGGTGCTGACGTCGGCGGCGTCCTCGGCGAACTCGGGAATCTATTCGACGTCCCGGATGGTCTACGGCCTCGCGCAGGAGGGTGACGCACCGGCCGGGCTCGGCAGGCTCTCCTCCCGCAAGGTCCCGGCCAACGCGCTGATGTTCTCGTGCGCCTTCCTGCTGTCGGCGATCGCGCTGCTGTTCTCCGGTGACTCCGTCATCGAGGCCTTCACGACTGTGACGACAATCTCATCGGTGCTGTTCATGTTCGTGTGGACGATGATCCTGGCCAGCTACATCGTGTATCGGAAGCGTCGGCCCGAATTGCACGAGGCGTCGAAGTTCAAGATGCCCGGTGGTGTGGTGATGTGCTGGGTCGTCCTGGCGTTCTTCGTGTTCCTCATCTGGGCGTTGACCCAGGAGGCCGACACCCTCGAGGCTCTCCTCGTCACACCGGTATGGTTCGTCGTGCTCGGGATCGCATGGGCGGTGATTCGCCGGCGCGCCCCGCACCGCGCTCGGTACGCCGCGTTCAAGGCCGAGCTCGAGGAGCGCCGAACATAAACGTTCGGTAACGGTGGCGCGGACCTATATCGTTTTGTTACATTCTTCGCCAGACAGAGGAGCCCACCCCGGATGGGGAGAGCTGCAATCCGACGACTGACGAGGTATTTACTGTGGGTTCCCACCACCGGGCGAACGGGTCTTCCATTCGCTTCGAGATCGATCCGGACGCGGCGCGCGGACGCCATCGCAACCAGCAGGCCGGAGCGGGCGTGGGCATCAAGGCCGCGACTGTTGCGGCCGCCACCGGAGCCATCGTGGTCGGTGCAGCCCAGCTGGGCGCCGGGAACGCTGCTGCCGCCCCCGTCGACTCCCACGAGACGAGCGGCGCTCAGACCCTGCCGGGTCTGCCGTTCGAGATCCCGGCCGGTGTCCTTCCCGCCGGCTTCGAACTGCCCGCAGACCTCGGTGCCGCCGCCCAGAACCTCGGCGGCCCGGACCTCGGCGCTCAGGCGCAGCAGTGGCTGTCGTCCGTCAACCCGGTCAAGCCCCACGCGGTTCAGCCGGTGTCGGGCAAGCTGACCTCGAACTTCGGTTCCCGCTGGGGAGCACACCACGGCGGCATCGACATCGCGGCGCCCATCGGCACCTCGGTGCTCGCGGCGGCCGACGGCCAGGTCATCGACGCCGGCGCGGCGTCCGGTTTCGGACTGTGGGTCCGTCTGCTGCACGACGACGGCACCGTCACCGTCTACGGACACGTCAACGACTACACCGTGAGCGTGGGGCAGCGCGTCACCGCCGGGCAGGAAATCGCCCACGTCGGTAACCGCGGCGAGTCCACCGGACCGCACCTGCACTTCGAGGTACACGACGCGAGCGGAAACAAGATCGATCCGGGACGCTGGCTGCAGGACCGCGGCGTGGCCGTCACCTGGGGCAACGCAGGCGCCAACGCGTAAGGGCCTATTCCGGCTCGAGATCGTCGTCGTTGCGGAACACGAGTGGTCCGCTGTCGAGGGCGATCGCCCAGCGTCGTGAGACGGCCCAGTCCCGGCCGTACGAATCGTTGCTGATGTCCTGGACGCCGGCGAAATCGTCGACGATGACGCCGGCCTCCAGGGGCCACTTCTTCTCGGCCAGTTCGTGATCGGCCGAATGCCGCGTTTTCACGCGCGTGCCCACTGAGAACTCTGGCTTCTTCTTGGAGTCGGTATCAGGCGTCATCTCAGATCCTTCCGCTCACCAGCGTCTGGTTCGAGGTTAGCCCGCCATCCCGCATTCGCGTGGGATGAACGGATATGCTCCCCCGTGAGCGCAGTTCGACGCGCAGTTGGGGAGTGGTATGGGTCGCGAAGTGACGTCTCGGACATTCACCCGAGCAGACCGGCGCCTGTTCCGGCAGAAGGTGCTCATGTGCGTCGACGCGCTCGAGAGGATGCTGCGGGAGGGAGCGTTCGCCGACGACGTCGACCCGCCGAGTCCCATGCTGGGCATGGAGATCGAGTTCAATCTCGTCCACGCCGACATGACGCCCGCGATGTCCAATCTCGCCGTCCTCGAGTCGATCGACGACGACGCCGTGTTCCAGACCGAACTCGGTCAGTTCAACGTCGAGATGAATGTCCGGCCGGGTCCCCTGACCGGTGAGGGGACGTTCGAGCTCGAACGCACCCTGCGGGCGTCGCTGCACGTCGCCGACGCGCGGATCCACGGGCACGACGCCCAGCTGGTGATGGTGGGCATGCTGCCGACGCTGCAACTCGAGCACCTCGGCCGGGAGTGGATCACCGCGAATCCCCGCTACGAGCAGCTCAACGATCAGATCTTCGCCGCGCGCGGGGAGGACATCGAACTCGACCTCGAGGGTGTGCCGCTCGAGGGTCGGCTCGCCGAACAGCTGAAGGTGGACGCCAATTCGGTGCTCCCGGAAGCTGCGTGCACGTCGCTGCAGCTGCACCTGCGCGTCGCGCCGGACGAATTCGCCGCACACTGGAACGCCGCGCAGTGCCTCGCCGGTGCCCAGGTGGCGCTCGCCGCGAACGCGCCGTTCATGGCCGGCAAGGCGTTGTGGCACGAATCCCGCATCCCGATCTTCGAGCAGGCCACCGACACGCGTCCACTGGAACTGAAGAACCAGGGTGTGCGGCCCCGCGTGTGGTTCGGCGAGCGGTGGATCACGTCGGTCTTCGACCTGTTCGAGGAGAATTCCCGATACTTCCCGGCGCTGCTGCCGGAGGTGTCCGACGTCGACCCGTCGGCCGAACTCGACGCGGGCCGGGTGCCGGACCTCAGCGAACTGCAGATGCACAACGGCACCATCTACCGGTGGAACCGCCCGGTGTACGACAGCGACGACGGCAAGCCGCACCTGCGGATCGAGAACCGGGTGCTGCCCGCGGGCCCGACCGTGCTCGACACGATGGCGAACGCCGCGTTCTATTACGGCGGGCTGCGCGGGCTCGTCGAATCCGATCGGCCGGTCTGGTCGCAGATGTCGTTCAACGCGGCCGAGGAGAACCTGCACGCGGGCGCGAAGTACGGCATGGACGCCGAGTTGTACTGGCCCGGTGTCGGGTTCGCGGGCGCCGACGAGCTCGTCCTGCGGCGGCTGCTGCCGATCGCCGACGAGGGGCTCGCCGCGTTCGGGCTGTCCGCGAAGGCCCGCGACCGCTACCTCAGCGTCATCGAGGGCCGGTGCGTCACCCGGCAGACGGGGGCGTCGTGGCAGCGCGCGCAGGTGGTCCGGCACGAGAACGCCGGTCTGAGCCGCCCGGAAGCCCTCGCCGCCATGTTGCGTCAGTACGTGGAGAACATGCGTGAGGGCAGCCCCGTCCACACCTGGCCGGTGTGAACGGCGCCGCGGCGGCTCTCACACCGTGGCCGACCAGCTGTCGGGGCCGAACACCTCGTAGTGGATGTTCTCGGCGGGCACGTCCTTCGCGAGGAGCGCCTCCCGCATTCCGAGCATGAACGGCAACGGACCGCACAGGTAGGCGCGGGTGCCGGGCGCGATCGTGACCTCGCCGAGGTCGGCGCGTCCCTCCTGCAGGCTGCTCTCGGGCCGCCGGGCGCCCAGGTCTTCGTACCAACGGTGCATCACGGCGAACGGCAGGCGCTCCACGAGTTCGGTCAGCTCCGCGCGGTGCGCGTGACTGCTGGCGGACCGGTCGGCGTGGAGCACCGAGACCGGTCGGCTGTCCTCGGTGTCGGCGAGATGGCTGAGCATCCCGATCATCGGCGTGCACCCGATGCCCGCGGACACGAGAAGCAGCGGTGCGTCGTCGTCCTGCAGGACGAGATCGCCGAACGGCGTCGACACCGTCAGGACGTCGTCTTCGAAGGTGTTGTGGTACAAAAAGTTCGACACCTCGCCCGCTCGTTTCACCGAGATCCTCCAGTCGCCGAGCGACGGGGCCGACGACAGGCTGTACTGGCGGATCTGGCGCGCGCCGTCCGGCAGGTGAACCGCCACGGACAGGTACTGCCCCGGAGCGAACGCCGGAAGCGGCGAGCCGTCGAGTGAAGTGAGCACGAACGACACCGTGTCGGCGGACTCGTGGCGGCGCTCGCGGACCCGCACGTCCCGCCACACGTCGCCGACCGCCACTCCCGCCGAGGCGTACAGGCCGGCCTCCATTGCGATCAGGGTCTCCGCCATCAGCCAGTACACCTCGTCCCAGGCCGCAGCGACGTCGGGAGTGACGGCGTCACCGAGGACCTCGACGATGGCCGCGAACAGGTGCGTGTGCACGATCGCGTACTGCGAGGGCTCGATCCCCAGTGAGGCGTGCTTGTTCGCGATCCTCGACAGGATGAGGTCGACGCGCGCCTGATCGGGCTCGAGTTGGAGGGCGGCGAACGCGGCGATGGCCCCGGCCAGCGCTTTCTGCTGTTCGCCCTGCTTCTGATTTCCGCGGTTGAACAGGTCTCGTTCGAGTTCGGGGTGCGCGTCGAACATCCTGCGGTAGAACAGCGTCGTGATGTCCGAGATCGCGGCGCCGACCACGGGCAGGGTGGCGCGGATGACGTCCGTCGAGGTGGGCGAGAGCATGTCATTCTCCGATCGTTCGAGAAATCTGGGAAGTTGTGGTGGCGACCCGTGGGAGGGCGAGCAGCACGGTTCCGGTGGGGGACCGAATGAGGTCTTCGATGGTGAGGGCGTCCAGCGACTCGAAGAACGCATTCTGCGCGCGTCGCAGCGCCGACCGCAGCAGGCAACCCGTTCGCAGCGGGCACGGTTGGGCGCCGTCGCAGTCGACGACCTCCGAATCGCCTTCGAGTCGGCGGGCGAGCCAGCCGACGGACGCGGTGCGCCCGAGTTCGGTGATGGCCAGACCGCCCGCGCGTCCCCGGCGAGCGTCGACGATGCCGAGCTCACCCAGCCGGGTAATCACCTTGGCGGCGTGGGTGTACGACACCGACAGTTCCTCGGCGATCGCCCGGCTCCCCGGTCGTTCGCCGTCCCCGGCGACGGCCAGTCGCATGACCACCCGCAGTCCGAGGTCGGTGAACTGTGTGAGTTGCATGACCCGAACGTACTTTAATTCTCATCTCGGATTCCAAATTTGTGACGGACGTCGCTCGGGTGAAATTGGAGCGGAAAGTGCAGTGTCCCAGTTGTATTCGATTTGGACACACGACCCCATCTTCTCATCATCGCCGAAACCGGCCGTCGCGGCTACGGGCGGAGAGCCCGAGTTCATGAGGACTTAAGTCCCTCGTCGAAAGACGAAGGGCGGCAGACGCGAAGCGGAGGCCGGGGATAGTGTGAAGCCATGAGCACACGGGACCGCAACAGCGTCGTCGTCGGTGTCGACGGATCGGACACCTCGAAGTCCGCTGTTCGGGTGGCTGCAGAACTGGCCACCGAACGTGGACTGAACCTGAAGATCATCCACGCACTCGACTTCGCTCCGTACGGGTTCGGCGGCCCCTACATGGATTCGGGCGGCGTGTACGAGTGGGTCGAAGCGAGCGGCAAGGCGATTCTCCACGAGGCGCAGGAGCAGGCGTTCGCCGTCAATCCCATCATCGACGTCTACACCGAACTCTCGATCGGCAGCAGCGCTCAGTGGCTCGTCGACCTGTCCGAGAACGCCCGGATCGTAGTGGTCGGCGCGTCCGGATCCGGGGCGGCCGCCACCGCACTGCTCGGGAACACGGCGATCAACGTCACCAGCCACGCGCACTGCCCGGTCGTCGTGGTTCGCGGTGACGCCCACGCCGGCGGGCCCGTCGTGGTCGGCGTCGACGGCAGCCCCACCAGTGAGCGGGCGATCTCGGTGGCCTTCCAGGAGGCGTCGCTGCGAAACGCGCCGTTGGTGGCCGTCCACGTCTGGAGCGACCTCGGACCGAAAGCGTTCGAGGACCCGCGGGCCGCGGCCCTGGTGCCGCAGGGACTCGAGGAGGACGAACACGCCGTTCTCGCCGAGAGCCTCGCCGGCTGGCAGGAGAAGTACCCCGACGTGCAGGTCACCCGGGAGGTGTACATCGACAATCCGCGGGCGCGATTGCTCGAGTGGTCGAAGAAGGCGCAACTGCTGGTGGTCGGCAGCCGGGGGCGCGGAGGATTCAAGGGGATGCTGCTCGGATCTACCAGTAACAGCCTGGTCGGTGGTGCACATTGCCCGGTTGTCGTCGTGAGGCCTGCACGCCCGTGACGCGATTGCTCGCAGTAGTGTCTGGGTTGAAGCAGGAACAGGTTGCAGATAACGCCAGGATTGGGGAACGACGTGCGCATAGGTATGGGCTTGAACTACAGCGGCGGTTTCGCCGAGACGGTCGACGAGGTCGCCGACCTGGAGAAAGCCGGGCTCGACATCGCGTTCGTGCCCGAGGCCTACTCGTTCGACGCGGTGAGCCAGATCGGCTACCTCGCCGCCAAGACCACGACACTCGAACTCGCGTCGGGCATCTTCCAGATCTACACCCGCACGCCCAGCCTGACCGCCATGACGGCCGCCGGCCTCGACTTCGTGTCCGACGGACGCTTCGTGATGGGTCTCGGCGCCTCCGGCCCGCAGGTGATCGAGGGCTTTCACGGCGTCAAGTACGACGCCCCGCTCGGGCGCACCCGCGAGGTCGTCGAGATCTGCCGCAAGGTGTGGCGCCGCGAGAAGGTCGAGTTCCAGGGCAAGTACTACCAGATTCCGCTGCCCGCCGAGAAGGGCACCGGGCTGGGCAAGCCGCTGAAGATCATCAACCACCCTGTGCGTGATCGCATCCCGATCGTCATCGCCTCGCTGGGGCCGAAGAACGTGGAGCTGACCGCCGAGATCGCCGAAGGCTGGGAACCCATCTTCTACCACCCGGAGAAGGCCGCGAGCGTGTGGGGCGAGCCCCTGGCCAAGGGTAAGGCGAAGCGCGATCCGAGCCTCGGCGAACTGCAGGTCTTCGCGTCGCCAGCCCTCGCCATCGGCGACGACGTCGAGCACATGCTCGACTGGGTCCGCCCCGGACTGGCGCTGTACATCGGCGGCATGGGCGCGAAGGGCAAGAATTTCTACAACGACCTCGCGGTCCGGTACGGCTACGAGAAGGAAGCCGAGACCATCCAGGATCTCTACCTGTCGGGCAAGAAGGACGAGGCCGCCGCCGCGGTGCCGGACGAGCTGGTGCGGGCCGTGTCGCTGATCGGTCCGGAGAGCTACGTCGCGGAGCGGGTGGCCGCCTTCGCCGAGTCCGGGGTCACCACACTCACCGTCACTCCGCTCGCCGCGGATCGTGCGGGACGCGTCGCGTTGGTCGAGAAGCTCCGCAAGATCTGCGGGTAGCCCCGCAAACCCAAGCAGTGCCCAGCCGGAAGAATCAGGAAGGTGACCATGACCGGAATCAAGCCGATCGTCGTGGGTGTGGACGGATCCGAGTCGGCCTCGGCCGCGGTGGCGTGGGCCGCTCGCGCCGCCGCCGCACTGTCGCTCCCGCTGCACATCGTGACAGTGGTGCACATTCCTGCCTTCTATTACACCGAGCCCTATCTGGCCGAGAGCTTCAAGGAAGAACTCGAGGACACGGCGAAGGCCCGCCTGGGCAGTGCGCGGGTGCACGCCAAGCAGACGGTGGACGAGTCGCTCGACATCACCACCGAACAGCACGAGGGCAAGGTGAGCCAGACACTCATCGAGCTCTCCGCGAACGCGCACACGGTGGTGCTCGGTTCGCGCGGGCACGGTGAGTTCACCGGTCTGCTGGTCGGTTCCACCACCTCCGCGGTCGCCGCGCACGGCCATTGCCCGCTGGTGGTCGTCCGGGGGCGGACCATGGACGGGCAGCCGCCGACGGAGGGGCCGATCGTGGTCGGCGTCGACGGTTCGGAAAGCAGCAAGGCGGCGGTGGAAGTGGCGTTCGAGCAGGCCGCCGCCCGCGGTGCGAGCCTGGTCACGGTCAATGTGTGGAGCGATGTCAGTGTGCAGCCGTCGCTCGGCGCAAGTCCGGAGGACCCGCTGTGGAGCAGCATCCAGACGGGTGAAGAAGTGGTGCTGTCGGAGCGCCTGGCAGGATACCAGGAGCGGTATCCCGACGTGACGGTCGAACGCGTCGTCGCGCGGGACCGTCCGGTGCGGGTGCTCAGCGAGTTCGCCGAGAAGGCGCAGCTGATCGTCGTGGGCAGCCGCGGCCGGGGTGGCTTCAAGGGAATGCTGCTGGGCTCCACCAGCAATGCGTTGCTCCACACCGCGGACTGCCCGGTGATGATCGTCAGGCCGGAAAGCTAGACGCCCCGACGGGATCGGCCGGCGTCAGCGGGCCGCGACAGTTTCGCCGCGGCGGGCTTCGCGGGCGAGCGCCCGATCCCGGGACTCTTCGAACCGGACGGCCTTGACTTCGAGGCTCTGCAGGAACACCGCCAGTTCCTCGCGGCAGCGTTCACCGTCCGGTCCGAAATCGTTACCTTCGAACATGTTCCACTTCCGGAGTACGGGCAGGACGACGTCGTCGAGGTGCTGCCGCAGGTCGTAGATGCCGCCCTTCGCGATCAGGACCGCGTTGCGGCCGAAGTTGTGCATGCGGCGCCGGTCCATCCGAGCGTGCTCGAGCGCTACCGGGTCGACCCCTCGCGTCAGGACCAGATAGTGCAGCAGTTCGCGGTCCGTGAGTACGCGGCTCACAGCACTCCGTTTCTGTTCTATCAGTAACCGATTCGCAGGATCAGCTGTGGATGGCCCGGCACGTCGAGTCGATATGCGAGCCGACGCGCCGAATCGTCGACGCGAAGCGGGTGGGAGAGGATGGAGGCGCCCAGCCGGGCGTCGACGGCGGTCAGCCACGCACGTTCGACCGCGATTCCGGTGCGGACCAGGTCGATCGACTCCTCCGTGTCCGATACGAACACGAGGACGGTCTCGCTCTCGATGGCCGCGGCGAGTCGTGCCGAATCGGGGACGCCACGGGTGACGACGGTACGGATCGCGTCGAGCGACTCGTGACCGCCCTGCGGGAGCCAGTGCGACGTCCACGGGAAGAGGTCGCACTGGTGGCCGGGATCCTGCCGGACCCGGTCGGCGGAATAGAGGAGCACGTCGGCGAGCGCAGGCGCCTCGTCCGCGGTGAGCAGCCGAGCACGGACGCCCTCCGTCTCCGCCGCGGAGGCGATGTCGGCGATCATTGCCGCGGGAACCGGTATGTCGGCGAACGCTTCTCGATGACTCCGGCGGCGGGCCATGGCGGAGAAGAGTCTCAGATCGGTGCTCGACGGGGGCGCGGTGCCCACGGCCCGAACGGTCGCGACGAGGTCGGGTCGACGCGGATCGGGCAACAGGTCGGTCTCGATCTTCTTGCCGAGCGCCCGCAACGCGAGCTCCACGTTCGCGACACCTGCACCGCACGAGATCACGCGGTCGGCGCGCGGCGTGTCCGTGAAACCGCGACGCTCGCTGATCTCCGCGCACATGCCGTCGAGCTGCAGATCCCACGGCTGCGTGTCGTGGACCGACGGAGCCGAG
Organism: Rhodococcus sp. NPDC059968; assembly: GCF_042738615.1. Lineage (NCBI taxonomy): Bacteria > Bacillati > Actinomycetota > Actinomycetes > Mycobacteriales > Nocardiaceae > Rhodococcus > Rhodococcus sp. NPDC059968. The sequence continues at coordinate 85,319 of NZ_JBHWUE010000006.1, forward strand.
ACGATGGCGCGGGAGACCACCTCGATGTCACTGAGCGACCAGCTGTTCATCGCGACCTCCACTTGTGGTGTCCGGGTGTTCACCCGCAACCACAGCTTTCCGCGCACCGCGGCGGGTGCGCTTGGGTCGAAGGTCCCGAATGCGTGAGGGAGAGGTCCCGGAGGGGTGGGCAGAGTTCGCCGGCGCGGTACGGTGCGAGGAGTAGACGGTGGAGGTGCAGACATGACCACGCGGGTGTTCCTGGTCGACGACCACGAGATCGTGCGACGAGGCCTGGTCGATCTACTCGGCAGCGTTCCCGACCTCGAGGTGGTTGGGGAGGCCTCGTCTGTCGGCGAGGCGCTGGCGCGGATACCGGGCAGCGGCGCGGACGTCGCCGTGCTCGACGTCCGGTTGCCCGACGGCAACGGCGTCGAACTGTGCCGGGACCTGCGCGCGGCCCTGCCCGAACTGCGGTGCCTGATGCTCACGTCGTACTCCGACGACGAGGCGCTGTTCGACGCCATCATGGCCGGCGCGTCCGGATTCGTCCTCAAACAAATCCTCGGCACCGACCTGGTCGCGGCCGTGAGGACGGTGGGGGAGGGCGGTTCGCTGCTCGACAGCAGGGCGACGTCGGCGCTGATGAACCGGATCAGGTCCGCGCGCCGGGAAGACCCGCTGGCGGAACTGTCCGAGCAGGAACGCGCCGTGTTCGAGTTGATCGGCGAGGGGCTCACCAACCGGGAGATCGCCGAGCGGCTCTTCCTCGCCGAGAAGACGATCAAGAACTACGTGTCGCGGCTGTTGTCCAAACTCGGGATGCAGCGACGCACGCAAGCGGCCGTGCTGGCCACTGAACTACGCAACCAGCGCTGAATTTTTCTTCACGTCAACGGAACCCGCCAGGTGACGACGGTTCCACCGCCGCCGCCGGCGGCGTCGACGCTGCAGGTGCCGCCACAGTGCTCGGCGCGCCGATCGAGGTTGTCCAGACCGCTGCGCCGGGCGCCGTCGGCGATCCCGATGCCGTCGTCCGCGACCGTCACGGTGAGGTCGTCCCCGGCGGCCACCGAGATGTCGATGGTGGTAGCCCGCGCGTGCCGCAGCGCATTGCTCAGGGCTTCCCGCAGCACCGCCTCCGCGTGCTGGTGGATGCGGGTGGGCACGAGAGTGTCGATGGCGCCGGAGAACTGGACGTTCGGCGCGATCGGTGACTGGGAGGTGAGGTCGCCGATCACGTCGAGGAGGCGACGGCGCAGACTGGTCGCGGACGCGATGCCGGTGGCCTGCAGATCGAAGATGGTGGTGCGGATCTCGCGCACCGTACGATCGAGTTGTTCGACCGCGGTGGCCACGATGGAGCGCACGCCGTCCGGAATGTCCCCGACCGCGTGGGTGCTCTGCAGGCTCATGCCGGTGGCGAACAATCGCTGAATGACGTTGTCGTGCAGGTCGCGCGCGATCCGGTCGCGGTCGGCGAGCACCGACAGAAGACGCTGCTTGCTCTGCTGATCGGAGAATTCCACCGCGACGGCAGCCAAGTCGGCCACCGATTCGAGTCGGGCGACCTCGTCCGGATCCCACGCAGTGTTGCCACGCGCCGTGACCACCAGGACCCCGCCGACCCCCGACGCCGTCGACAACGGCAGCACCGCGGCCCGGCCTGCTTCGGCGGAGAACGGTGCGAGACCGTCGAGACCCGTCAGCAGTGCGGGAGTGCGGGAGCGCAGCACTTCGGCGAACGGCTCGGCCTGGGTGGCGACTCGGAAAGTGTTGCGCAGCGGCCGCAGCGTGCTGTCCGCCCCGACCACGGCGCCCTCGCCGAGCGTGACGACGATGAAGACCTCGTCGCCGCTGGACAGTTCGCGTACCTCGGCGGCGAGCGTGTGGAGCGTTTCGTCGAGTGATCCGCCGACCATCAGCCGGGACGTGATCGTCGCGACGGCCGTCAACCACCGCTCCCGCGTCCGCGATTCCTCGAACAACCGGGAATTCTCCACCGCCACGCCTGCAGACGTCGCGAGCGCGCGCAGGATCACCTCGTCCTCGTCGGTGAACTCGGGTCCGCTGAGTTTCTCGGTGAGATAGATGCTTCCGAAAACTTTGCCCCGCATCATGATCGGCATGCCCAGAAAGCTCTTCATCGGCGGATGATTGGGCGGGAAGCCGATCGACCCCGGGTGATCGGCCAGGTTGGCGAGGCGGACCGGGCGGGGGTCGTGGATCAGCAGTCCCAGCAGCCCTAGGCCTTCGGGCAGATGGCCCATGTGCGCACGCTCTTCGGGCGTGATGCCCTCGTAGACGAACTCCGACAGGCCCCCGTCGGGTGCGTGGACACCGAGTGCGCCGTATCGGGCGCCGAGGAGGGACGTGGCCGAAGCGACGATGCGCTGCAGGGTGGAATCCAGCTCCAGCCCCGACCCGACCACGAGGACCGCCTCGAACAGGCGTTGCAGACTTCGGCGGGTGGGGACCACGTCGGCGAGCCCCTCCCGAAACTCGCTGATCCTCGATTCGTGCCCACCGTTCGATCCCATGTCTGCAGCATAGGTCCGGGGGCGGCGTAACGCCGTGAACCGCGGCGTCGATAAGGGCTCGAGTGTTTACTCATTCAAACTAATGCTTACCCATTTGATGTGACGAGGGAGAAGAAGAATGAATCGACGGCACTTCGGACGACGGGTCGCGGCAGGTCTGACCGCTGCAGTGGCAGCGACGATGATGTTCACCGGTGTCGTGTCGGCGCAGCCAGCAGATTCCGCTCCCGTCGTCGATCCCGCGACCGCGATCGCGAAGCTGCGCACCGTCGCCGCCGGAAACCCCGAGGCCGAGGCCGCCATCGAGCGACTCGCAGCGTCGCCGACCGACACCGCGGCAACGAACATCGCCCTCCCGGGCCAGATCTTCCAGGTCCCCGCGTACTCCGACACCGGGCAGGGCGGTCCGGTCCTCGGACAACTGTACGGAGCGGGCGTGGCGACCAACATGAGCAATCAGTTCCGCTTCGGATTCTTCGGCGGACCGGGCGTCATCGCGACCGACCAGACCGGCGCCGAACTGGACGTCGTCTACTACAGCTTCGCCACCGGTGCCAGCGGCATCGTGAAGCTCGATCAGAACAACGTCGCGGTTCCCACGGTCGTCTCCACGCCGCCGGTCGCCGGGCTCGGCAGCGGTCTGGTCGTGGCGGCCGTGTACGGCTCGCTGAACCACCAGGTGGGACCGGACGTCGTCAAGAGCACGATCTGGTGGCCCACGCTGGGCACCGTGCTCGCCTGACCGTTCGAGAACTCAGGTGGCAGGTTCGGCTCCCGGGCGGGCCTGCCACCACTGTGTCCAGCGCTCTTCGAGTTCGGCCCACTCCTCGTCGTCGAGGTCGTAGGCCGCCAGCAGGATCTGCGCACCGCCGTTCGGGCGTGCCGCGTTGACGGGCTGCTCGCCGAACTGCAACAGTCCCGGGCCGAGGTCGTCGACGCTCACCGCGGTCTGGTGCTCGCCGACGAAACACACCACCCCGTGCAACAGATCGCCCGTCTCGGCGACGACGGTGAAATGATCGCCGACCGTCATGCCCTCGAGCTTGTCGAGGCCGAGCAGGTGCCGCGCCGAATCACCGTCCGCGACCGGACCTTCGAGGAACAGAGTGCGACGCTCGTCGAGTGCGTGCCGCTCGATGCCGAACTTGAGGAACTGCAGGAACGTGGTCCAGCCCTCGGTGACGTCGTCGTACCAGTCGTCCGCTGCGGGGTCGCCGCTGCGGGGCGGACGGGTGATCCGCACCAGCGTAGTGCCCTCGTGCTCGTGAAGGCTGAAACGATCGGCGCCGTTCAGGGCGAGGGTGAAGGCGGCGGCGTCCTCGGTCACGTCGTCGAAGTAGATTTCCCTGATCTCGTCGGCCAGGCCGGCGTAGTCCCAGCCGTGCCAGCGCCGGATCAGCTCCGGGTCGCGCAGGGCCGACCACACCACCGAGGGCGCGGCAGCGACGGACACCTCGATCACGGGCTGGGATTCGGTCATGCGTTCTCCTGCGTCTCCACTGTTGCCGGTCCGACATGCACCACCGACCGCCAGAGATTCACCACCATGGCGACGAACGCCACGCACCACACGGTGAATGCACACCACAGTTCGGCACCACCGACGATACCCACGTCGCGAACGCCCAGAAGACCACCGCGAGTCCGCCGATGAGTCCGCGCGTGGCATTCATCATCGGCGCATCCTCCATCTCGACGACGGCCAGCAACCGGCGAGCGCTGTCGTAGACGGGTTCGAGGGTCGCTGCGGCGACGGCCACCGACTGGGCGGCGACCACCCAGATGAACCGCGGATGACGATCGCGAAATAGCCCGGGTTCAGGCTCCGAACGGAAGCTTCGACACGATCGAGCACCACCGTCACATAGCGACGGTGAGCAGGAACGCGACGTCCTCGATCGCCTCGACGCTGTGCCGATGGGTCGGGAGGACCAGCAGATCGCCGGTGGAACCCTTCCAGCAGTCCTCGCCGGACACGAGGTTCAGTTTGCCGCTGAGAATGAACAGGGTGGCCTCGCCGGGGCTCTCGTGTTCGGCCATCTTCTGACCCGCGGCCAAGGCGATGACGGTCTGTCGGAGGCTGCGCCGATGCCCGCCGTACACGGTCTGCGAACTGCGGCCGCTGGACGTCCCGCCTGCCAACTTCAGTTGCTGACGGGCAAGGGCGGTCAGTGACTTCTTGTCCATGAGGTGAGTATGAACCACTGCGCGCACCGTCACCCGTCGAATGGGGTAACGGTGCGGCGGCAAAGGGGGTCGCGATCAGCGCCGGGTGAGGGCCCAACCCTGGGCTGCGGCGAACGCGCCGACCACCACGGCCTGCAGCAGCACCCAGACGACCCCGACGGTGGTGAGGTGCTGCCACTCCGTCAGAACCAGGGCCACGCTCGCGCCCACCCAGACGACGTTCGCGAGGACGACGCCGTCCACCGCGGCCGGTGCGGGACGGTCCGGCACGCTCACCGCCCACACCCCGGCGGTGAAGACGAGCAGGAAGACTCCGATGGCACGAAGGAAGCCGGCTGTCGGGCCGAAGACGTCGTCGAGCACGGTGGCGGCGGCGAGGTAGGCGACGCCGTTGGCGCCGGTGACAGCGGCGTCGATGCGGAGCGCGAGGCGCAGTGGGGAGAGAGCGGTGCGGGTTTCGAGTGCGGCGATCATGTCGGCGGTCCTCACGTGAGACGAGTGAACGGGTACGTCACTCAGACTCGCGCCGAAGCCGAATGCTCTCAATTACCTCGCAGGTAATGCCCGCGTGTAGGTGATCCACCGATACCGGGTGCCGTTCTTCGCCGACGTGAGCCACTCACTGGTGTCCTGCGCGTGCCAGGAGTCGTCGATCGGGGGTGCCCAGGCGTCGCCGTCGATCGTGACGTCGATCTCGGAGACCAGCAGGTGTGTGGCGAACGGCATTGCCGCCGTGTAGATCTGGGCGCCGCCGATGACACAGACGTCCTCGTCGGTGAGCGCGAGCGCGGAGTCGAGCCCGTCGGCGGAGTCGGCGCCCTCCGCAGTCCAGTCGGGCTGACGGCTGATCACGATGTTGCGCCGCCCGGGCAGGGGCCGGAACCTCGGGGGCAGCGAGTCCCACGTCCTGCGGCCCATGATCACCGGGTGGCCCTGCGTCACCTTCTTGAAGTACGCCATGTCCTCGGGGACGTGCCACGGGATCGTGTTGTCGAGGCCGATGACGCCGCCCACGCCCTGGGCCCAGACCAGTTTGACCTGCCGCGCCACCACTAGACGGCCACCGGCGCCTTGATGGCGGGATGGTGCCGGTAGTCGACGATCTCCACGTCCTCGAAGGTGTAGTCGAAGATCGACTCCCGCTTGTTCAGTTTCAGCGTGGGGTACGGCAACGGCTCCCGGCTCAACTGCTCGGTGACCTGGTCGACGTGATTGTCATAGATGTGGCAGTCGCCGCCCGTCCAGATGAAGTCGCCCGGTTCGAGCCCGGCCTGCTGCGCCACCATATGCGTGAGGAGCGCGTAGCTCGCGATGTTGAACGGCACGCCCAGGAACAGGTCGGCGCTGCGCTGGTACAGCTGGCACGACAGCTTGCCGTCCGCGACGTAGAACTGGAAGAACGCGTGGCACGGTGCCAGCGCCATCTGCGGGATGTCACCGACGTTCCACGCCGACACGATGATGCGACGCGAGTCCGGATTCGACTTCAGCGTCTCGATGGTCTGGGTGATCTGGTCGATGTGCTCGCCCGACGGGGTCGGCCAGCTGCGCCACTGCACGCCGTACACCGGGCCCAGTTCGCCGTCCGCGTCCGCCCACTCGTCCCAGATGGTGACGCCGTTGTCCTGGAGCCACTTCACGTTGGAATCGCCGCGCAGGAACCACAGCAGTTCGTAGACGATCGACTTGAGGTGCACCTTCTTCGTGGTGATCAGCGGAAACCCGTCCGCGAGGTTCCAGCGCATCTGGTGACCGAAGACGCTCTTCGTGCCCGTCCCGGTGCGGTCTGCCTTCGGGGTGCCCGTGTCCATGACGAGTCGGAGCAGGTCTTCGTACGGGGTCGGCACAGTCACGGCGTCCAGTTTAGGCGGCTCCGCCGCCCGTGCGCCTTTCTGGTAGCTGGAGCAACCAGAAAGGCGCACGAGCGATAGCCTGCCGCCATGCGTGAACTCTTCGTGATCGGCATCGGCGCCGGCGACCCCGACCAGGTGACGGTCCAGGCGATCAAGGCGATGAACAAGGCAGATGTGTTCTTCGTCATCGGCAAGGGCGACGAGAAGCAGGACCTCGTCGATCTCCGCACCACGATCCTCGAGGAGCACGTCGCCTGCCCGTACCGCGTCGTGGACATCGTCGATCCGCCCCGCGACCGCACGCCGTCCGACTACGAGGGCGTGGTGGACGACTGGCACGAGCGCCGGGCGGCACTGTTCGAGGCCGAGTTCGCGTCCGAGCCGGGGGTCGGGGCGATCCTCGTGTGGGGTGACCCGTCCCTCTACGACAGCACGCTGCGGATCGTCGAGCGGGTGCTTGCCCGGGGCAACGTGTCGTTCGACTACTCGGTGATCCCGGGCGTCACCAGCGTGCAGTCGCTGGCCGCGCAGCACCGGATCGTGCTCAATCGGATCGGCGAACCGGTGCACATCACCACCGGCAGGCGACTGGCCGAGGGTCTGCCGGACGGCGTCGACAACGCGGTGGTCATGCTCGACGCCCATTGCACGTTCACCCAGATCGTCGGCGACGACGTCCAGATCTGGTGGGGCGCCTACCTCGGCACACCCGACGAGGTGCTGATCTCCGGTCGTCTGCGCGACGTCGAGGACGAGATCCAGCGGGTGCGCGCCGAATTGCGCGAACGCAAGGGCTGGATCATGGACACCTATCTCCTCCGCAGGTGAGTGAGAAAGCGTGGAGGAGCACACTTCGGCGCTCACGTACCGTTAGCCTGGGACCATGCCCGAGCTGCCCGAGGTGGAGGCGTTAGCCGAGTTCCTGCGGAAACACGCCGTGGGAGCGGTCGTCGGCCGAGTGGACGTGGCGGCCCTGAGCGTGCTGAAGACGTTCGACCCCCCGATCACCGACCTGCAGGGTCGCGACGTGACGGGTGCGGCCCGGTTCGGCAAGCACCTCGCACTCGACTGCTCCGGGTTGTGGCTCGTCACCCACCTCTCGCGTGGGGGCTGGTTGCGCTGGACCGACAACCCGTCGGCGGCGCCGCCGAAACCGGGGAAGGGCCCGCTGGCGTTGCGGGTGCACTTCTTCACCCCCGAGGGCGCGACGCCGGCGTTCGACCTCACCGAGGCGGGCACCAAGAAGCGGCTCGCGGTGTGGGTGGTGCACGACCCTCAGGAGGTGGAGGGGGTTGCCCGGCTCGGGCCCGACGCCCTCGCCGTCACGGAACCCGAGTTCGCCGCGCTGCTGTCCACCACGTCGGCGCGCATCAAGAATGCGCTCGTCGACCAGTCGCTGCTCGCCGGCGTCGGCAACGCCTATTCCGACGAAATCCTGCACACCGCAAAGGTTTCCCCGTTCGCCACGTCGCGCACCCTGCCGGAAGACCAGGTGCACGTGCTGTACGACGCGATGCGGTCCGTGCTCAGCGACGCCGTCCAGAGGTCTCTCGGCCAGGATGCGGCGCGGCTGAAGGGGGAGAAGCGATCCGGGATGCGAGTGCACGCCCGGACCGGCCTCCCCTGTCCCGTCTGCGGCGACACCGTCCGGGAAGTGTCGTTCGCGGAGAAGTCTTTTCAGTACTGCGCGACGTGTCAGACCGGAGGCAAGGTGCTCGCCGACCGTCGGATGTCGCGGCTGCTGAAGTAGCCGCCGGCGCGAAACCGTGCCCGCATATAGTTGTGACCATGCGTGAACAGGCACCCGTACGGTTCGGTACACCTCTGACGGCAGGCGCGACACGCGTGATGCTGCTCGGGTCGGGTGAGCTGGGCAAGGAAGTGATCATCGCCCTCCAACGGCTGGGGGTCGAGGTGATCGCCGTCGACCGCTACGACAACGCGCCGGGCCACCAGGTGGCGCACCGCACGCACACGATCGACATGAGCGACCCGGAGGCGCTGCTGCGTCTCGTCGAGGAGGAACGACCCCACTTCGTGGTCCCCGAGATCGAGGCGATCGCCACCGATGCGCTGGCCACGGTCGAGGAGCGCGGCACCGCGGTGGTCATCCCCACCGCGCGGGCGACGCAGCTGACCATGAACCGCGAGGGGATCCGGCGCCTCGCGGCGGAGGAACTGGGGCTGCCGACGTCGCCGTACGAGTTCGCCGAATCGCTCGAGGAGGTCCGGGCGGCCACCGAACGCATCGGCTTTCCCTGCGTGATCAAGCCGGTGATGTCGTCGTCCGGCAAGGGACAGTCCACGGTGCGCGACGCCGGCGACGTCGAGACGGCCTGGGACTACGCGCTCGCGGGCGGCCGCATCAATCACGGCCGTGTCATCGTGGAAGGGTTCGTCGACTTCGACTACGAGATCACCCAGCTCACTGTCCGGGCGATCGGTGCCGACGGCGAGGTGGGCACCTTCTTCTGCGAGCCCATCGGGCACCTGCAGGACTCGGGCGATTACGTGGAGTCGTGGCAGCCGCAACCGATGAGCGACACGGCACTCGCCCGGTCGCGGGAGGTGGCCGAGAGGGTGACCACGGCGCTCGGCGGCCGCGGGATCTTCGGTGTGGAACTGTTCGTGTGGGGCGACGACGTCTACTTCTCGGAGGTCAGCCCGCGCCCGCACGACACGGGGCTGGTCACCCTTCGGACACAACGACTCTCGGAATTCGAACTGCATGCCCGCGCCATCCTCGGCCTGCCCGTCGACACCACCCTCACGACCCCCGGTGCGTCCGCGGTGATCTACGGCGGTGTCGACGCCACCGGTATCGGCTTCGAGGGCGTCGCCGACGCGATGGCGGTCCCCGAGACGGACATGCGGCTGTTCGGCAAGCCCGAGAGCTTCGTGCGCAGGCGGATGGGTGTCGCCGTGTCCACGGGACCGGACGTCGAGACCGCGCGGAGCCGCGCGCGTGAGGCGGCGTCCCGCGTCGAGCCCGTCGCGTGAGTCCGGTCGCGGAACTCCTCGTCGGCCTGGCCGTCGTCATCGGGCTCGTCGGAATCGTCATCCCGATCCTGCCCGGCACGATCCTCATCTTCGCGGCAATCCTGGTGTGGGCCATCATGACCGGCGGAGCGACGGCGTGGACGGTGTTCGCGGTCGCAACGCTGTTCCTCGTGATCAGCGGCGTCGTCAAATACACCTGGCCCGGCAGGCGGATGCGCACGGCCGGGGTTCCCAACATGTCGCTGATCGTCGGCGGACTGGCCGGGATCGTGGGATTCTTCGTCGTTCCCGTGGTGGGGTTGTTCCTCGGTTTCATCGCGGGAACGTATGTGGCCGAGCTCTACCGGTTGCGTGCGCACAACCGGGCGTGGGCGTCGACGTGGCACGCCTGCAAGGCCGTCGGACTGTCGATGCTGATCGAACTGCTCGGCGCCCTGATCGCCTCGGGTGTGTGGCTGGCTGCGGTGGTCGCGACGTAGGGCGTTCGAAATCGTCGCCGAGGGGTATCCAGAAGCGTCCTCCACCTGCGATGATGAAATGCGGATGTTGATCTTCCCGGCTAGCGGAGGAATTCGCCGTGAACAAGAAGACGACCTGGATCCTGGCGCCCCTCGCTGCCGTGGCCCTCTCGCTGAGCGGCTGCGGCGACGACTCGTCCGACTCGGCCGCGCCGAGCACGACCAGCGCCGCCGCCACGAGCAGCGGCGAAGCGGCGCCCGCGTCGAACATGATGGAGAAGATTCCGTCACCCTTCGTGATGACCCCACAGATGGAGCCGACCTACGTCGGTTCGGTCGACGGTTCCGACGCGTACATCGCGCTGGCCAGGTCCGGGAACGACATGATCGCCTTCCTGTGCGACGGAGACCAGATGTGGACGTGGATGACCGGGACGATGGACGGCGACAAGGCGACGTTGTCTTCGCCGGACGGAGCGACACTCACCGCGTCGATGAGTGACGGCACCGTGACGGGGCAGGTCAGCGCGCCGGGCATGCCCGACAAGGCGTTCGTGGCCCACCCGGCCGCCGCCGACGAGGGCATGTTCCGGGCAACCACCAACCGTGACGGTGCCGACTACACCCTTGGCTGGATCATGACCAGCGACGGTGTCCGGGGGCTCGAACGGCAGGCCAACGGGTCGACCACCGGTAACATCGCCGTCGACCGGAATGAAGACCAGATGGACGATCGGCAGCGCGAGCGGCGGGCTGAACGACGCGAACAGCTGGACTGCGATCAGATGAACAACTACAACATGTGGCTGGTGGCGCAGCCGCAGACGCCGCCGGTGGCCGAGATGGTGTCGATGAACGGCGTACAGATGGAAGGCTGCTGACGGTCCTGCGTGCTAGCAGGGTCCTGCGGGAGTGTCGCAGCGATACCAGGCGCGGGCGTTGCCGCCCATGACGGCGTCGAAGTCGTCACCCACCGCCTCCGCGACGATGTCGATGTCGCTGTCCTGGAACACTCTTCGGGAACGGCTGCCCGGAAGGTCGGTGCCGAACATCAGCGCCTCCGGGTTGACGGCGTGGATCTTGCGCAGCACGTCGCCGACGTTCTCGATGGTCGTCCGCCCGAACCCGGTGGCCTTCACCCGAACTCCTCGATCGACCAGATCCAGCAGGTACGGCAGGCCCCGTGTCGACATCCCCAGGTGGTCGATGCACACGGCGGGCAGCTTGGCGAACACCGGCTCGAGTGACAGCAGCAGCGTGGCGTCCACATAGAACTCGGCGTGCCAGCCGGCCAGCTCGTACGCCCGGAGCGCCTGCTTGGTGAGGAGCTTCACGTCGGTCGCGCTGCGCCGGAGGTTGAATCGGACGGCCCGGACACCGGCACGGTCGAGTTCGAGGATGCTCTCGTCGGTGGCGTCGGGCTCCATCTGGGTGACGCCCACCCAGCTGGGGCCGAGCTCCTCGAGCGCCGCCTTGAGGTAGTTCTGATCGGTGCCCTGATACGAGGCCGTGACGACGGCGCCACCGTCCACACCGAAGCCCTCCGTGCGTGCCCGGTAATCGGCGATGGTGAACGGCTCCGGGAGGTAGCCGTGGTTCTCGACCACCGGGAACCGGGGGTCGATGATGTGAACATGGGCGTCAAACACGACTTATATCCTGCCTTGTGCGGGGGACACGCTGCGTGGCGGAGCCGTCCGCGAGTGCTGGTACAAGCGTCCTACACATACGTCTCAGACTCCTTAGGGTGAGGTCATGGGAAATCGCGAAGACCTGATCGACGGCGCCACGCGCAGCCTGTACGAAAAGGGATACTCGCGGACGACGGCCCGGGACATCGCCTCGGCCTCCGGGGTGAGCCTCGCGGCGATCGGCTATCACTTCGGCACCAAGGAGGCGCTGCTCCACGCCGCCCTGTATCGGGAAATGGAGCGCTGGGGCGACGACCTCGCGACGGCCGCCGCGAAGAAGATCGAACCCGGTATGAATCCGACGGAACGGTTCGAGGCCATCTGGACCGGTGTCATCGAGTCGTTCACCGCCCATCGTCGGTTGTGGATGCTGCAGTTCGAACTGCTCGGGCACCTGGACTCCCTGCCGGAATTGAGAAAGAACCTGGTGGCGTCGACCGCCGATGCCCGCGAGGGGCTGGTCGAACTCTTCGGTGACGCGGGCATCGAACCGGGCCGGGCACACACGCTGGGCGCTCTCTACCAGGCGCTGCTGCTCGGCGTCGCGGAGCAGTACCTGGTGGATCCCGACCACGCGATGTCGGCCGAGGAACTGCTCACGGCGTTGCGGGCGCTGTCGTCACACCTGGTCTGAGACGACGGAAGGGAACCTCCCGCAGGAGGTTCCCTTCGCACCAGTTTCGGAAGATCAGGCCTTGTCGGGCTCGCTGGCCTTGAGCATGTCTTCGCGCTCGACGACCTTGATCCGCTCGCGGCCCTCGGGCTCGCCCAGGCTGCGCTCGTGCGCGTCGAGGCGGTACCAGCCCTGCCAGGTGGTGTACGGGACCTGCTTGCCCTCGAGGAAGTCGATGATCGCGTCCTCGCCCGGGTTGGCGGGCTCGGCGAAGCCGGTCCGGTCCTCGAGCAGGTTCGCGACGGTCTCGTTCGCGTCACCCTTGGTGTGGCCGATCAGACCGACCGGGCCGCGCTTGATCCAGCCGGTGACGTAGGTGGCGGGCATGAACCGGTCGTTGCCCTCGGCGGAGTCGTCGGCGATGACGCGTCCGGCCTCGTTCGGGACGGTGCCTGCCTGCTCGTCGAACGGGAGCTTCGCGATGTTCTGCGACAGGTAGCCCACGGCCCGGTACACGGCCTGCACGTCCCAGTCGTTGAACTTGCCGGTGCCCTTGACGTTGCCGGTGCCGTCGAGCTGGGTGCGCTCGGTGCGCAGACCGACGACCTTGCCGTCCTCGCCGAGCACCTCGGTGGGCGATTCGAAGAAGTGCAGGAACAGCTTGTGCGGGCGGTTGCCCACGTCGCGGATGGCCCAGTCCTGCAGGGTGTTGGCGACCATGTCGACCTGCTTGGAGTTGCGGCGCGCCTGCTCGGAGCCCTCGTCGTAGTCGATGTCCTCGGGATCGACGATGACCTCGATCGTCGGCGAGTGGTCGAGTTCACGCAGCTCGAGGGGGGTGAACTTGGCCTGCGCCGGTCCGCGGCGACCGAACACGTGGACCTCGACGGCCTTGTTGCCCTTGAGTCCCTCGTAGACGTTGGCGGGGATCTCGGTCGGCAGCAGCTCGTCACCGGTCTTGGCGAGGACCCGGGCGATGTCGAGGGCGACGTTGCCGACACCGAGGACGGCGACCTTCTCGGCCTCGAGCGGCCAGGTGCGCGGGACGTCGGGGTGGCCGTCGTACCAGGAGACGAAGTCGGCGGCGCCGTAGCTGCCGTCGAGTTCGATGCCTGGGATCTTGAGGGCGCGGTCGGCGTTGGCGCCGGTGGAGAAGATCACCGCGTCGTAGAAGTTGTGCAGGTCTTCGAGGGTGATGTCGCTGCCGTAGTCGATGTTGCCCAGCAGGCGCACCGACGGCTTGTCGAGCACCTTGTGCAGGGCGGTGATGATGCCCTTGATGCGCGGGTGGTCGGGTGCGACGCCGTACCGGATCAGACCGAAGGGGGCAGGCATCCGCTCGAAGAGGTCGATGCTGATCCCGCCGTCAGACGCGGCATCGGATTTCATGAGAGCGTCGGCTGCGTAGATACCGGCGGGGCCGGCACCCACGATCGCAACGCGCAACGGACGTGTCTGATCAGTCATCTGGAGCGAACTACCTTCTGATGGGCGGACAACGAAACCTTAGCTTAAATTAAGCCCAGCCTAAACGGGTGGCCGAGGTGCAGCAGACAGGGCAAAGCCCATTCTCGGGACTCACGCCTGTAGAGGGTAGTCGCCTTCGTGTTGGGGGGTCACAAACACGATTTGTAGGGGCTGCTCGATACACTCGTGGCCACGCCGAGATCGAAGGGAAGTCATGTCCGGTTCGAGCGAATCGCCCCAGCGCGACGCGGGAGGCACCGAAGATCCGGTGGATCCCCGGCGCACCACGGCGGTGCCGTTCATCGCCGCCGTCACCGTCATCGTCGTCATCCTGGTGGCCATCGTCGTGTCCAGCCGGCTCTCGCCCGCCGACGAGAACGTCACGGAAGCGGACCGCATCAACCGCTCGGTCGCCGACTTCATCCAGGCCCACAACCACGACGACGCCGATCTGCAGAAAACGCTGGTCTGCTCGTCGTGGTCCGACGACCGGTCGGTGATTCGGGACCGGGAAGGTGAGGTCACACTGAAGGGCGTCGAGTCGTCCGAGGTCAACGGAGACCGTGCCCGGGCGGAGGTCCGGGTCAGCGCCGACGACGGCAAGGGCGAGACGACGGATACGTGGCAATTGACGCGGGACGGCGAGACATGGGTCGTCTGCAACTGACCGTCGCCCGGAAGGGCATACCGAACAGGGTTGTGAAAAGCTGACATGGTGAGTTACGCAGGCGACATAACGCCGGAGCATGCCTGGGAGCTGCTCCGCGAGAATCCCGACGCTGTGCTCGTGGATGTGCGGACGGACGCCGAGTGGAAGTACGTCGGAGTTCCCGACACCACCTCGCTCGGGCGTAAGACCGTGCTGATCGAATGGGTCAGCTACCCGACGGGCACTCGTAACGACAACTTCGTGGACCAGCTGAAGGAGGCCGGGATCGCGGGTGGCGAGAACGCCCCGGTGATCTTCCTGTGTCGCTCCGGCCAGCGGTCCATCGGTGCGGCGGAGGCCGCGACAGCGGCGGGCATCGGCCCGTCGTACAACGTGCTCGACGGTTTCGAAGGCGGCCTGGACGCCGAAGGTCATCGTGGGGCGGTCGGCTGGCGGGCTCTGGGCCTGCCGTGGAGGCAGTGGTGAGTGCAATTCCTCAAGGCGGTGCGTTTCAGAAGGCGCTGCCGGACGGCATCGGTCAGGGCACGATCAGCGTGCGCGGAGGAACCCTCCGTTCCGGGTTCGAGGAGACGTCCGAAGCGATCTTCCTGAATTCCGGTTTCGTGTTCGAGAGCGCGGGCGCGGCCGAGGCGTCGTTCACCGGCGATATCGACCACTTCGTCTACTCCCGGTACGGCAACCCGACCGTGAAGATGTTCGAGGAGCGGCTGCGCCTGATCGAGGGCGCGGAGGCGTGCTTCGGCACCGCCAGCGGCATGTCCGCGGTGTTCACCGCACTCGGCGCGTTGCTGAAGGCCGGCGACCGGCTGGTCGCGGCACGCAGCCTGTTCGGCTCCTGCTTCGTGGTGTGCAACGAGATCCTGCCCCGCTGGGGTGTGGAGACGGTGTTCGTCGACGGTGAAGACCTCGACCAGTGGGAGAAGGCTTTGTCCGAGCCGACCACCGCCGTATTCTTCGAGACGCCGTCGAACCCGATGCAGACGCTCGTCGACGTGCCCCGGGTGGCGGAGCTCGCGCACGCCGCCGGCGCAAAGGTCGTGCTGGACAACGTGTTCGCGACACCGCTGCTGCAGCGCAGCCTGGAACTGGGTGCCGACATCGTCGTCTACTCCGGCACCAAGCACATCGACGGCCAGGGCCGCGTGCTCGGCGGAGCGATCCTCGGTCCGAAGGACTACATCGAGGGTCCCGTTCAGAACCTCATGCGCCACACCGGTCCGGCGCTGAGCCCGTTCAACGCCTGGACGCTCCTCAAGGGGCTCGAGACGATGCCGATCCGGGTGCGCCACTCCGTCGGCTCGGCACTTGAGATCGCACAGTTCCTCGAAGGCCACTCCGCGGTCGACTGGGTCAAGTACCCGTACCTCGAATCGCACCCCCAATACGAACTCGCGAAGAAGCAGATGAGCGGCGGCGGCACCGTCGTCACCTTCGCGCTGAACGCATCCGAGGGCGAAGCGAAGAAGCGGGCATTCGAACTCCTCGACGCCCTGCGGCTGGTCAACATCTCCAACAACCTCGGCGACTCCAAGTCGCTCATCACCCACCCGGCCACCACCACCCACCGGGCGATGGGCCCGGAAGGTCGTGCAGCCGTGGGCATCACCGACGGCGTCGTCCGGCTGTCCGTGGGTCTCGAAGACACCGCCGACCTGCTGACGGACCTGGAGCAGGCGCTGGCATAGGCGGCTCCGCCGCTCGTGCGCCTTTCTGGTTGTTCCCGCAACCACAAAGGCGCACGGGCGCGAAGCGCCTACAGGTCGAGGCTCGTGGCCGGCGCGACTGCGTCGAGGCGCTCGGCGGTGGCCCCGTCCTGGGTGTCGTACAGCCGCGCGCACTCGGCGAGGTTCGTCGACATCTCGGCCACAGTCCGCTGCAACAACTCCCGCCGATCGTCCAGATAGGACGTGAACCGGCCGAACGCGTCGCGGGCCGCCTCCGGCCACGCCGCACCCGAGTCGGCGAGGGCCGCGTCGGTGGTGTTCAGCTGTGAGGACGCCTCGTCGAACAGGACGTCGAGCTGACCGGCCGCCGCGCGTAGGGACGCTGTGTCGACGTGGATGGAACCGCTCATTTTCGATCCTTCGTGTCGGTCGAGACGAGATCGGACTCCCGCGGACGCGATCGATCCGTTAGGGTACGGGCATTATGCATCCTGGGGGGGGATCGTGAATCTGAGGGACATTGCCCGGTGGGACACCAGTGCGCTGCAGGCCGTGCAACGGTCGCTGTCCGCCCGACTGGCCACGATCGGCTTCGTGCAGGAAAGGCTCGCCGACATCGGCCGGTTGCCGGCGTGGCAGGACGACGCCGCGGACGCCGCACGGCGGCGGTTCCGGATCGCCGCGGATGATCTGAGCGGCGAGGCCGCAGCGATCGCCGTCGTCGAGAAGTTGGCCCGCGAGCTGGTCGACGCGGTCACGCACCTGAAGTCCGAGCTCGACGGCCTCCGGGAAGCGGCTGCCGTCCACGGAATGGCCCTGTCGGACAACGGGGACATCGCCGATGCGCCTGTCGACTCCTCGGCGGCAGCGCGGCGTGACGAACTCCGGGCCGCGGCCCGGGCGCTGATTCTGCAGGCGGAAGATCTCGTCGCCGACGCGGCCGCCGTCCTGACGCGGGCCGCGGATGGCGAGGCCGAACCCGGTGAGGCGGATCGCCCGGGCACCGGACTGTCCGCCCCGGCGCCCCCGCCGGACGGCTCCCCGCTCGACAACCGCAAGTACTGGGACGCCCTGCCGGCAGCCCAGCGCCGCGAGGTCATCGAGCAGCATCCCGAGTTGGTTGGCAATCGCGACGGCATCCCGTCCGCGGTACGGCACGAGGCGAACGTGAGCCGGTTCGCCGACGAGCGGTCGCGGTGGGAGACGGAACAAGAGCGCCTCCGGGAAAGGCTGGGCCACAACATGTTCGGTGGAGCGTTCACCGACGACGACGCCGAGCTGTGGTATGCCGAGCAGAAGTTGCGGGACGTCGACGACCTCGAGAAGCTCGTGCGCGATCACCCGGACGGCAGGCTGATGCTGCTGGACCTGCAGTCGGGCGAACGGGCGATGGCCGCATTCGCGCTCGGCGATCCGGACACCGCCAACCACATCTCCGTCACCACACCGGGCATCGACACGGCCGTCGCTTCGCTGCGCGGGATGACCGACGAGGCGGCGGCGCTGAAGGCCGAGACCGAACGTCAATTGGACCTGGCCGGCCGTACGAGCGACACGGTGTCGACGATCGCGTGGCTGGGGTATCAGCCGCCGACCACCACCGGTCCGGGCAATTACGACGTGCCCTTCATCGACCAGGACCTCGGGCGCGGATGGCTCCTCGATTCCTGGCAGTCCGACCGCGCGACCGCGGGTGCCCCGAAGCTTGCGTCGTTCTACGAGGGCCTCGACGTCGCCTCGCAGAGGCCCGATCCGCACATCACGGCGCTCGGCCATTCGTATGGTTCGTACACCCAGGGTCTGGCCCTTCAGGACGCGGGTCCGCGACAACCGGTCGACGACGCCGTGTTCTACGGGTCGCCGGGGTTCGACGCGAACGACGAATCGGATCTCGGGTTGGCGCCCCGGCACGGGTTCGTGATGCGCGCGTACGACGACCCCATCACCGTGGCCGACGGGTTCGGCAGGCTCGGCCCCGATCCGGTGCGGACGGACCTCGAACAACTGTCGGTGCGCGAAGCGACGACCCCCGACGGTGTGCAGCGGGAAGATGCCAACGGGCACAGCGAGTATCCAAGGCCGAGCGGCAACGGCGAGCTGCGGACATCCGGCTACAACATGGCGGTGATCGTCGCGGGAATGCCGGAACTCGCGATCCGGTGACAGTCCGCGGCGGGTGGGCAATGAAGGCGGTCGCTGTGATCGGCGCGGCGATCCTGACGAGCGGATGTGGTGACGTGACGGACAACCCTTACAACTTCAGCGACGAAGAAATTGCGGCGGCGGCAGCGAGCCTGAGCGACCGGCCGACACTCGCGGTCACCGAGCGGCAGGTCACCGATGCGCTGGTGCGGATCAGCGAGGCCGTCGCTGCGATTGCACCCGATGTCGGGTGGCGGTGGCATCGCGAACGCAGCCAGGGCGGCGGATGCCCGGGACCGTATGCGTATACGGCGGGGCTTTCCGTCACCACGCAGGTATTGCTGTCCGACACCCCGATCGGCGACGCGGACTGGCCGGCCGTGCTGGCCGTGGCCCGTGCGATCGCCACCGACGCCGGAATGGACCGGCTCGACGTGCTGGCCGACCGACCCGGACGCCACGAAATGACGTTCGCCGGTGGGGACGGGAACCGGATTACGTTCGGGACCTACAAGGCAGCGACCATCAGGGGCGTCACCGGCTGCCGCCACCCGTGAGTACTTGTTAACGTCCCGCGGTTAAGAAGTACTCACGGGCGGCGGAGCCGCATCGCCGAACGGATCAGACGTACGGCCGACGAGATCGGCGACCGATTTGAGCACCGTCGTGGGACGGTAGGGGAACAGTTCCACCGAATCCCGCGTCGAAATTCCGGTGAGGACGAGGATGGTCTGCAGCCCGGCCTCGAGCCCGCAGACGATGTCGGTGTCCATGCGGTCGCCGATCATCAGTGTGTTCGCGGAGTGCGCGCCGATGGCCCGCAGCGCCGAGCGCATCATCAGCGCGTTCGGCTTGCCCACGTAGTACGGGTCGCGTCCGGTGGCTCTACTGATCAGTGCCGCAACGGATCCCGTTGCCGGAAGGGAACCTTCCCGGGACGGGCCGGTGGGGTCGGGGTTGGTCGCGATGAAGCGAGATCCTCTCTCCACCAAACGAATTGCGGTGGTGATGGCCTCGAAGGAGTAGGTGCGGGTCTCGCCGAGGACCACGTAGTCGGGATCGTTCTCGGTGAGGACGTACCCGATGTCGTGCAGTGCGGTGGTGAGCCCGGATTCGCCGACGACGTACGCGCTGCCGCCCGGTCGCTGGTTCGCCAGGAACGTCGCGGTGGCGAGGGCGGACGTCCAGATCGATTCCTCGGGAATGTCCAGGCCGGTGCGGAGCAGGCGGGCGCGAAGGTCGCGCGGAGTCCTGATCGAATTGTTGGTCAGGACGATGAACGGGGTACCGGATTCCCGGAGTTCCGCCAGGAACAGGTCGGCCCCGGGGACCAGATGTTCTTCGTGGACGAGAACGCCGTCCATGTCCATGAGATAGGTCCAGCCCGGGTGCTCTACATCGTTGCTCACCGACTCAGTATGAGGGAGCGGAAGGGTGCATGCGCGACTATGCGAGCAGCCGGAACAGACCGATGAGGCCGACGACGACGATGGTTCCCCGCAACGCGGTGGGCGACAGACGGCGGCCGTAGCGGGCGCCGAGGACGCCCCCGAACAACGAGCCCACCGCGATGAGGCCGGCCGCCGCCCAGCTGATCCGGTCGAAGGCCACGAGCGTGTAGGCGGTCGCGGCGACGATGTTGACGATGAGCGAGAGCAGGTTCTTCGCGCCGTTCATCCGTTGAAGGCTCTCCGGCAGGATCGCGCCCATCACACCCATCAGCAGAATGCCCTGCGCGGCGGTGAAGTATCCGCCGTACACGCCAACGGCGAACGTCCCGACGGTCAGCAGGGTGAGGCGCGCCGGACTCAGGCCCGCCTCGTGGCTGCCGCGCTGCTTCGCCCAGGCCTGGATCTTCGGCTGCAGCACCACCAGGATCAGGGCGAGGATGAGCAGCACCGGGACGACGAGTTCGAACACAGTTTCGGGCAGGTGCAGCAGTAGCCACGAGCCGAGAAGCGCACCGCACAGTGACGCCGGGATCTGCCACCGGAGCCGCGGTCCCTGTCCGGCCAGTTCCCGCCGGTACCCCCACGTGCCGGATACGCCACCGGCGACCAGGCCGATCGCGTTCGACATCGTGGCGGTCACCGGAGGGAACCCGAAAGCCACCAGGGTGGGGAAAGTGATGAGCGTGCCGCTGCCGACGATGGCGTTGATCGCGCCCGCGCCTACACCGGCTACCAGGATCGCGATGACTTCGAGTGGTGTCACCGAGGCGACGTTACAAGGGCCTCGGAAGGCCCGGCAGCCGGGTCGCACGACCGCGGAGATGCAGAGCTGCGCGCTCTATCCAACCGCATGGATCGCCACCTGTCAGCACTTCTGCGCGCCGTGATTCTTGAATCCGCTCGGCGCCATTTCCCCTGTGTTGCAGGGAAATACCTCATGTTGACGGGGTTCGGGAATGCAGCTAGTGTTCGCTTCAACCATCCAGAGCGACCGAGAGACCTGGCTCGTTGACGTCGCAGCAACCCTTCCGAATTCTTCGGGTGCGGGTGCTACCGCCGGGATCGATGGAAGGCAGCACATGAACTACCTCGCGCGCCCTGCGTGGCGCAGACGGCACATCGACCTGTGCCGGACCACCTCCTGCCACTGTTGACGAGGTCTCACAGCACGCTCACCGGGCATTTCGCCCGGTGAGCGCCTGATGCGCGCCCGCACCCCGCGGAAGACGCGCCCTCCTCCAGTCCCGATTCCAGGTGAAAGGCCGCCTCAGTGATGTCTGTCCTAAGTGGTGAGCGAGCGTGAGCGCCCCCGTCCGGGCGCGTTCGGTCGCGCCCCTCGATTCAGGAGCCTCCGGCGACGGGGACGCTGCGCTGGAAGTGGCGCGGAGGTGGCATCCGTGGCGGTGGGTCGTCAGCGCCGCAGTGCTGGTACTGCTCGCCCAGTTCGTCCACGGCCTCGCGACCAACCCGGGATGGGACTGGGCGACGTTCGCCAAGTACTTCACCGCCGGCTCCGTGCTGCAGGCCCTGTGGATGACGGTGAAGTTGACATTGTGGGGGACGATCCTGGGATTCGCACTCGGTGTGGTGCTCGCGGTCAGCCGCTTGTCGCACAACCCGGTGCTGCAGGTGATCGCCTGGGTGTACATCTGGGCGTTCCGGTCGATTCCGCTGATCGTGCAGCTCCTGTTCTGGTTCAACATCACGTACCTGTATCAGACTCTGTCGCTGGGCATTCCGTTCGGTCCGGGCTTCCTTCCGTTCGAGGTAAACGGCGTCATCAGCGGCTTCACCGCCGCCGTCATCGGTCTGGCCCTGCACCAGGCCGCGTACTCCGCCGAGATCATCCGCTCCGGCATCATCTCGGTGGACCACGGGCAGATCGAGGCGGCGCAGTCGCTGGGCATCCCGCGCCGCCGCCAGTTCTTCAAGATCGTTCTGCCCCAGGCGATGCGCGGCATCCTGCCGAACGCCGCGAACGAGGTGATCAGCCTGTTCAAGGGCACCTCGATCGTGTCGACGATGGCGATCGCCGAACTGTTCTACCAGGTTCAGGTGATCTTCGGCCGCAACGGCCGCGTCGTGCCACTGCTCATGGTCGCGACGATCTGGTACATCATCCTCACCACGCTGTTGTCGATCGGCCAGTACTACGTCGAGCGGCACTACGCCCGCGGATCGGCTCGGGCACTGCCGCCGACTCCGTGGCAGAAGCTCACCCGGAAGTTCGCCGAGATCCGTGACGCCGGTGTCTCCGTACCGAGAGGTGCCACGAAGTGACAACCGAAGCCCATCCGGCGGAGTTCGCGGTGGAAGTCCGCGGCGTCCACAAGTCCTTCGGCACGCTCGAAGTCCTGCAGGGCGTGGACCTGCTGGTCCGCAAGGGCGAGGTGACGGTGATCCTGGGTCCTTCGGGTTCCGGCAAGTCCACGCTGCTGCGCACCCTCAACCACCTCGAGAAGGTGGACCGGGGCACCATCCGCATCGACGGCGACCTCATCGGTTACCGGCGCAAGGGCAACAAACTGCACGAACTGCGTGAACGCGAGATCCTGAAGCAGCGTTCCCGGATCGGATTCGTGTTCCAGAACTTCAATCTGTTCCCCCACCTCACGGTGCTGGAGAACGTGATCGAGGCGCCGGTGTCGGCGCAGGGCCGCGACCGCGCCGAGGTCGAGGCCGAGGCGATCGCGCTCCTGGAACGGGTCGGCGTGGGCGACAAGGCCCACCAGTACCCGCGACAACTGTCCGGTGGCCAGCAGCAGCGGGTCGCGATCGCCCGGGCCCTCGCACTGCGCCCGGCGGTGATCCTGTTCGACGAGCCCACGTCGGCCCTCGACCCCGAACTGGTCGGCGAGGTCCTCGCCGTGATCAAGCAACTGGCACGGGACGGCGCGACCCTCGTGATCGTCACCCACGAGGTGGGCTTCGCGCGGGAGGTCGCCGACACGGCGGTCTTCATGGACGCCGGCGTCGTCGTGGAACAGGGCCCGCCCTCGCAGGTCATCGACAACCCGCAGCACGACCGGACCACAGCATTCCTCTCCCGAGTTCTCTGATTCTCCACACCTCGGTGTGGATCCCCGAAAGGCACACATGTCCACCGCACGGTTCCGTACGAAGATTCTGGCCTCGGCCCTCACCACCGTCGCGCTGCTCGCCGCCGCGTGCGGGGGCGGCGACGTCGAGGACGAGGGATCGGGGCCGACCTCGGCTGCCGGATACAACCTCACCGCCGACCAGAATCGCATCACCACCGACGAGGTCGAGTCGATCGCCGCGAAGGTTCCCCAGCAGATCCGCGACCGCGGCACGCTCCTCGTGACGGGCAGCGCCGGTTCCGCCCCGCCGCTGCGCTTCTACGCCGACGACGACCAGACGCTCATCGGCTCGGAGACCGACTTCGCGTACCTGATCGGCGACGTCCTCGGGTTGAAGGTCGATCTCCAGGCCGCGGACTGGGCGCAGAACTTCGTCCGCATCGATTCGGGTGAGGCCGACGCGTTCATCTCCAACGTCACGGTGACCGAGGAACGGAAGGAGAAGTACGACTTCTCGACGTACCGCCTCGACACGGTCGCGTTCGAGACGAAGAAGGACAGCGGAATCCAGATCAAGGAGCCCAAGGACGTCGCGGGCCTGAAGATCGCGGTCTCCTCCGGCACCAATCAGGAAGCGCTGCTGGTGAAGTGGAACGAGCAGAACGTCGCGGCGGGGTTCGAACCCGCCGACATCACCTACTACCAGAACGCCACCGACTACTACCTGCCCCTCGCATCGGGCCGGATCGACGCCTACTTCGGGCCCAACCCGTCCTCGTCGTTCCACGTGGCGCAGGCGGGGGAGACCGAGATCGCCGGAACCTTCTCGGGTGCGGGCGATGCCCTGCAGGGTGAGATCGCCGTGCTCACCAAGAAGGACAACGGACTGGTGACCGCCGTCAACGAGGCCATCAACCACGTCATCGAGAACGGCACGTACGCACAGGTTCTCGACCGCTGGAACATCGCGAGCGAGGCCGTGGACACGTCGGTCGTCAACCCGCCCGGACTCCCGAAGACCAGCTGACAGGAGGACCAGTGACCGAGAGGACCGAATCCGTGAAGACCGTGTTCGTCGACCAGGCGGACCCACTGGCCGCACCGCTGCTCGAAGAACTGGCAATCGAATACAGCACGCGGTACGGGCGCACCCGCGACGAGATCTACGACGATCTCAGCACGTATCCGGCGGAGGAGTTCGCCGCACCGGGTGGCGCGTTGCTCGTTCTGGTCGAGGACGGGACGTCCGTGGCGGGCGGGGCCTTCCGCCACTATGACGACACGACGGCCGAACTCAAACGGATCTGGACCTCGTCGGCGCACCGCCGCCGCGGCCTCGGACGAATCGTGCTGCGGGAGCTCGAGGCCGCGATCACGAGGGCCGGCTATTCCCGCATCTTCCTCACCACGGGGCCGAGGCAGCCCGAGGCGGTGGCACTGTACCTGGCCGCGGGCTACACGGCGCTGTTCGACCGCTCCCTCCCACCGCAGGACGTCGGAATCCACGGATTCGAGAAGATCCTGCATGCCCCTACCGCTCTGCCTTCCGCCTGGGCCGCAAAGGAGTACGAATCCGTATGAAGTTTCTGCTGATGAGCCTGATCACTCACCAACCGGATCCTGTCACCGGGGAGAAGATCGGCACTGCGGCCAGGCTGCAGGAGGTCGTGGAGTCCGCCGTCCTCGCCGAGCAACTCGGGTACGACGGGTTCGCGGTGGGCGAGCGCCACGAACATCCCTTCCTGTCCTCGTCCCCGCCCGTGGTGCTCAGCGCCATCGCGGCGCGCACCAGGACGCTGCAGTTGTGGACCGCGGTGACCACGCTGAGCCTGCTCGACCCGGTCCGCGCGTTCGAGGACTACTCGACGCTGGACAACCTGTCGGGCGGCCGGCTGCAGCTCATCATCGGGAAGGGCAACGGCACCGCGCAGGCGGACCTGTTCCACGTCACCCCGGACGACCAGTGGGACCGCAACCGCGAGGGCTACGAACTGTTCCGGCAGTTGTGGGAGAGCGAGGACGTCACCTGGGAAGGCGCATTCCGGCCGTCTCTCGAGCATGCTGTCGCCCTGCCGCGCCCGCTGCAGCGGCGGATCCGGATCTGGCACGGCAGCGCGACGAGCAAGGAATCGGTGGATCTCGCGGCCCGCTACGGTGATCCGATCTTCTCGGCGAACGTCACGTATCCCATCGACTCGTATGCCGAACTCGTCCGGCACTACCGCGAACGGTGGGCACACTACGGTCACGATCCCGCCGACGCCCTCGTCGGCGCCGGAACCGCCGGGTTCTACGTGACGCCGAACTCGCAGGATGCGCTCGACGTGTGGCGTCCGATTCACGCCGCTCGCCTCGACTTCGCCCGCAGGGCAGGACTTCCGGTGGTGTTCGAGACCGTCGAGGACTTTGTCGAACGCAGCTCCGCACTGATCGGCAGCGCGCAGCAGGTGATCGACAAGGTGCAGCGCTATCACGAGCAGTTCGGCCACGAGGCGATCCACCTGAGCGTCGACCGTGTCGGCAGCGACAAGCAGCACCGCGAAAGCCTCGAACTGTTCCAGGCCGAGGTGGCGCCCGCGCTGCGCGAGACCATTCCGAGCCGCCACCTCGCGGCCGGCACCGAGGAGGAAGTCGCATGAGCCTGGTATTGGGCATCGAACTCGACGGCGAGGGTGCGCATCCCGAAGCCTGGCGGCGAGCCGCGCACACACCCGACCGGTTGCTGACCGGGCGAACGGTGGCGGACCGCGTCGCGGCAGCCGAGAACGCCGGCTTCGCGTTCGCCTCCTTCGACGATTCGCTCCTGCCACCCGGCGCCGACGGGGGACCCGTCGGCCGGATCGACGCGGTGAACCGCGCGGCATTCGTCGCCGCGACCACCAGCACGATCGGACTCGTACCGGTCGTCGGCACCACGTACGCCGAGCCGTTCCACACCTCCTCCCAGCTCGCGACGCTCGACTACGCGTCGCGCGGTCGCGGCGGCTGGATCGCAGCACGCGACACCGACCCGCGAGTCGCGAGCGCACTGGGGCGGGCCGAGGTCACCGCACCCGCCGACCTCGAGCGGGAGGAACGCGACGCGATCACCGTGGTCCGGGAACTGTGGGATTCGTGGGACGACGACGCGGTGATCCGCGACTACGCCACCGGCCGTTTCGTCGACCGCGACCGATTGCACTACATCGACTTCCAGGGCGAGACGTACTCGGTGAAGGGTCCGGCCATCGTGCCCCGGCCGCCGCAGGGGCGGCTGGTGGTCTTCGGCCTCGAGGGGGACACCGATCCGTCGCTGGTCGACGTCGTGCTGGTGTCCGGACCGACACTCGAGGACACCGTCGAGGCCGCCGGGCGCGCGAAGGCGGGCGGGGCGGTGCTGGTGTTCGCCGAACTGGATGTCGCACTCGGTTCGTCCCCACCTGCCCCGCCGAGCGGACGGCTGTCGTTCGCCGGCGATGCCGCCGGGCTGCTGGAACTGCTGCGCGCCCTGGATACGTACGTCGACGGTGTGCGCCTGCATCCCGCCGTCGTCGACGAGGATCTTCCGGTGCTTGCGCGGTACGTGGTCCCGGCACTCCTTCGCGCCGGCATCGCCCACCGTCCCGTCCCCGGTTCGACCCTGCGCAGCACGCTCGGCCTCGACCGTCCCGTCACCCGATTCCAGGCCGAGCGCCTCGAAGACTCTTCTCGCTGAAAGGTTGTGGAGAACATGACCGATAACTCGTACGCGCGCCCCGGCGCCCAGGTGCACTTCGGTGTCTTCTTCCAGGGCGTCAACCACACGACGATCTGGTCGGACCCGTCGAGCGGATCGCAGATCGACTTCGAAACGTTCCGGCGGGTGGCTCTGACCGCCGAGCGCGGCCTGTTCGACGCCTTCTTCCTCGGCGAGGGCCTGCGCCTGCGGGAACAGGAAGGCAAGATTCTCGATCTCGACATCGTGGGCAGGCCGGACGCGATCACCCAACTCTCGGCGCTGGCCGGCATCACCCGGCACATCGGGCTGGTAGCCACCCAGAACACCACATACAACGAACCGGCCGACCTCGCCCGCCGGCTGTCCGGGCTGGACCTGCTGTCCGGCGGCCGTGCCGGCTGGAACGCCGTCACCACGGACAACGCGTGGACCGGAGAGAACTTCCGGCCCGGTGGCTTCCTCGATCACGCGGACAGGTACGAGCGGGCCGGGCAGTTCCTCGACACCGCCCGGGCGATCTGGGATGCGTGGGCCGACGATGCGGTCGCGACGCGCACCGACGCGCCGTCGTGGTCGACCCCGGACGGTGTGCAGGAGGTGTCCCGGCGCACGTCGCAGTTCGGCGTCACGATCACCCCCACGCTGCCGCGCAGCGCGCAGGGGCATCCCGTCATCTTCCAGGCCGGCGACTCACCGGCGGGCCGGGACTTCGCGGCCGCGCACACCGACGTGATCTTCTCCCGGCACGGAACGCATTTCGACGAGGCGCTCGCCTTCGCCGACGACATCAGGGGCAGACTGCGTCGTGCGGGGCGCCCCGAGGACGATGTGAAGATCCTGCCGGGGACGCAGATCGTGCTCGCGGAGAACGCGTCCGAGGTGGAGGAGAAGGTGCGCTGGGTCCGCGAGGGCCAGTACACCGGGCAGACGGCGTTGTCTCTGGTCGGCCAGGTGTGGGGCCGCGATCTGTCCGATCGCGACCCGGACGGTCCGCTGCCCGAATTCGATCCGGTGCCCGCGCCGATCTCCGTCACCCGCGGGGCCGCGCGCGACGGAAAGGATCCGCTGGCCATCGCCAGGGAATGGCGGGCCCTGGCCGAGGCGCAGAACCTGTCGCTGCGGCAGGTCGCGATCGCGACCACTCAGCGCTCCGGCTTCGCCGGTACTCCCGGACAGGTCGCCGACGAGCTCACCCGGTGGGTACGCAGTGGGGCCACGGACGGCTTTAATATCTCGCCGTACCTGGTGCCCACCGGGCTCGACGAGATCGTCGACCTGCTCGTACCCGAATTGCAGGAGCGCGGTTCGTACCGAACGGAATACGACGGTTCCACCCTGCGTGAGCACCTCGGGCTCCGGCCCGCCCTGTCGCGGCGGGAGGTCGAGTCCCGGCAGGCGGTCGGGTAGCGAGGGTCCATGTGGCGCCGCGACCGGGGATCTCTTACACTCGGTAACGACCATCCAGAGCGACCGAGAGACCTGGCTCGTTGACGTCGCAGCAACCCCCCGCCCTGCGGGTGCGGGTGCTACCGCCGGGATCGATGGAGGAACCATGTTGACCGAAGGCTTCGTGAGCGCCTGGGGGCGTCTGCACGTCGATCTCTGCCGGCTGTCCACCTCCATCTGTCACAGCTGACCTGACACCCCGACAGACATCCGGGGTTCCTGCTCTACACACCGCATCCGCGTCGGATCCGGTGTCACTCACCTTTCTGTGCGCGTGAGCGCTGCCGATACGACGGGCAGCGCGCACGGCACTTCTTCGAGATCACGGAGTTCTCGGTGCCATCAGTGCCTTTGTCCTCGCCCTACCGGATCGCAGCAGGTATCGGAGTCGCCGCCGCGCTGGCCACGGCGCTCACCGCCTGCGGTGGGGGTTCCAGCAATTCCTCCGCGGATGCGGGCCCCGCACAGCCCGGCGGCACTCTCCGTTACGGCCTCTCGCAGGCACCCACGTGCGCCGACCCCGCACAGTCGGGCACGAACCAGACGATCTACGTCGCTCGTCAGGTGGTGGACTCGCTCACCGATCAGGACCCGGCAACGGGCGAACTGAAGCCGTGGCTGGCCGAGAGTTGGGAAACGGACGCCGACGCGTCCTCCTTCACGTTCCACCTGAAGGAGGGGGTGACGTTCAGTGACGGAACACCTTTCACCGCGGAGTCGGTGAAGAAGAATCTCGACGCCATCGTGAACACCCTCACCGGGGCCAAGGCAGCGCTCGGTGCCAGCTACCTCACCGGCTACACCGGCACCACCGTGATCGACCCGCTGACCGCGCAGGTCGACTTCGCCGCACCCAACGCGCAGTTCCTGCAGGCGTCGTCCACCCCGCAGCTCGGCATCCTGTCCGATGCGTCCGTCGCGAAGTCCGCCGAAGAGCGGTGCACCGGCAAGATCTCGGGCACCGGGCCGTTCACGTACGCCGACTACCAGCAGGACAAGTCGGTGACCCTCGCCAAGCGCGCCGGGTACAACTGGGGTTCCGACGTGTTCGGCCACGACGGCGAGGCCTACCTCGACACCATCGAGTTCAGTGTCGTCCCCGAATCAGGTGTCCGCACGGGCAGCCTGTCCTCCGGGCAGCTGGACGCGATCAGTGACGCGTTGCCGCAGGACGCCCCGCAGATCGAAGGTGCGGGCGGGCAGGTGCTCACCACGTCGAATCCCGGAACCCCGTTCGGCTTCCAGCCCAACGTGACCCGTGGACCGCTCGTCGATCCCGTCGTGCGCAGTGCGCTGGTCCCCGCGATCAACCGGCAGGAACTGGTCGACACCGTGCTCGGCCCCAACTTCAAGCCGGCCACCAGTACGCTGGCCAGCCGGACCCCGGGCTACGTGGCGCTGCCGGACGTGACATATGACCCGGAGAAGGCGAAGTCGATCCTCGATCAGGCGGGCTGGGTTCCCGGTGCCGACGGCATCCGGGAGAAGGGCGGTCAGAAGCTGAGCTTCCCCGTTCTGTTCAGCTCCGTGTTCGCCGGCAACCAGGCCATCCTCGAGCTGGTGCAGCAGCAGCTCAAAGAGGTGGGAGTGGATCTGCAGCTGAATCTCGTGTCCACCCCCGAGGCCACCGCCCGCCAGAATTCCAAGGACTTCGACGCCACCTACTACAACAGCACCCGCGCAGACGGTGACATCCTCCGCACCCAGTTCGGCCTCGAGGGCCGCAACCTGAACAGCCGCGGACCGATTCCCGCGCTCGACGACGTGCTCGCGAAGCAGCTCGCCACCACCGACACCGCCGAGCGGAGCGCGCTCGTCGCCGACGCCCAGCAGCAGGTGCTCGACAACGGTCTGTGGATCCCCACGGTGGAGTTGTCGCAGGCGATCGGCGCCGGCCCCAACGTGCAGGATCTGAAGTTCGAGGCCTCGGCCCGGCTCCAGTTCTTCGACACCTGGATCAGCGGACGCTGAGCCATGATTCGCTACCTCGGACTACGGGTGCTGCAGGCGATTGCCGTCCTGTGGGCAACGTTCACCGTGTCGTTCGCCGTGCTGTTCCTGCTGCCGTCCGATCCGGTGAGCATCGCCGTCGACTCGGCGACCACCGGAACGACGGTCGACGCGGCCGCCGTCGCGGAGCTGCAGGCACGGTACGGCCTCGACCAGCCCGTGTGGGTGCAGTACTGGAACTCCCTGAGCCACGCTGTCCGCGGTGACTTCGGGTACTCGATCGCCACCGGGCAATCGGTGACCGAGGCCATCGGGAACGCGGTCCCCAGCACGCTCGCGCTGGCGTCCGCGGCGCTGGTTCTCGCGGTCGTGTTCGGGGCATCGGTCGCGTTCCTCGCCACCTACACGAGGGTCCACTGGGTGCGGAATCTGCTGTTCTCCCTGCCTCCGCTCGGTGTCGCGGTACCCACGTTCTGGGTGGGACTGATTCTGCTGCAGCTGTTCTCGTTCCGGTTGCAGGCCTTTCCGGCGTTCGGCGACCAGGGGATCGCGACGCTGGTGCTCCCCGCGGTGACGCTCGCGCTGCCGACCGGCGCCGTGATCGCCCAGGTGCTCGCGGCGAGTCTGCAGACCACGTGGCGGCAGCCGTTCATCGAAGCCGCGCGGGCGAAGGGCGCGTCCCGCTGGCAGATCCAGACGCGGCACGCGCTGCGCCTGTCGAGCATTCCCGCATTCACCATCGCCGGCGTGCTCGTGGGTAATCTGCTGGCCGGATCGGTCGTCGTCGAGACGGTGTTCTCGCGCGCCGGAGTCGGGCGGCTCACCCAGACTTCCGTGATGGCACAGGATATTCCGGTGGTCCAGGGAATCGTGGTACTGAGCTCCGTCGTCTATGTACTCGTCAATCTCGCCGTCGATCTGCTCTACCCGCTGATCGATCCCAGGATCGTCGAGGGCAGGCGCGGTTCCGACCGCAACGACGACTCCGCGGATGTGGAGGAGAAGGTTCATGTCTGACATCCTCACCAGGGAACTGATCGACGAGGCCGAGGGTTTCGGCACTCCGCCGAACGAACCGCCGCGCGCGATCGCGTCCAGGTCGCACAGCCGCGGACGCCGCGTGGTGGCGTGGTGGCGTCGCAATCTGGTGCTGGTGGCCTCGGCCGCCGTGCTCCTCGTCGCGGTCGGATTCGCGGTGGCGCCGTCGGTGTTCGCGAGCGGCGACCCACTGGTCGGGGTGCCCGCCCAGAAGCTGCAGGCGCCGAGTGCCGCGCACTGGTTCGGCACCGACAACATCGGACGTGACGTGTACACCCGCGTGGTCCACGGCGCCGGATTGTCGCTGACCGCAACACTGCTGGCCGTGGGCATCGCACTGGTCGTCGGTTCGCTGATCGGACTGCTGTCCGGTGCCCTCGGAGGTGCGCTGGACGC
Source organism: Rhodococcus sp. NPDC059968 (assembly GCF_042738615.1). Taxonomy (NCBI): domain Bacteria; kingdom Bacillati; phylum Actinomycetota; class Actinomycetes; order Mycobacteriales; family Nocardiaceae; genus Rhodococcus; species Rhodococcus sp. NPDC059968. Next base: position 116,602 of record NZ_JBHWUE010000006.1, read on the forward strand.
CGTCCTGATGCGGATCGTCGACGTTCTCCTGTCGATCCCCGCGCTGCTGCTCTCGCTCGCACTGGTGACCGCCCTGGGATTCGGGACGGTCAACGTGGCCATCGCGGTGGGAGTGTCACTGATCGCGAACTTCGCCCGCGTGATGCGTTCGGAGGTGCTGCGGGTGCGCCGGTCGCTGTACGTCGAGGCGGCGTTCGCATCGGGTGTCCGCTGGCACACGGTGCTGCGCCGCCACGTGCTGCGGAATTCGTACGCGCCCGTCGTGGCACTCGCCGCCGTCGAGTTCGGGATGGCGGTGCTCGCGGTGTCGTCGCTGAGCTTCCTCGGGTTCGGCGCGGTGCCGCCCACCCCGGAATGGGGCTCGCTGATCGCCGAGGGCCGGAACTATCTCGCCACCGCATGGTGGATGACAACCCTGCCCGGACTGGTGATTGTGGCCGTCGTGCTGTCGGCGCACCGATTCGGGCATGCACTCGAACAGAGGGAAGTGCGATGAGCGCGAACGACACCCCGATCCTGCAGGTCTCCGGACTCCGGGTGGCGTACGGGAGCGTGAGCGATCCCGTCGTGGCCGTGAAGGGCGTCGACCTCACGGTCTCGCGCGGGGAAGTGGTGGCCGTGGTCGGCGAGTCCGGCTCGGGAAAATCCACCACGGCGCACGCCATCCTCGGACTGCTCAGCGGGTCCGGACGTGCCGTGGCCGGCACCGTCACGTTCGACGGTGAGCGTCTCGACACCAAGTCGGAGCGCGCCCTCGACCGCATCCGCGGCGCCCGGATCGGCCTCGTTCCCCAGGACCCGACGACGTCGCTCAACCCCGTCTTGCGGGTCGGCACCCAGGTGGCGGAGGTGCTCCGGATCCACGGTCTCGCCGACCGGCGGACGGCCGGCATCGAGGCGGTGCGCATTCTCGCCGAGGCCGGGATCGACAAGCCCGAGGTGCGGGCGAGGCAGTACCCGCAGGACCTGTCGGGCGGGCAACGGCAGCGCGTCCTGATCGGGATCGCGCTGGCATGCAGCCCCGAACTTGTGATCGCGGACGAACCGACCAGCGCGCTCGACGTCACGGTGCAGCGCCGGATTCTCGATCATCTCGACGCGCGGATAGCCGAGTCCGGCACCGCGGTCCTGCTGATCACGCACGATCTGGGTGTCGCAGCCGACCGCGCCGACCGGATCGTGGTGATGAGTCAGGGTGAGGTGGTGGAGGCGGGTCCCACCCGCGAGATCCTCGAGAACCCCCAGCACGAGTACACCCGCACCCTGCTGGCCGCGGCGCCGAGTCTCTCGGTGGGGCGGGGGCCCAGCCGCGCCGCGGAGGCGGGCGGAGCCGACCCCGATGTCCTGCTGCGCGTGTCCGGGGTGGCCAAGACGTTCCGGATCGATCGGCGCACGGCCATCGACGCCGTCCAGGACGTGTCGTTCGAGGTCCCGCGCGGGCGCACGCTGTCGCTGGTGGGGGAGTCCGGCTCGGGCAAGTCCACGGTGGCCCGGATCGCGATCCGGTTGGAATCTCCCACCTCTGGCCGCATCGACTTCGACGGCCGGGACATCACCACCCTGCGCGGCGGCGCGCTGCGCGCCCTGCGCCGACGGGTGCAGATCGTGTACCAGAACCCGTACGCGTCCCTCGATCCGAAGCTGGCCGTTGCGGACATCGTGGCGGAACCGCTCGGTGCGTTCGGTGTCGGCACCAGGGCGGAACGGGCGGCACGAGTCGCCGAACTGCTCGAACAGGTCGCGTTGCCGCGCACCTACCTCGAACGCAGACCGGCCGAGCTGTCCGGCGGACAACGACAGCGGGTCGCCATCGCCCGCGCGCTCGCGCTGCACCCCGAACTCGTCGTGCTCGACGAACCGGTGTCGGCCCTGGACGTCTCGGTGCAATCGCAGATCCTCGGGCTACTCGAGAGCCTGCAGCGGGAACTCGGGCTCAGCTACCTCTTCATTTCACACGACCTTGCCGTGGTCCGGCAGATCAGCGACACGGTCGCGGTGATGCGGTCCGGCCGCATCGTCGAATCGGGCACCGCGGCAGAAATATTCGACAACCCCCGCCACGACTACACCCGGCAGTTGCTCGACGCCATCCCGGGACGATCCGTCGGGCGCCCACGTTCTGCACAGCTGGAGGAATCGATTCATGCCTGAGTCACACGACCCGCTCGTCGCCGTCGATCTGTACGGCACGGGGATCCATCCGCAGTCCTGGCGTCGTCAGGACTCGCGCGCCGAGGACCTCTTCACCGCCGGCTACTGGACCGGCCTGCTCGGGCAGGCCGACTCGGCCGGAGTGGACCTCGCCTTCGTCGGCGATACCTTCGCGATCGCCACGACGGGACACGCCGATCAGCGTGGACAGCTGGACGCCGTGGCGATCGCCGCGAGGGCCGTCGCATCCACCGAGCGGATCGGCCTCGTTCCCACGGTGACCGTCACTCACACCGAACCGTTCCATGTGTCCAAGGCCATCGCGAGCCTCGACCACGCGTCGCTCGGCCGCGCCGGGTGGCAGGTGGACGTGTCGGACGGTCAGGCGCAGGCGAATCTGTTCGGGCGCAAGGATGCACAGGATTCCGAGAGTCTGTGGTCGGAGGCTGCCGACGCGATCGAGGTCGTGAGTCTGCTGTGGGACAGCTGGGAGGACGACGCCGAGATCCGCGACGTGGCCACCGGCCGATTCATCGACCGGGACAAGCTGCACTACATCGATTTCGAGGGCACGCACTTCTCCGTGAAGGGTCCCTCGATCACGCCGCGGTCGCCGCAGGGGCAGTCGCTGATCGTGATCGGTGCGCGGGACGAGCACTCCACCCGGGTCGCCGCCGCGCGCGCCGACGTGATCCGCATCGGCGCACCCACCGTGGACGCAGCCCGTGACGTCGCCGACCGGGTGCGACGTGCTGCGGCCGAGGCCGGCCGGGACCCCGCTGCGCTCCGGATCCTGCTCGATATCGAGGTGGTGATCGCCGAGACCGTCGACGCGGCGGCACGCGACCTCGCCCAGCTCGAGAACTGGTCCGGCAGCCGGTACGAGCCGGCGTCGATTCTCCACCGCGGCGACGCGCCGGGGCTCTCCCGCCTGATCACCGACGTGGTGGACACCGGGGGCGTCGACGGTGTCACTCTCCGGCCGCTGGCGCTGACGTCCGGCCTGAACGAGATCACCGAGCACGTCCTGCCACTGCTGCGGCCGGGCGACCGAGCGTCCGGCAGCGGAGTGCTCCGGGAGCGGCTCGGGTTCACCCGTCCCGTCAATCACTTCGCGGGACAGGACTGACATCATGAGCAACCAGCGCAAGCAGATTCATCTCGCCGCCCACTTTCCCGGCGTCAACAACACCACCGTGTGGAGCGACCCCGAGTCGAAGAGCCAGATCGACTTCGACTCGTTCGTGCACCTCGCGGAGACCGCCGAACGCGGATTGTTCGACTTCTTCTTTCTCGCCGAGGGCCTGCGCCTGCGTGAGCACCGGGGCCTGATCCACGACCTCGACGTGGTGGGCCGCCCCGACACGTTGACGGTGCTCGGCGCGCTCGCCGGAGTCACCACCCATCTGGGCCTGGCGGGGACGATCAACACCACGTTCAACGAACCGTACGAGCTGGCACGGCAATTCGCCTCGCTCGACCATCTGTCCGACGGCCGGTCCGCGTGGAACATGGTGACGTCCTCGGACGCGTTCACGGGCGAGAACTTCCGGCGCGGGGGATACCTCGACAAGGCCGACCGGTACACCCGCGCAGGCGAACTGATCGAGGGCGCCCGCAAGTTCTGGGACAGCTGGGATCAGGATGCGCTGCAGATCGACCGCGCCCGGGGAGTGTTCGCCGCGGACAACTCGATCCGCGACGTCACCCACTCCGGCTCCCAGTTCGACATCCGGGGACGGTTCACGATTCCACGGAGCCCGCAGGGGCACCCGGTGCTGCTGCAGGCCGGCGACTCCGATCAGGGCCGCGAATTCGGTGCCGCGCAGGCGGACGCCATCTTCACCATCCACGGGTCGCTCGAGGACGGGCAAACGTTCTACGCGGACGTCAAGGGCAGGCTGGCGAAGTACGGGCGCAGCCACGACGATCTCAAGGTGCTGCCCGCGGCGACCTTCGTGCTGGGCGACTCCGCGGCGGACGCGGCCGACCGCGCCGACCACATCCGCCACCAGCAGGTGGGCCCGCAGACGGCGATCGCGTTTCTCGAACAGGTCTGGGGCCGCGACCTTTCCGCGTACGACCCGGACGGTCCGCTGCCGGACGTCGAACCGGCCGAGGACACGAACATCACCCGCGGCCGGGTCCGGCACGCGAAGGATCCGCGCGAGATCGCTGCCGCGTGGCGGGCGAAGGCGGAAGCGGAGAAGCTCAGCATCCGTGAACTGATCATCGCGGTCACGACTCGCCAGCAGTTCGTCGGCACCGCCGCTCAGGTGGCCGAGGAGATCGACCGCTACGTGCAAGCGGACGCGTGCGACGGCTTCATCCTGGTACCGCACCTCACTCCGGCCGGGCTCGACGAGTTCGTCGAGAAGGTGGTCCCGGAGTTGCAGAACCGCGGCACTTTCCGTTCCGAGTACTCGGGCACGACCCTGCGCAGTCATCTCGGACTGCGCCATCCGCATCACCAGACAGAAGGAGTTCGGGCATCATGACCGCAGTCACGGCAGGCGCGACATTCGAGCAGGACTGGCAGGACTGGCATTCGGCGCGAGAGGAGTCTTTCCGCGACCCGCTGGGATGGCTGAGTCTGACGGCCCTGCACTGGCTCGTCGAGACCGACACCACGTTCCCCGACCTGCCCGGGAAGTGGCGGGCCGACGCGGACGGGGTGGTGATCACGGCCACCGCCGACGCCGGGCTCGAGGTCGATGGCGAAGCGGTCGACGGCACGGCGACGCTCGCACCCCTGGAGGGTGCACCCGGTCTGCTCGTGCGGAACGGGAGCAGCAACGTCGAGGTGATCCGGAGAACCGGTGATGTCGCCCTGCGGATCCACGACCCCGAGGCAGGCACCCTCGCCGCGTTCACCGGCATCCCGACGTTCCTGCCCGCGCAGCAGTGGGCCGTGCCGGCGACGTTCACCCCGTTCCCGCAGTCCCGCGTCGTGACGACGGGTGCGGTCGTCGAGGGACTCGAGCACCACCACACGGCGCTGGGGACGCTCGCATTCGAGTACGGCGGCGCCGCACACGAACTCGTCGCGTTCGCAGGCAAGGACGGTGGCCTGCACGTTCTGTTCACCGACGCCACCAGCGGGGTCAGCACGTACCCCGCGGCGCGGTCGCTGGCCGTGGACGCCCCCGCCGCCGACGGCCGGGTGATCCTCGATTTCAACCGGGCGGCCAACCTGCCGTGCGCGTTCACCGACTACGCCACCTGCCCGGTCGCGCCCGCCGAGAACCGGCTGACGCTCGCGGTCGAGGCCGGCGAGAAGAACCCGCGGTAGACATGGCCGAGAAGCAGGTCGTGCTCGGGGCGGCGGCACCCGCGGGGCGGACGGACTTCGCCTTCCTCGCGCAGGCCGCCCGCACCGCGGAGCGGGGGAGATTCGACCTCTTCCTCGCCGAAGGCGTCACCGCGGCGAACGCGCTGGCCGGGTTCACCGACACAGTGGGGCTCGCGGCGACGCTGGACACGACCTCCGCCGAACCGTACGACGTGGCCCGCCGGCTGGCCTCACTCGATCACCTGTCCGGCGGGCGTGCAGCGTGGAACACCGTGGCTCCCGGCGACGAGCGGGCCGCGGAGTTCGTCGACACCGCACGCACGCTGTGGGATTCCTGGGCCGAGGGGGTCGTGACCGTCGACCGCGGCGCGGGGCGATTCGTCTCGGACCCCACCGCCGGCGCATTCTACCACCGGGGCAGGCACTTCGACATCGGTGGACGCTTCACCGTCCCGCGGAGCCCGCAAGCGCAACCGGTGGTGATCGTGTCGGGGGACGGCCCGGAGGCCCGGAATCTCGCCGCCCGGCACGGCGATGTGATCATCGCCCCGCTCGGCACGTTCGACGCCGGTCGCGCGTTCTACGACGACCTCGCGCGCCGCACGGTCGAGGCCGGCAGGCCCGCCGGCGCGGTGAAGGTTCTGGTCACCACGACGTTCGTGGGTACCGCCACGTCCGTCGCGGACCGGATCGTCCGGTGGGTCCGCGAGGACGCAGCGGACGGGTTCGTCCTGCCCTCCCACCTCACCCCGGACGAACTCGCCCTGTTCGTCGACACGGTGGTGCCGTTGTTGCAGGACCGTGGTGTTCTGCGCACCGACTACACCACCGCCACGCTGCGGCAGCACCTCGGACTCGGTGCCCCGCGCAGCCATCGCGCTGTCAATCCCCGCTCTCTCCAGAAAGTGCCCTCATGACCACTCCGTTGTCCGTCCTCGACCTGTCGCCCGTCAGCGAGGGCACCACCGCCCGCACCGCGCTGCGGAACACCGTCGACCTCGCCCGGCACGCCGAAGCGTGGGGATACAAGCGCTACTGGGTTGCCGAACACCACTTCGTGGGGGTCGCCAGTTCCTCGCCGGCCGTGCTCGTCGGGATCCTGGCCGCCGCGACCAGCACGCTCCGGGTCGGCGCCGCCGCGGTGCAGTTGGGCCACACCACCGCAGCGGCCGTGGTCGAGGCATTCGGCACCGTCGACGCGCTGTACCCGGGTCGCGTGGACCTCGGGCTCGGACGGTCGGGTCAGCGCCGGGCCGAGGCGTTGAAAGCGGTTGCGGAACGCAACAACCAGTCGGCCCCGCCCCACCGGGAGACGGAGATCTGCGACGGCGTCGTGATCCCGGCACCGTTCGATCCGTCCGGGCTCTTGCTGTCTCCCCGGCTCACGGCGGCGCAGTCGGCACTGCAGCAGCCGGGCGCGCTGTCGCCGGCATTCGACCAGCAGGTCGACGACATCCTGGCACTGCTCGGCGGCACGTACCGCACCCCGGACGGGATCGAGCTCCACGCCAGCCCCGGCGAGGGCGCGGACGTCGACGTGTGGGTGTTCGGCAGCAGCGCGGGACCGAGCGCCGAACTGGCCGGCCGGCTGGGGCTGCCTTTCGGCGCGAACTACCACGTGAGCCCGTCGACGACCCTCGAAGCGGTCGAGGCCTACCGCGCCGCGTTCCGCCCGTCGCCGAACCTGCAGAAGCCGTACGTCGTCGTCTCCGCCGACGCCGTCGTGGCGGAGGATGACGCGACCGCGACGGAACTGGCGTCGACGTTCGCGCACTGGACGCACAGCATCCGCAGCGGGCACGGGGCGATCCCGTATCCCGACCCGGCGCACACGGCACCGCTCGGCGAGACGGAACGCGCGGCGGTCGAGGACCGGCTCATCACCCAGTTCGTGGGGGCACCGGCCACCGTCGCAGACCGACTCGACAGCCTGCGAAGGCTCACCGACGCCGACGAACTGGTGATCACCAGCGTCACCCACGATCACGGCGACCGGTTGCGCTCCTACGAGCTGCTCGCAGCGGAGTGGGGACTGCCGGGCCTGCTGGCCGCCTGACAGCACGATGATTGAACGCTGGTCCAAATGGGAATCCCACGCCCATGGACACAGCAAATGCCCCTGTGCCCGAGTCCCGTGACGAGCTGGTCGAGCAGCTACGGCAGTACCTGAGCTCGATCACATCGACGGAACTCGGTCCCGACGACGACTACTTCACCCTGGGATTGGTGAGTTCGTTGCGGGCCCTGGAGATCGTCACGTACATCGAAGGCTCCCACGACGTCGTGGTCGAGGTGGAGGATCTCGATCTCGACAACTTCCGCACCGCAGCGCGGGTAGCGGGCTTCATTCGGAGAAAGCGGGGCGAGCAGCTTCGTGCGACGGACGGGGCGTCGCCATGATCGGTATCGACACACTTGTCGCCTCCGCCGAGACCGACGCCGGCACCTGGGACGAGACCGGACTGCCGGTCGACGTCATCGAGGCCGCCGCGCGGGCGGGAGTCCTCGGGCTGGACCGGACGACGGACTGCCGGGGACTCGGCCTGAACGCGGCCGAACTCGGCTCGGTCGCAGAAAGACTCGGGGCGGTCTGCACGTCGTTGCGTTCGCTGCTGACCGTGCAGGGGATGGTGAACGCCTCCCTCGATCGGTGGGGCACCGCCGAACAGCGGGCACAGTGGGTGCCGGCCCTGGCGACCGGCGAACTCCTCGCCGGATTCGCCGCCACCGAGTCCGGGGCCGGCAGCGACCTCTCCTCTGTGACTACCAGTTTCGAGGCGCACGGCTCGGATCACCGGATCTCGGGGCGGAAACTGTGGGTGACGTTCGGCGAGGTCGCGGACGTACTGCTCGTCCTCGGCCGGTCGCCGGCCGGGTTGGCGACTGCGCTGGTCGAAACGGACTCACCCGGAGTGACCGTCGAACCGATCCACGGGCAGCTGGGCATGCGCGGCGCCCGGATCGCGCACATCGCGCTGGACGGCGTCGTCGTCCCCGCCGACCACCTGATCGCACCGCCGGGATTCGGACTGTCCCACGTCGTCGGCACCGCCCTGGACCACGGCCGGTACACCATCGCGTGGGGGTGCGCAGGGATGGCGCGCGGGTGCCTCGCCGACGCTGTCGCGCACGCGTCCACCCGAGTGCAGGGCAGCGCCGTGTTGTCCGAGCACGACTCGGTCCGCGCGATCCTCGGTCGTAGCTGGGTCGATGCCGCCGGCGCTCGCGCACTGTGCGAGCGGGCCGCCGAACAACGCGATGCCCACGAGCCGAGCGCGCTCTTCACGACGATCGCCGCGAAGTACGCCGCTGCCCGCGCCGCCGCGTCGGTGAGCCAGCAGGCGGTCCAGGTGCTCGGGGCCGCGGGGTGCGCCCCCGGCAGCAGGGTGGGTCGCTTCTTCCGCGACGCCAAGGTCATGCAGATCATCGAGGGCGCGACGGAGGTCGCCGAACTCCAGATCGGTGACTACGTGCTCGGGGGAGGTGCGCGATGACGGCTGACCGACCGGTCGCGATCGATTCGGTCGCGCTCTGGTTCCCGGACGACGAGGTGACCGTGGCGGGCCTGCCCGAGCTCGACGAACTGCCGATCGCTCAGCGCGAGCACGCATTGTCGCTGGGCATCGACACGGTGCGGATCGGAATCGGGCTCTCCGAGGTGGATCTGGCGCACGCCGCGGCGGACGAGGTGCTCCGGAAGGCGGGCCTCGACGCCACCCAGCTCGATGCGCTGCTGCTCGTGCAGGGCCGGGTTCCGCAGTATCTGCTCGCGTCCGAGGCGACCCGCCTGCAGCACCGGCTCGGCGCGACCCAGGCGTTCACCACCGGTGTGGGCGACCTCGGGTGCGTGTCCGTCTCGGCGGCGTTCGCGCTCGCGTCGGCGTTGCTCCGCGGCGACCCCCGTTGCCAGAACGTCCTCGTCGCCGCGGCGGCGAAGACACCGACCCGGTCGCGGTACCGATCGCCGATGACGCTCCTGGGCGATGGCGCCGCCGCGGTCCTGCTGACGACGTCGGGGATCGGGCGGTACGAACTCGTCGACCAGATGATCCGCAGCGACGGAAAATACGCCGACCTGTTCCACATCGACTACCGCGACGTCCGCGAAGCAGACTGGGTCGAGAAGTGCGCCGACGAACCCACGTATTCGTTCCGCCTCGCGGTCGAGAGCCGGAAGCGGTTCACGGAGATCAACGCGGAACTGCTGGCCCGGAACGGGCTGCAGCAGGACGCGATCGGCATTTTCCTCATGCAGAACCTGTCGCTCGGTGCGTTCACGTTCTGGCAGGAGGCACTCGACGTCACCATCGATCCCGTCTGCCGCGACAACCTGGCCCGGTTCGGCCACCTCGGATCCGTCGACATCGCGGCGAACCTCGAGCACGCGGCGTCCGCACAGGCGCCCGGCGACTACTGCGTGATCATGAACAGCAGCCCGGTCGCGGCCTGGAGCAGCGCGCTGCTCCGACGCCTGCCGGATCAGCCCGGGCGCGGGAAGTGATCGCGATGGAGCAGACGGTCAAGTGCGTGGTCTGGGATCTCGACGACACCATCTGGGACGGCGTCGTCCTCGAACAGGATGCCCCGGTGCCGAAAGCGGACGCCCTCCGCGCCCTGGATGTGCTCGACCGCCGCGGCATCCTGCACGCCGTCGCGAGCCGCGGCGAATACGAACCCGCCGCCGCGCACCTGCGCCTGCACGGCATCGAGGAGCTGTTCTGCGCCATCGACGTCGGCTGGGGCCCGAAGTCGGAGGCCGTGCGGCGCATCGCGGAGACACTGAATCTGGGTCTCGACACCATCGCCTTCGTCGATAACGATCCCGTCGAGCGGGCCGAGGTGGCCGAGGCACTTCCCCCGGTGCGTTGTTATCCCGCCGAGCAGATCGCGTCGTTCCCCGACCTTCCCGAGCTGACCCCGCTCGCCGTCACCGAGGAGGCGAGGCAGCGGCGGTCGCTGTACCGCGCCGAACGGATCCGTCAGGTGAGCGAACAGGAGTTCCACGGGTCCAACTCCGAGTTCCTGGCCTCGCTCGAACTGGTCATGACGGTCCGCAGAGCGACCGAGGGCGACCTCGAACGCGCCCACGAACTGACCGTCCGGTCTCATCAACTCAACACCACGGGCCGGACTTTCGGCATCGACGAACTGCGCAAGCTGTGCGCCTCGGACGACCACGAGGTGCTCGTCGCGTCGCTCGGCGACCGATTCGGCGGGTACGGCACGATCGGTCTCGCGGTCTCGGAGATCCGGGGCGGGGATTCCGTCCTGCAACTGCTGCTGATGTCGTGCCGGGTGATGTCCCGCGGGGTCGGGACGGCGCTGATCCGGCACGTCGTCGAGCGGGCACGCGCCCACGGCAGGCGGGCGCTCGCCGAGTTCGTGCCGACGGACGTCAACCGGGTCATGCTCGTGACCCTGCGATTCGCGGGCTTCGACGTCGTCGACCCGGACCCCGATCGGATGCTGCTGCTGTGCAGTGACGTTCGCAGTGCGGCGGCGCCGAACACCGATCACGTCGCGGTCCTCTCAGGAGACGTGGCGCCATGACGGACGTGGTCGCGAACGGTGGGGTGATGTCCGGGATCCTGCGAGAGTGCGCGCGGGTTCCCGGCCGGATCGCGATCGTGGTGGGCCACCGGTCGCTGACGTATCGCGAACTCGATTCGGCGAGCGAGGCCCTGGCGCGGCAACTCGCTGCGCTGGGCGTGCGGCCGGGCCAGGTGGTGCTGATCCACCAGCGGCAGAGCGTCGAGACGGTGGTGGGGATGATCGCCACGCTGCGGCTGGGTGCGGCGTGGTGCGTGATCGAGCCCGGACATCCGGTGGGTCAGCTCCGGGCACTCCTCGGCGACGTCGACTGCGGCGCCATCGTCTTCGGGTCCGCGGATCCGAAGACGTCGCCGGAGTGGGTCCGGGACCTGGCCCGGAGTGCGGGCGGACGTGTTCCGGCTCTGCACGACCGGGACGCCGTCCACCCGCCCGTGGCCGAACCGGCGGATCTTCCCGAGGACGTGCCCGCGGGCGCCGCCGCCTACGTGATCACCACGTCCGGGTCGACCGGCATCCCCAAGGCCGTCGTCGCGAGCCGCGCCAACCTCGCGAGCATGGTCGACGGCCGCAACTACGACTACGACGACGGCGACCTCGTCACGTTCTCCGCGTTCCGCCTCACGTGGGACGGTTCCCTGCTGAAGACCCTGTGGGCGTTGTGCACCGGCGGCACCAGCGTGCTGCCGGACGCTCACGAACTGATGGACGCCGAGGCCGTCGCCGCGCTCGCCCGGACGTGGCAGACCACTCACCTGGTCGCGTCCCCCTCCTTCTACCGGCTGCTGCTGCCGCATCTCGCCCCGCTGCGCGAACGCCTGCGACTGGTGACGCTTGCGGGAGAGGCACTTCCGGGCACGCTCGTCGAACAACATCGCGCGGTGCTGCCCGGGGTCCCGCTGAGCAACGAGTACGGTCCGACCGAGACGACCGTCAGCTGCCTGGCTCATCCGGTGCGCGACGTGCCCGCCTCGATCGCGCCGATCGGCAGACCACTGGGGGCGAGCACGGCCTACGTCCTCGACGCGAAACTGGTCGAGGTGCCGTACGGAACGGTCGGGGACCTGTACGTCGGCGGTCCGCAGATCTCCGAGGGTTACGCGTCCCGCCCGGCCGCGACCGCGGCCCGCTTCGTCGCGGACCCCTTCGCGGAGCGGCCGGGTGCGCGGATGTATCACACGGGTGACCTCGCGCGCGTCGATCCGCACGGCGACATCGAATTCTGCGGCCGGTTCGACGGACAGGTGAAAGTGCGTGGCGCCCGGGTCGAGAGACACGCGGTGGAGGCCGTTCTGGAGAGTCACCCCGCGATACACCAGGCCGTGGTCCTCGCGACCGCCGACGAACACGGGGAGACGGCATTGACCGCGTTCTGGGTGCCCGCGGCCGCGGCGACCGTACTGCCCACGCCGCGAGATCTGATCGCGCACTGCGCCGAAAGGCTCGTCGCGCAGGCGGTGCCCGACCGCTTCCTCGCGCTCGGCGCCCTTCCGCTCGCACCGAGCAGCAAGGTGGACGAGGTGGCGTTGCGCCGGCTGTTGCCCAGCGGAGGTGGTGGCGTTGCGTGAGCACCATACCGAGGCCGCCGGCAGCCCGGAAGCACCGTTCCCGCTGTCGTCGGCCCAATACGACGCGTGGCTGGCCCAGCAACTGGCCCCGGAGGTGCCGTTGTGCATCGCCCAATACGTCGAAGTGCACGGCGACCTGGACGTCGACCTCCTGCGCGAGGCCACCCTCGCGACCGCCGACGAATTCGGATCGCCCTTTCTCCGGTTGATCGACAGGGACGGTCAGCCGTTCCAACTGGTCGATCCGTCGGCGGACCGGTCGATCGGCCGGATGGACTTCCGCGGGGACGCCGAACCGGTGGAGGCCGCCCGCCGATGGATGCGCGCCGACTGCGAGACCCCTCTGGATCCGACTCGCGACCGCCTCGTCGAATCGTCGATTCTTCGCGTCGGTGACGCGCACTACCTGTGGTACAGCAAGATTCATCACGTCGCCCTGGACGGCTACGGTGCGATGACGATGCTCAACCGCATCGCGGCCCGGTACACCGCGGAGGTGCTCGACCGGGAACTGCCGCCCAACGAGGCCGTAGATCCCCGGCATCTGTACGACGCCGATCAGCGGTACCGGTCGTCGAGCCGCTTCGCCGCGGACCGGCAGTTCTGGGTCGAACAGGTCGGCGGCCTCGGACCCGGATCGAGCCTGGCCCGACGGACCGGCCCCGCGGTCGCCACGAGCACCGACGTCACCGCGCCCCTGCCGGACGCGGCGGAGCGGGCGCTCGGCGACGCCGGCGCCCACGGGACAGCGAAGATCATCGCCGCGTTCGCCTGCTACCTGTCGAGGACGACGGGACGCCGGGACGTGCTCGTGAAGATCCCGGTGTCGGCGCGCACCACCGCGACCCTGCGACGGTCCGGCGGAATGGTGGCGGGTGTCGTGCCGCTTCCCGTGCAGATCCGCCCCGAGGACACGGTGGGGCAGCTGGTGGAGCGGGTGCAACTCGACCTGATGGGCGCGCTGCGACACCAGCGTTTCGGGCTCGGCGACATCCGGCGCGACGCGGGCGCCGGTGCGGCGGAGTCACTGTCGGGTCCGATGGTCAACGTCATGCTCTTCCACCAGGAACTCGCTCTGGGGCCGCTCGTCGGCGAATACCACATCGTCACGTCCGGGCCGGTCGAGGACCTGCTCGTCAACGTGTACCGGAGCGGCACGCCGGTCCGGACCTTCGTCCACTTCCTGGCCAACCCCAACCGGTACGACGCCGACGAGGTCGGCGCGCACCACCGGCAGTTCCTGGAGCTGCTCGGCGACTTCGTCGCGGCCGCCGCGGGCGCCGCGCTCACCACCGTCCACGAGGAGACGGCCCGGCTCGACTTCTGGACGCGCACACTGGCGGACGCGCCCCCGGTGCTGGACCTGCCCACCGACCGTCCTCGGCCCGCACGGCCGTCCCACCGCAGTGCCGCCGTCGACGTCGCACTCGACCCGGATCGGCGGCGTCGGCTGGACACGTTCGCGGTCGCACACCGCACGGACGCAGCCACCGTGACCCATGCGGTGCTGGCGTTGGTGCTGGCACGCTCGGCGCGTACCGACGACGTCGTCATCGGTAGGCGGACGGACACCGACCCGGTGGTGTTGCGGACCCACGTGCGCGGCTCGGATCGTCTCGGCGAGTACGTCGACACCGTGCGGGACGTCGACGCGGAGGCGTTCGCCCACCACGGTGTGCCCGCCCTGCGAATCGTGGACGCGCTCGACCCGCCGCGCTCCGGGTCGCACGCACCACTCTTCCAGGTGCTGCTCGAATTCTCGGACCCCGGCGGGGAACTCGGCGACCTCGATCTGCGGGTGACGGTGTCGGGCACGACGGTCCGATTCACCTACGCGACAGACCTGTTCGACGCCGCCACCGTGGAGGGAATCGCTCGGCGGTTCGTGCGGACCGCCGAGACCGCCGCCGCGGATCCGTCCGCCGTGATCGGGGACATCGACCTGGTCGAACCTGCCGAACGTGCTCTGCTGCAGGACTGGTCGACCCGGCCGGCTGAGGCCGCCGACGAGACGACGCTCGGTGAGCTGTTCGCCGCCCGGGCAGCGCGAAGCCCCGACGCCACCGCCGTGGTGTCGGGTGGCGAGCGCCTGAGTTACGGCGACCTCGATGCCCGGTCGAACCGTCTTGCACGGCAACTGCTCTCCCTGGGTGTGGGTCCGGAGTCGTCGGTCGCGGTCGCGATGCCGCGATCGGCGGCGCTCGTCGTCGCGCTCGTGGCGGTCGTCAAGGCCGGGGCCGCCTACCTCCCCATCGATGCGGACCATCCCGGTGAGCGCTCGGCGCTCGTCCTCGACGACGCCCACCCGGTGTGCATTCTGGCCACCCGGGACACCGCACACGCCCTGCCGACATCGGACGTCCCTGTCCTGCTCCTCGATCCGACCGACACGGATCTCGGCGGCAGCTCCGCGGACCCGCTGACCGATGCGGAACGGGCACCGGTCGATCCGGACTCGTCGGCCTACGTCGTCTACACGTCGGGATCGACGGGACGGCCGAAGGGCGTCGCGGTGTCGCACCGCAACGTGGTCTCTCTCTTCACGAGCACCCGGGACCTGTTCCGGTTCGGGGACACCGACGTGTGGACGATGTTCCACTCCCCGGCATTCGACTTCTCGGTCTGGGAGCTGTGGGGCGCGCTGCTGCACGGCGGGACCCTCGTCGTCGTCGACTTCGACACCACCCGGTCGCCCGACGCGTTCCTCGCCCTGCTGCGCCGCGAGCGGGTGACGGTGCTGAGCCAGACCCCGACGGCGTTCTCGCAACTGATCGAGGCCGCCGAGGTGGAGGACGGCGTGGGCCCACCGCCGCTGCGCTACGTCGTACTCGGCGGCGAGGCGCTCGACTTCGGGCAGCTCGAACGCTGGTACTCCCGCCGCGGCGAGGACGCGCCCGTGCTCGTGAACATGTACGGCATCACCGAGACGACGGTGCACGTCACGCACCTCCCGCTCGGCCGCGGGCTCGCCGCCGCCGCGTGGACGAGCAAGATCGGGCGGCCGATTCCCGGATTCCGGGTGGCGGTGCTGGACGCGCGGCTGCATCCGGTGCCGGTCGGTGTGGCGGGCGAACTGTACGTGGCGGGACCGCAGGTCGCGCGCGGCTATCTGGGCCGCGCCGGGCTCACGGCGTCCCGCTTCGTGGCGGATGCGTCGGGCGCCCGGATATACCGGACCGGGGACGTGGTGCGGTGGCGACGCGACGGGAGTCTCGACTACCTCGGACGCGACGATCTCCAGGTCGAGATCCGTGGATTCCGAGTGGAACTCGGCGAAGTGGAATGGGTGCTGGGCCGGTGCGACGGGGTCGCGCAGGCAGTGGTGACCCTGCACGAGGACCCGGTGACCGGCCCGGCACCGGCGGCGTACGTGGTGCCCGAGGCGGGTGCGATCGTCGACACGGAGGCCGTGCTGGAATTCGCCGGAGGCGCGCTGCCGTCGTACATGGTCCCGGCCTCGGTGACGGTCCTCGCGCGGCTGCCGCTCACCGTCAACGGGAAACTGGACCGGGCGGCACTTCCGGTGCCCGTCACGGCTTCCCCGGCCGAATTCGTGGCACCGGGCACTCCCGTCGAGGAGTCGCTCGCGGTCATCTTCGCCGCGCTGCTCGGCGTTCCCGCGGTCGGGGTCGACGACGACTTCTTCGCGTTCGGCGGCAACTCGCTGATCGCGGCGAAGGTCGTGGCGCGGGTTCAGGGTGTGCTCGGTGCGGGTGTGGGAGTGCGCGACGTCTTCGAGGCGCGGACGGTGCGGTCGCTGGCGACCCGGGTGAGCCGGGCGGCCTCGGCGGACCGGCCGGCGCTGGTGGCGACGGACCGGTCCGCGGCGGCGCCGGTGTCCCTCGCACAGACGCGGATGTGGTTCCTCGACCAGTTCGACACGACGTCGCCCGCCTACAACATCGCGGCGGCCTTCCGATTGCGCGGGCCCCTCGACGTCGCGGCGCTGCACGCGGCGCTGACGGACGTCGTGGACCGGCACGAGGCCTTGCGGACGATCTTCCCGATGCGGGGCGACACGCCCGTGCAGTCGGTGATACCTGCGGCGGACGCGGTGCCCGGCCTCCGCGCGGTCACGGTGTCGGGGGAGAGTGCCCTCCGGGACCGGCTCGCGGCGGCGCTGTCGGCGGGTTTCGAGGTGACCGCGCAGGTTCCGTTGCGGGCGCACCTGTTCGAGGTCGGTCCGCGCGATCACGCCCTTGCCCTGGTGGTCCATCACATCGCGGCGGACGCGCTGTCGCTGGGCCCGCTCGCCCGGGACATCACATCCGCGTACACCGCACGGGCACGGGGACACGCGCCGGACTGGGTGCCGCTTCCGGTGCAGTACGCCGACTACAGCATCTGGCAGCGGGCGCTGCTCGGATCGGAGGACGATCCCGGTTCCCTGATGTCCCGTCAGCTCGGGTACTGGCGTTCCGCGCTCGCCGATGCGCCGGTCGTGACGGACCTGCCGATGGATCGCGCACGTCCCGAACACCGGTCGCTCGCCGGCGCGCGGGAGTCGTTCGAGATCGGGGACCGCCTGCACCGGAAGGTGGTAGCCCTTGCACGCGAACACGATGCGACCGTGTTCATGGTGACGCACGCGGCGTTCGCGGTCCTGGTGTCCCGCTTGGGAAGCACCCCCGACGTGGTGATCGGATCCGCGGTGGCGGGCCGCGGTGAGGCCGTCCTCGACGACGTCGTGGGGATGTTCGTCAACACCCTGGCACTGCGCACCCCCGTCCACGGCGCCGATTCGTTCACCACGCTGCTCGCAGCCGTGCGGGACTGCGATCTGGAGGCGTTCGCGCACGCGGAGGTCCCGTTCGAGCGGGTGGTCGAGGCGCTCGCTCTCCCGCGCACCACGGCCCACGCGCCGTTGTTCCAGGTGCTGTTCGAATTCCAGGACGTCGTGCGGCCCACTCCGAGCCTGCCGGAACTGGAGGTGGAGGAGATCGACCTCGGTGTCTCCGTCTCCACGTTCGACCTGCAGCTGACCCTGGCCGAACGATTCGGAGACGACGGGGCGCCCGCCGGGATCAGTGCGGGATTCACCTATGCCACCGACATCTTCGACACGGCGACCGTCCGGAAGTTCGCCGAACGATACGTGCGGCTCCTCGACGCGGTGGTCGCCGACCCGGACGTTCCACTGGCCCGATTCGATCTGCTGTCCCCCGGCGAACGCGAGGCACTCGTCCCGGTGCGCGGGCGGCCCACCGGAACGACCCGGCTGCTGCCGGAGATCCTCTCCGCCGCGGCCGCCCGGGACCCGCACGCCGTCGCGCTGTCGTACGGCAATGCGGTGATGTCGTATCGCGAACTCGACGACTGGTCGAACCGCCTGGCCTGGGTATTGATCCGCCGCGGAATCGGACCGGAGGACCACGTGGCGATCGGGCTCGTCCGGTCGGTGGAACTGGTGGTGTCGGTGTGGGCGGTGGCGAAGTCGGGTGCGTCGTTCGTCCCGGTGGATCCGAATCTGCCGCAGGGAAGGATCGCCGACATCCTCGCCGACTGCGGGGCGGTGGCGGGACTCACCGTCGCCGAACAGCGCGACCGGATGCCGGACGGCGTCGAGTGGCTGCTTCTCGACTATCCGGGTCCGACGCGGCGATGGGAGTCCCATCCGATCACCGACGACGACCGGGTCGTGCCGCTGCGACCGGGCCATCCGGCGTATCTGATGTACACGTCCGGATCGACGGGGGCACCGAAGGGCGTCGTGATCCCCCATGCGGGGTTGCAGAACTTCACGATCGATCAGCGCGCCCGGTACGCGACGACGAATGCCTCACGCGCCCTGAATCTCGCGTCGCCCGGGTTCGACGCGACGATGCTCGAATACCTCATGGCGTTCGGTGCCGGTGCGCGACTGGTGATCGCGGCGCCGCAGGTGTACGGCGGCGCCGCACTGACGGAGCTGCTGGCGGCAGAGCGGATCACGCACGCGTTCACCACCCCGGCGGTCCTGGCCACCATCGACCCCCGAGGTCTGCGCCTGCTCCGCACGCTCGTCGTCGGCGGCGAACGCTGCCCGGCGGAGCTACTGGCTCGCTGGGCGTCCGGGCGCACCCTGCTCGTCGGCTACGGTCCGACGGAGACGACGGTGATGTCGAACATCGGCGACCCGATGACACCCGGCGACCCCGTGCGGATCGGCCACCCGATGCGCGGTGTTCGCGAACTCGTCCTCGACGAGTGGCTGCGTCCGGTGCCGGTCGGCGTGGTCGGTGAGCTGTACGTGCTGGGGGAAGGTCTGGCGCGCGGCTACCACCGGCGGGCCGGAGCGACCGCCGCCTCGTTCGTGGCGAACCCGTTCGACCACCCGGGCTCCCGCATGTATCGCACCGGCGATCTGATGCGGTGGACGAAGGAGGGTCGGCTGGAATATCTGGGCCGCAACGATTTCCAGGTAAAATTGCGCGGACAGCGGGTCGAACCGGGGGAGGTGGAGGCGGCTCTCACCCGCTGCCCCGGTGTCGCGCAGGCGGTGGTCGTTGTCCGCCGCACGCCTGCTGCCGAGGCGGTCCTCGCCGGATACGTCACGGCGGAGGACGGCGCGGACCTCGACACGACCGAGGTGCTGCGGTTCGCCGGATCCGTGCTCGCGCCCTTCATGGTGCCTGCCTCGGTGACGGTCCTCGACCGGCTGCCGCTCGGAGCCAACGGCAAGGTCGACCGGCACGCGCTGCCGGACCCCGAGTTCGCGCCCCGCATCTTCCGTGCACCCGGCACACCGTTCGAGACCGCGGTGGCCGACGTGTACGCCGAGGTTCTCGGGACCGGCGTCGTCGGAGCAGACGACGACTTCTTCGCGTCCGGTGGCAACTCGCTGACCGCGACGCAGGTGGTCGCGCGGATCAACTCCGCGCTCGGCAAGGACGTCGGTGTGCGGGACGTGTTCGAGACCCCCACCGTGCGGGCGCTCGCGGCGCGGATCGCGCGCGAGACCGCGGGCGGCGAGGTCCGGCCTGCGGTGGCGGTGCCCCGGCGCCCCGACCCGGTGCCGCTGTCGTGGGCGCAGCACCGGATGTGGCTCCTCAACCAGTTCGACCCGTCCTCGCCGGCGTACAACGTCGCGATGATCGTCCGGCTGTCGGGTGACCTCGACGTCGACGCACTGACCGCCGCCCTCGCCGACGTGGTGGATCGGCACGAATCGCTCCGCACCCGGTACCCGTACGGCGATTCGGGACCCACCCAGGTGATCGTCGGTGCCGGCCACGTCGCGCAGCTCACCGTGTCGACGTCCGACGATCCGGTACGCGAACAGATCTCGGAACTCGTGTCGGCGGGTTTCGACGTCGCCACCGAGGTCCCGATGCGGGCCAGGCTGTTCGAACTCGGCGACCGGGAGCACGTGCTCGTCGTCGTGGTGCACCACATCGCGGCCGACGGGTTCTCGATGGTTCCGCTCGCCCGCGACGTGATGACGGCCTACACCGCGCGGTCCGAGGGCTGCGCGCCGGGATGGGAGCCGCTGCCGGTGCAGTACCCCGACTACACGGTGTGGCAGCGGGAACTCCTCGGCTCGGAGGACGACGCGGACTCGCTGCTCTCGCGGCAACTGGACTACTGGCGATCCGCTCTCGCCGACGCGCCGGCCGTGACCGAGTTGCCCACGGACCGTGACCGCCCGCCGCGGCGATCGTCCTCCGGCGACCGGGTGGCGTTCGGGATCGGCGCCGACCTGCACCGGAACGTGGTGGCGTTGGCGAGGACCCGGCGGTGCACCGTGTTCATGGTCGTGCACGCGGCCCTCGCCGTGTTGCTGTCCCGCTCGGGCGGTACCGGCGACGTGGTGATCGGGTCGCCGGTCGCCGGCCGCGGCGAGGCCGTCCTCGACGACGTGGTGGGAATGTTCGTCAACACGCTCGTGCTGCGGACCGACGTGTCGGGGACTTTCGAGGATCTGCTCGCACGGGTCCGCGAGACCGACCTCGCGGCCTACGCCCACTCGGACGTGCCGTTCGAGCGGGTGGTGGAGGCACTGAACCCGCCTCGGTCCCAGTCGCATTCACCCCTGTTCCAGGTGTTGCTCGAGTTCCGGAACACCGAGCACCCCGACCTCGCCCTCCCGCACCTGGAGGCCGAAGTTCTCGAACCCGACGTCGAGGTGTCGCTGTTCGACCTGCAGCTGACGGTGCGTGAGCGGTACGACGAGTGCGGAACACCGGAAGGGATGACGGCGGGATTCACCTACGCCACCGACCTCTTCGATGCGGCGACCGTGCAGGCCCTGGCCGATCGGTTCACCCGGATCCTCGCTGCATTCGTCGCGGATCCGAGTGTCGCCGTCGGAGACGTCGACCTGATGGCCCCGGACGAGCGCACCCGGATTCGCGAATGGAGTGCGGCGGCCGAGATCGTCGTGCTCGATCCCCGGTTGCAGCTCACCCCCGAAGGCGTGACCGGCGCGGCGTACGTGGCCGATACGCGGGAGCACCACACCTCGGCGCGGGTGGCGGCCACGACGTACGTGGCAGATCCGTTCGGCGCCCCGGGCTCCCGGATGGTCCGGACGGGCGCGCTCGCGCGATGGAACCGGTCCGGACGACTGCTGAGCGTCGGCGCCACCGGACCTCCGGCACGGTCGGTCACGGACGTCGTGGAGAGTCACTCGGCGGTCCGCGAAGCGGTGGTCCTCACCACCGCGACCGGTGTCACCGCCTTCTGGGTCCCGGCAGCCGCGGCGGCCGTGCTCCCCATGGCGGAAGACCTGCGGGAGTTCAGTGCCGGGCGGCTCGACGCCCGATCGGTTCCCACGCGGTTCGTCGCACTCGGTGCGGTCCCGCGAACGGCGGACGGCGACGTGGACGAGAACGCGTTGCGCGCACTCGTCTCCGAGGCGGAGCCTGCGTCCGGCGAGTCGCGGCAACGCTGGACCGCGTTGCAACGGTCCGTTGCCGAGCACTGGGCGGCGGTGCTGGGGCACGACGACTTCGGTCCCGAAGACGGGTTCTTCGACGTGGGCGGCAACTCGCATCGCGTCGTGGAACTGCAGCGGCGTCTCGATGAACGGTGGCCCGGAGCTCTGCGGGTGGGCCAGCTGTTCGACCTCGTCACCGTGGCGGCGCAGGCCGAGGCGATTTCGCAGTCCACCGACACGAGCGAGGCGCCCGCGCCCGCCACCTACGAGTTCTGACCAGCCGGGAGGAGGCAACCGTGACCATGCGACATTCCACATCGGGGACCATGCGACATCCCACACCGGGGACCATGCGACATCCCACACCGAGCGACGACGACATCGCCGTGGTCGGCATCGCCGCGCGCTACCCCGAGGCCGCGAACCTGGCGGAGTTCCGCGCCAATCTCGCGGCGGGCCGGGATTCGGTGCGTCCGCTGTCGCGGTCACGGGCGAAGGCGACCGGGCTGGGACCTCCGTCCCACTACCACGCGATGGGTTTCGTCGAGGACATCTCCACGTTCGACTACGCCTACTTCACCCTGTCGAAACGGGAAGCGTCGCTGATCGACCCGCAGCAGAGGCTCGCACTGGTCCTCGCGTATCAGGCGGTCGAGGACGCCGGTTACTCGGTGGCGGAGTTCCGCGGCAGCGCGACGGCGGTGGTGTTCAGCGCCGCCACCTCGACGTATCCGGCGATGTGGGCGGAACCGGGTGTGCTGAGCACACTGGGCAACGTTCCGTTCGCCGTGCCGGCCCGGATCGCGTACCACCTCGGCCTCACCGGACCCTGCTACGCCGTCGATTCGGGTTGCAACGGGTCGCTCATCGCGGTGCACCACGCCTGCCGTGAGCTGCGGTCGGGTGACGCCGACTTCGCTCTCGCGGGCGGAGTCAGTCTGCGGGTGAACGGCCTCCGCGCGGACATGGCGGAGGGATCCGCGGAACTGATGTCACCCGGCGGGCGCTGCCGCGCGTTCGACGCGAACGCGGACGGCACCGCGGTCGGGGAGGGCGGGGCGGCGCTTCTCCTCACCACGATGGCCCGCGCCCGCGCCGACCGCGTCCCGGTCCACGCCGTGATCCGCGGCACCGCAACGGTGTCCAGCGGTCATTCGTCCGCGACCATCAGTTCCCCGAGCGCCCGGGCACAGGCGGCCGTCATCTCCCGGGCTTGGCAGACGGCGGGCCTCACCCCGGGCGATGCCGGGTACCTCGAGGCCCACGGATCGGGAACCCCACTCGGCGACGCGGTCGAACTCGAAGGGATCACGTCCGCGTTCCGGGGCCGCCCCGGCGTCCTGCCGATCGGTTCGGTTAAGACCAATATCGGTCACCTCGACCACGCCGCCGGGGTGTCCGGCCTCGTGAAGGCGATCCTGGGGGTCGAGCACGGCGAGTTGTATCCGTCGCTGCACTTCGAACGACCCACCGGTGGAGTCGACCTCGCGGGCAACGGAATCGAGGTGGTCACCGAGGCCCGGACGTGGAGCGACGAGACCGGACCCCGGCGCGCCGGGGTGAGTTCGTTCAGCCTCGGCGGCATCAACGCCCACTGCGTGGTGGAACAGCCGCCGGAGCGTGCCGCCGGATCCCGCGCCGCCGATACGACCCGACTGGTCGGGGTGTCGGCGAAGAGCGAGGGCGCCCTCGCCACTCTGTGTGCCGAACTGGCGACGGCAGTGCGCGGGCACGACGTCGACGGTGTCGTCTTCACCCTCAACCGCGGCCGCCCGCACCACGACCACCGGGTGGCGGTGCACGCACGCAGCATCGCCGAACTCTCGCAGTCGCTCGCTGCGCGCGCGGCCGAACTCGGCGCCCGCGGCGAGGACTCCGCACCGACGACCCGGCAACGCCCCGCCGTGGCGTTGCTGCTGTCACCCGACCGGATGCCGCCCGCGCTGCGCGGCCGCACCCTGCCGTCGGAGCTTCCCGCCACCGGCGACGAGGCGGACCTCCTCGCCGGCCAGATCGCCGTCCACCGGGAACTCCGCGCCATGGGCGTCACGGTCGACGCCGTCCTCAGCGGCGGCGTGTCCCGGTACGCGGCCCGGTATCTGCGGGACACACTGTCGGCGGTGGATGCGGCCGACATCGCCGACGCGGCCGCGAACCCGTCGATCGACACGGACCGGCTAGTCGCCGTCGCGAAGGGAATGCTCGCGGACGGACCCGTCGTCTTCGTGGAGCCGAGCCCGGAGGGACGCCTCGGGGCACTGCTCGCCGACGCCCTCCGTGATACGCCGGACGCCGAAATACTCCGTGCGCCGGACACATCCGAGGCGGTCACACACCTCCTCGCTGGTCTGTACGAGCGCGGAATCGACCTCGACTGGGCGGCCGTCGACCGCGGTGACGACTCCGCCCGGCGAGTGCGACTTCCCGGCCACCCGATGCGCGGTTCGCGGTGCTGGTTCGACCTCCCGGGCCGACCCGACTGGGCCGACGTAACGGAAAATCCGTCGGCGGAACCGAGCACCCGATCGGTGACGGCCGCGCCGGAAGACAGCCTCGACTGGTTGCAGACGACACTGCGCGAGTTGCTCCACAGCGAGAGGGACGTCGGCGCCGACGACGACTATTTCGACCTCGGTGGAAACTCGCTGATCGGCATGCAACTCGTCGACCGGGTGTCGGACCGATACGGGGTCCGGCCCAAACTCATCGACCTCTACGAGCGCCCGAAGGTCGCCGACTTCGCCGCACTCCTCGCGGACGGCACGTCCGCGTCGGGTGGGCTGCCCCCGATCATGCCGCGGGGGCGGCACGTGCTGTCGTTCGGTCAGGTACGCATGTGGTTCCGTCATCAACTCGACGCCGCCACGACCATCTACAACCTGCCGATGGTCAGCGAACTGCACGGGCCGATCGACGAATCCGCCGTCCGGGGAATGTGGGACGACCTCGCCGCACGGCATCGGGTGCTGCTGTCCAACTACGTCGAGGTCGACGGGGAGCCGGAACTGCGGATCCGCGAATCCCTCGGCGACTTCTTCCGCACCGCCGACGTGTCGGGCGAACCGGATCCGGTGGCCTCGGCCCGGGCCCTCGTACACGAGGCCGCGGTGGCACCGTTCGACCTGGCCACCGACCCGCTCGTGCGCGCACTGCTGATCAGGGTCGGCCCGGACGAGCACGTCCTGCAGGTCACCACCCACCATTCCGTCAACGACGGGGGTTCGCCGAGGATCTTCGAGCAGGAACTGCCCGCCCTGTACGCGGCACGCCGAGCCGGTCGCCGCGCCGACCTGGCCCCGCTTCCCATCGAGTACTGGGACTACGCCCTGTGGCAGCGGGAACTGATCGCGAGCGCCGCACTCGACTCCGAACTCGACTACTGGAGAACCGTTCTGGACGACGTTCCGCTGCTCCGGCTGCCCACCGACTTCCCGCGCCCGGAGCGGAAGAACTTCACCGGCGCGTTCCACACGTTCACCGTGTCCGAGGACCTGACACGGAGCCTGCGGGTCGTGGCGCGGAGGGAGTCCGTGTCGCTGTTCGTGGTGCTGCTCTCCGCGTTCTACCTCCTCATGGCGAGCCGCAGCCGCCAGCGCGACCTCGTGGTCGGGACACCGACGACCGGACGCAACCGACAGGAACTGTCCGGCATGATCGGGTACTTCAACAGCACGGTGGCACTGCGCGCCGACCTGTCCGGGGACCCGAGTGTCACGGAGTTGTGCGCCCGCGTGCGTGACGTCGTGCTCGGCGCCCTCGAACACCAGGAGATCCCGTTCGACCGCGTCGTCACCGCACTCACCGGCGACCGGGACCTGAGCCGGACACCCCTGTTCGACGTCTGCCACGTCCACCAGGAACTGCCGGCGCTGCAGTCGCAGCAAGGACTCACCGAGACGCTGTTCGACCAGGAGGATCCCGCGGCCATCGCGTTCGGCGGGGTGCCGTCCGGCACGGCCAAGTTCGATCTCACCCTCGTCACCACGGAGCGGGGCGGCGAGGACGGCATGGCGGCCGGGCTCGAGTTCAGCACGGAACTGTTCACCGAGCAGACTGCCGCCGCGCTGTGCGCCGAGTACGTTCGCATCCTCGACGGTGTCGCGGATGCGCCGCGCACACAACCTATCTCCGCGTTCCTGACCGACGCGGCTCCAGCGCCGGTGTCGCGTGTGGAGGCGCCGCCCCTGGTCCCGGCCGACCGGCCCCGGCAGCCCTCGACCGGCGCGGAACCGCCGAGCTATTCGACGGCACGGGTAACGGCGACGCTCGACGGACACCCGGGCCACCCGGAACTGCTCGCCGCCTGGCTCACGCTCCTCGCCTGGTACACGGCGCAGGACGAGGTGGCGGTGGGCACGGCCGCGAGACCGGGGGCATCGCCGCGGCTCGTGGCCGTCGACCTGTCCGGCGACCCCACCTACCCGGAACTGGTGGAGACCGTACGCCGGGAGCTGTCCTCGGACAGTCGCGTGGCCGACACGGCGGCGCGGCACTTCCCGGTGCGCTGCGACGGGGAGCGCGACGACAGTGCCGAGCGGGCAGACCCGTCGCCCGTCGAACTCGGGCTGTCGTGGACCCGCGGCCCCACGACACTCATCCTCGAACTCGACTACGCCACCGATCTCTTCGACCGGAGCACGGCTACCGCGATGCTCACCGACCTCCGGCGCCTGCTGGCCGGACTCGTGGCTCATCCCGACCAGCCCACCCAGGAGGTGGCGATGGAGTACGTGCATCAGGACGACCCAGGCTTCTCCACGGAGGCAGCGCGATGACCAGTGGCAGCGCGATGACTGGGGGCAGTGCGATGAGGATCGGTGTGGTCGGAGCGGGGACCATGGGCGCCGGGGTGGCCGAATGTCTCGCGCAGGCCGGCCACGACGTGATCGTCGTCGACCCCGACCCGCAGGCTGTCGAACAGGCCCGGTCTCGGATGCGCGACTCGCTGCGCCTGGCGATTCTCCTCGGCCGGGCCGGTGGTCCGAAGCCCGCCGAGGTGACCGCGCGGGTGCACTGGACCGGGCAGATGACCGATCTGCGCGAGGCCACCGTAATCATCGAATGCGTCCCCGAGCGAATCGATCTCAAGGAGAAGGTCTTCGCCGAACTGGACCGGGTCTGCGCACCCGACGCGCTACTCGCGTCGTGCACCTCCGGCATCCCCGTCGACCGACTCGCGGAGAGCACCGCAAGGCCGGAACAGGTTGTCGGACTGCACTTCATGAACCCCGCACCGCTCAAGGACACCGTCGAGGTGGTGCGGGGGCCGCGGACGTCGCCGCAGTCGCTGGACCGTGCGCTGGCGCTCCTCGCCTCACTGAACAAGACCGGCATCGTCGTCGGCGACGGACCCGGATTCCTGCTCAACCGTGTCCTCATGCTGTGTATCGCCGAGGCGGCCGCCGCGCTCGGCGACGGTATCGCCGACGCGGACACCACCGATGCGTTGTTCGAAGGCTGCCTCGGCCACCCGATGGGACCACTGCGGACAGCGGACCTGATCGGTCTGGACAACGTCCACGACACGATGACCGCGCTGCGCGAGTTGACCGGTGACGACCACTACCGCCCGCCCGAGTCGCTCGTCGCCCTGGTCGAGGCCGGTCACCTCGGGCGTAAGACCGGGCGAGGATTCCATGAGTACCGGTGAGGTGCTGCCCCTCACCTACGATCAACTCGCGGTGCTCCGCGCCGGTGTGCCCGATGCCTCCTTCGGCCAGTATCTCGAACTCGACGGGCCGCTCGACGAAGACCGGTTCTGCCGGGCACTGCAGACGACTTTGGCCGAATGCACCGGCCTGCACAGTACTTTCGTGCTCGACGGACCGGAACCCGGGCAGGTCACCGGCGCCGCGGTGACCGGCCCGGACGTCCTCGACGCCACCGCGTCCGACGATCCCGGCCGACTCGTGACGACGTGGATCGACCACGAGCTGAACCGGCCCATGGACCCCGGCACCGGACCGCTGTACGTACACGTCCTGTTCCGGCTGCCGCACGGCAGATACGGGTGGTTCCAGCGCTACCACTGGCTGGTGAACGACGAACCGGGCATGACGGCGATCGTCCGCCGCACCGCCGAGGCCTACGAGTCGGGAGACGCCGCCCCCACCTCGCCGCCCGAGTCCCGGCCGTTCGTGCCGCCGTCCGTCCCACTGACCTCCGATGCGCGGTACCGCGAGAGCGAATCGTGGGCGGACGACCGCCGCTACTGGGAGCACCTGCTCGCCGGAGCGCCGCGACACGAGACCCCACCCGGTCCGGTCTCCGAAGAGGAGAACCTCGGCCCGTTCACCATTCCCGCCGACGGCGCGCTCGTGCGGCTCGCGCGCCGCAGCGGTGGTGGTCCCGCTGCCGTCCTGCTCGCCGCGCTGGCGGTGTACTGGCACAGCCGCACCGCCGTCGAGGACGTGGTGGTCGGGCACCGGTCGCACGGTTCCACCACACCCGTGAGGCTTTCCCTCGCACCGCAACTCACGTTCGACGCGCTGACACGGCACGTGGGTCTGCAACTCCGGAGATCCCGACGACACCGGTTCCTCGCTTCCGAAGATGGTGCAGTGGACTGGTGGCCGGTGGCGGGCGGCATGCGGGAACCGCTCGGCGTCGAACGCATCGGTGCGGGTGCCGTCGCCGTCGTGAAGCGGTGGGACTCCGGCGGCGACGGGGTGATCGTGGAAGTCGACGACCACGACGGCTCCTGGACCGTCGACGTGCACGGTCCTGGCGACGCGCAGCGCCTCGCACACATCCTCGCCGCCGCGGTCGGGGCACCGGATACACCGCTCGCCGGGCTGGATGTGTTGGGTGTGGGTGAGCGGGGTGTGTTGGTGCCGGTGCGGGGTGTGGCGGGTGTGGGGGTGCGGTTGTTGCCGGAGATTTTGGCGGGGGGTGTGGGGTTGGGTGGGGGTGGTGTGGCGGTGTCGTGTGGGGGTGTGGAGTTGTCGTATGGGGAGTTGGATGAGTGGTCGAATCGGTGGGCGCGGGTGTTGATCGGGCGGGGTGTGGGTCCGGAGTTGGTGGTGGGGGTGGCGGTGCCGCGGTCGGTGGAGTTGGTGGTGGCGGTGTGGGCGGTGGTGAAGTCGGGGGCGGCTTTTGTGCCGGTGGATCCGGTGTTGCCGGAGGTGCGGGTGCGGGAGTTGTTGGTGGATTCGGGTGCGGTGGTGGGGTTGTCGGTGTCGGGGGTGGTGTTGCCGTCGGTGGTGGAGTGGTTGCGGGTTGATGATGTGTCGGTGGTGGCGGGGGTGTCGGGGGGTGTGGTGTCGGATGGGGAGCGGACGGGGCGGTTGGTGGGTGGGTGTGCGGCGTATGTGATGTATACGTCGGGGTCGACGGGGCGTCCGAAGGGGGTGGTGGTGACGCTTGGGGGGTTGGCGAATTTGGTTGAGGAGGTGCGGGTTCGGTTTGGTTTGTGGTCGGGGTGTCGGGTGTCGCATGTGGCGTCGGTGAGTTTTGATGCGTCGGTGTACGAGTGGTTGATGGCGTTTTCGGTGGGGGCGCGGTTGGTGGTGGCGCCGCCGGGGGTGTTCGGGGGTGCGGCGTTGGGGGAGTGGTTGGCGGTTAATGGGGTGACGCATTGTTTTGTGACGCCGTCGGTGTTGGCGACGGTGGAGGTGGGGGCGTTGGGGTCGGTGCGGGTGTTGGTGGTGGCGGGGGAGGTGTTGGGGCCGGAGTTGGTGGCGCGGTGGGCGCCGGGGCGGGAGTTGTTCGATGCGTATGGGCCGACGGAGGTGACGGTGCAGGCGACGGTGAGTGGGGCGTTGGTGGCGGGGGGTGTGGTGACGGTGGGGGGTCCGGCGGTGGGTGTGGAGGTGGTGGTGCTGGATGGGTGGTTGCGGCCGGTGCCGGTGGGTGTGGTGGGGGAGTTGTATGTGGGGGGTGTGGGGTTGGCGCGGGGGTATTTGGGGCGGGCGGGGTTGACGGCGGGGTCGTTTGTGGCGGATCCGTTCGGGGGTGTGGGGTCGCGGTTGTATCGGACGGGGGATTTGGTGCGGTGGGATGGGTTGGGGTCGTTGGTGTTTGTGGGGCGTGCTGATTTTCAGGTGAAGGTGCGGGGGCAGCGGGTGGAGTTGGGGGAGGTGGAGTCGGTGTTGGGGCGGTGTCCGGGGGTGGCGGCGGCTGTGGTGGTGGTGAGTGAGGGTGGTCGGTTGGTGGGGTATGTGGTGCCGGAGGTGGGGGTGCGGGTGGATCCGGGTGTGGTGGTGGAGTTTGCGGGGTCGGTGTTGCCGGTGGGTGTGGTGCCGTCGGTGGTGGTGGTGTTGGACGGGTTGCCGGTGTCGGCGAGTGGGAAGTTGGATCGTGCCGCACTCCCCGCGCCCGTCGTGGCGCGTGCACCAACCCGTGCGCCACGGACAGCGGCGGAACACACTCTGGCGTCGGTGTACGCCGAAGTGCTCGGCGTCGATGAGGTCGGGTTGGACGAGTCGTTCTTCGCGCTGGGCGGCGACAGCATCCTGTCGATCCGGCTCGTATCCCACGCCAAGGCACGAGGATTGGTGTTCACGCCGCAACAGGTGTTCGAGCACCGGACGGTGGCCGCCCTCGCGGCGGAATCGGAGATCGCGGACGGTGAGACCCCAGTTGCGCTCGCCGAACTCGAGGGCGGCGGAATCGGCACGTTCCCGCCCACGCCGGTGGTCCGGTACCTGATCGAGCGCGGCGGGCACTTCGAGCGGTTCAGCCAGAGCGTGCTGCTCGACCTCCCGGGCGGCATCGACCCGGACCGCCTCCTCGCGACCGTCACCGCGGTGCTCGCACGACACGACATGCTGCGGTCGCGGCTCTACCAGGACGCGAACGGGCAGTGGCAGATGGAAACTCGTGCCGCGACCGACATCGACACCGGCACACTGGTCCGGCGCATCGGCTACGACCCGGCGACCGATCCCGGCACGCTGGCAGACCTGATCGCGGCCGAGCACCAGGCGGCCGTGGAGAGATTGCGCCCGTCCGACGGTGTGGTCGTCCAGTTCGTCTGGCTCGACCCGGAGCCCGCCGCCGCGCCCCCGGCCCGGACCGGACGATTGATCGTGGTGGCGCACCACCTCGCGGTCGACGGGGTGTCGTGGCGGATTCTGCTGCCCGACTTCGCCGGTGCCTGGTATCAGATCAGCACAGGGAGCGTGCCGTCCCTCCCGGAACCGGCGACGTCGATGCGCCGGTGGGCGCACGCGCTGGCCGACGAAGCGGTCCGGAGCAAGAGAGTCGCCGAACTGGTGTGGTGGCAGAACGTCGTAGAAGGACCCGACCCGCTCATCACCGAACGCCCCCTCGATCCGGGCCGGGACCTCGCGACCGCGTTGCAGAACGTGAGCGTCGAGATCTCCCCCGACGACACGTCTGCTCTGCTCACTCGCCTGCCGGAGCTGTATCACGGGGGCGTCCTCGACGTCGTGCTGACGGCGCTGGTGGTGGCGTCGTCGAGGTGGCGGGCCGAGCGGGGGATCCCGGGAACGTCGATGCTGATCCGGCTGGAAGGGCACGGCCGGGAGCAGCAGGTGGTGCCCGGCGCCGACCTGTCCCGCACTGTCGGCTGGTTCACGACGGTCTTCCCCGTCCGCGTCGATCTCCGCGGCATCGACCTCGACAACGCGCTTGCCGGCGGCCACGACATGGGCAGTGCCGTGAAACGCGTGAAAGAACACCTCCGGGCAGTGCCCGACATGGGTATCGGTTACGGACTGCTCCGCTACCTGAACCCGGACACCGCGGGCGGCCTGCCGAGAACAGAACCGGGGCAGATCAGTTTCAACTATCTCGGCCAGGTTCCGGATTCGGCGGATCAGGGCACCGCGGTCGGCTGGAGTCCCGCCGACGGGTTCGGCGACCTGCGGTACGTCCCGGACCCCGACATGCCGGCGTCTGCTTCCGTCGAGGTCAACGCGATCGTGATCGGCGGACGACTCCGGGTCGGGTTCGGCTTCCCGGACACCCTGCTCGCGCACACCGAGGTGGAGCGGCTGGCCGAACGGTGGCGGGAGGCCGTGTCCGCATTGGTATCCCACGCTCGCAGTGGGGACGCCGGCGGACTCACACCGTCGGACGTGCCCCTCGTCGACGTGACCCAGGGCGACCTCGACACGTGGGAGGAACGCTTCGGCGCGCTCGCCGACGTGTGGCCGCCCGCACCCCTGCAAGCCGGGTTGCTGTTCCACGCCCTGCTGGCGAAGCCGTCGATCGACGCATACACGGTGCAGGTGGAACTGCACCTGAAGGGTGCCGTCGACCCGGCCCGGATGCGCCGCGCCGCACAGGCATTGCTGGGTCGGCACGCGAATCTGCGGGTGGCGTTCGTTCCCGCCCGAGACGGAACATTCGTCCAGGTGGTTCCCGCGTCGGTCGACCTACCGTTCCGCGAGATCGACCTCACGGACCTGCCCGAGGTGGCGCGGACCGACGAACTGGACCGGGCCGTCACCGCCGACCGGGCCGCGCCGTTCGACACCTCCCGGGCCCCACTGGTGCGGTTCCTGCTCGTGACGACCGGCAGCCACGAATCGCGACTCGTGTGGACCAATCACCACACCCTCCTCGACGGATGGTCGATGCCGCTGGCGATCCGCGAGCTGCTCGCGCTCTATGTGGCCGGAGACGATGGGTCGGCGTTGCCGCGACCCCGGCCCTACCGGGACTTCCTGTCGTGGCTGCATCGCCGGGACCCGGCGGACTCGCGAGTGGCGTGGGCGACCGCGCTCGCCGGCGTCGACGGTCCCACACTGCTGCTGCCGGACGCACGGGATCGGCCGTTGTCGGCTCCTCCCGAGAGTGCCCCGTTCACCGTGTCCGAGGAACTGACCGCCGACCTCACCACCCTCGCGCGTACCCGCAACACGACACTGAACACGGTGACGCAGGTGGCGTGGGGCATCGTGCTCGGGGCAGCGACGTCCCGCCACGACGTGACGTTCGGCAGCACCGTGTCCGGGCGGTCGCCGCACCTGTCCGGCGTCGAATCGATGATCGGATTGTTCGTCAACACCGTGCCCACACGAATCACGCTGAACCCCCGGGAAACGCTGGGCCGGTTGCTCGACCGGACACAAGCGGAACAGGCAGCGCTCCTCGACCACCATCACCTCGGTCTCGCCGACATCCAGCGAGCAGCCGGCCCCGACATCGGGTTCGACACGGCAACCGTCTTCGAGTCGTACCCGATCGACCGGGGAGGCCTGACCGAGGACACCGACCTCGCGGGCATCCGGGTGGTCGACGTGCGCGGCGTCGACGCCACGCATTATCCGCTGAGCGTCGCCTTCTCGGTGGACACGCAGCTGCGCATGACGTTTCACTACCGACCCGACCTGGTCGACCGGGCCACCGTCGACGCGATGGCCGGCCGGGTCACCCGGGTGCTCGAGGCGATGGCCTCCGATCCGGATGTCACGTTGGCTCGTGTGGATGTGTTGGGTGTGGGTGAGCGGGGTGTGTTGGTGCCGGTGCGGGGTGTGGCGGGTGTGGGGGTGCGGTTGTTGCCGGAGATTTTGGCGGGGGGTGTGGGGTTGGGTGGGGGTGGTGTGGCGGTGTCGTGTGGGGGTGTGGAGTTGTCGTATGGGGAGTTGGATGAGTGGTCGAATCGGTGGGCGCGGGTGTTGATCGGGCGGGGTGTGGGTCCGGAGTTGGTGGTGGGGGTGGCGGTGCCGCGGTCGGTGGAGTTGGTGGTGGCGGTGTGGGCGGTGGTGAAGTCGGGGGCGGCTTTTGTGCCGGTGGATCCGGTGTTGCCGGAGGTGCGGGTGCGGGAGTTGTTGGTGGATTCGGGTGCGGTGGTGGGGTTGTCGGTGTCGGGGGTGGTGTTGCCGTCGGTGGTGGAGTGGTTGCGGGTTGATGATGTGTCGGTGGTGGAGGGGGTGTCGGGGGGTGTGGTGTGGGATGGGGAGCGGACGGGGCGGTTGGTGGGTGGGTGTGCGGCGTATGTGATGTATACGTGGGGGTCTACGGGGGGTCGGAAGGGGGTGGTGGTGACGCATGGGGGGTTGGCGAATTTGGTTGAGGAGGTGCGGGTTCGGTTTGGTTTGTGGTCGGGGTGTCGGGTGTCGCATGTGGCGTCGGTGAGTTTTGATGCGTCGGTGTACGAGTGGTTGATGGCGTTTTCGGTGGGGGCGCGGTTGGTGGTGGCGCCGCCGGGGGTGTTCGGGGGTGCGGCGTTGGGGGAGTGGTTGGCGGTTAATGGGGTGACGCATTGTTTTGTGACGCCGTCGGTGTTGGCGACGGTGGAGGTGGGGGCGTTGGGGTCGGTGCGGGTGTTGGTGGTGGCGGGGGAGGTGTTGGGGCCGGAGTTGGTGGCGCGGTGGGCGCCGGGGCGGGAGTTGTTCGATGCGTATGGGCCGACGGAGGTGACGGTGCAGGCGACGGTGAGTGGGGCGTTGGTGGCGGGGGGTGTGGTGACGGTGGGGGGTCCGGCGGTGGGTGTGGAGGTGGTGGTGCTGGATGGGTGGTTGCGGCCGGTGCCGGTGGGTGTGGTGGGGGAGTTGTATGTGGGGGGTGTGGGGTTGGCGCGGGGGTATTTGGGGCGGGCGGGGTTGACGGCGGGGTCGTTTGTGGCGGATCCGTTCGGGGGTGTGGGGTCGCGGTTGTATCGGACGGGGGATTTGGTGCGGTGGGATGGGTTGGGGTCGTTGGTGTTTGTGGGGCGTGCTGATTTTCAGGTGAAGGTGCGGGGGCAGCGGGTGGAGTTGGGGGAGGTGGAGTCGGTGTTGGGGCGGTGTCCGGGGGTGGCGGCGGCTGTGGTGGTGGTGAGTGAGGGTGGTCGGTTGGTGGGGTATGTGGTGCCGGAGGTGGGGGTGCGGGTGGATCCGGGTGTGGTGGTGGAGTTTGCGGGGTCGGTGTTGCCGGTGGGTGTGGTGCCGTCGGTGGTGGTGGTGTTGGACGGGTTGCCGGTGTCGGCGAGTGGGAAGTTGGATCGTGCCGCACTCCCCGTACCGGACGCTCCGGTGCGTCGATTCCATGCTCCGGCAACCCCGTTCGAG
Source organism: Rhodococcus sp. NPDC059968 (assembly GCF_042738615.1). Classification (NCBI taxonomy): domain Bacteria; kingdom Bacillati; phylum Actinomycetota; class Actinomycetes; order Mycobacteriales; family Nocardiaceae; genus Rhodococcus; species Rhodococcus sp. NPDC059968. The sequence goes on from NZ_JBHWUE010000006.1 coordinate 150,982, forward strand.
GCCGTCGTCGCCGAGGTGTACGGCGACGTCCTCGGCGTCGACCGCGTCGGTGCCGACGACGACTTCTTCCGGTTGGGTGGAGATTCGCTGTCGGCCACCCGGGTCGTCGCACGGGTCGATGCCGCTCTCGGCGTCGACGTCGGCGTGCACGCCCTGTTCGAGGCGCCCACCGTGACGGGGTTCGCGGAGCGCGCGGCGAAAGCAGGTGTGCTGACTCACCGGCCGGCGTTGCGGGCAGTACCGCGCCCCGAGCGCATTCCCCTTTCCCTGGCCCAGACCCGCATGTGGTTCCTCAACCAGTTCGACACCTCTTCGCCCGCCTACAACATCGCCATGGCGTTCCGGCTCACCGGCGCACTCGACCTCGACGCACTGCCGGCTGCGGTGTCCGATGTGGTGGAGCGACACGAATCACTCCGCACCCGATTCCCGATGGCCGGCGACGAACCGGTGCAGGTGATCCTCTCGGCTGCGGATTCGGTGCCGGACCTGCCTGTCGCGACCGTGTCGAGCGACGAGGAGTTGCGGGACCGGCTGTCGGCGGCCGTCTCGGAAGGGTTCGACGTCACTGGACAGATCCCGTTGCGGGCAGCCGTGTTCGAGACGTCCGCCACCGATCGAGTACTGCTGATCGTGGTCCACCACATCGTTGCGGACGGCGTGTCGATGGTCCCGCTCGCGCGCGACATGATGGTGGCGTACACCGCGCGGGCGGCCGGGCACGCCCCGCAGTGGCACCCGCCGACGGTCCAGTACGCCGATTTCACGCTCTGGCAGCGTGAACTCCTCGGGTCGGAGGACGATCCGCAGTCGATGGTGTCGCAGCAACTCGACTACTGGCGCACCACGCTCGCCGGCCTCCCCGCAGCCCTGGACCTGCCCGCCGACCGCCCGCGGTCGATGCAACGCACGCCCGACGGGAGCAGGGTCGGATTCGAGATCGACGCCGGTCTGCACCGACGGCTGCTGACGACTGCGTCCACGCACCAGTCGACCGTGTTCATGGTCGCGCACGCCGCCCTGGCCGCGTTCCTCGCGAGGATGTCCGGTACCGAGGACATCGCCGTCGGCACCCCGGTGGCCGGGCGCGGCGAGGCCGCACTCGACGACGTCGTCGGGATGTTCGTCAACACCGTGGTGCTGCGGACCGTCGTCTCCGACTCGAGCCGGTTCTCCGAACTGCTCGAGCAGGCGCGCGACGTCGATCTCGGTGCGTACGCCCACGCGGAGGTGCCGTTCGAGAAGGTCGTCGAAGCGCTCGATCCGCCCCGCTCGACGGCACACTCGCCGCTGTTCCAGGTGCTGCTCGAGTTCCAGAACGTCGAACGCCCCGACCTTTCGCTGCCTGGCGTCGAGGTCGAGGGTATCGACCTCGGTGCGACGATCGCGAGGTTCGACCTGCAGCTGACGTTGTCCGAGGAGTACACGGACGACGGATCACCGGCAGGCATCACCGCCGGTTTCACCTACGCCACCGACCTTTTCGACGCCGAAACCGTCGCCGGCCTGGCCGACCGGTTCGTCCGGATGCTCGATGCGGCCGTGTCCGATTCGTCGATCAGGGTCGGCGACCTCGAGATCCTCGATGCCCTCGAACAGGACGAACTCGTGCCCATGCGCGGCTTCCCCGCGGCCGCGGAACGCACACTCCCGGACGTCCTCACCGCGGGCGCCGCGCTCGCACCGGGGGCGACCGCAGTGTCGTGCGAAGGCGTCACCGTGTCGTACCGGGAACTCGACGAGCGGTCGAACCGGCTGGCCAGGGCGCTGATCCGTCGGGGTGCCGGTCCGGACGCCTTCGTCGCGATCGGCGTGCCGCGATCGATCGAATGGGTGCTGTCGGTGTGGGCGGTCGCGAAATCGGGGGCGGCGTACGTGCCGGTCGATCCCGCCCTGCCGTCCGCGCGCACCGGCGGCATGCTCGAGGACTCGGGTGCGGTGCTCGGGTTGACGGTGACGGCGCACCGTGACCGGCTGCCCGGGGTGGTGCCATGGCTGCTGCTCGACGATCCCGAGATGGCGAACGGGTACTCCGGTGACCCGGTGACCGACGCCGACCGTCTGCGTCCGCTGAGAGTCGAACACGCCGCGTTCCTGCTCTACACGTCCGGATCGACGGGAACACCGAAGGGGGTCGTACTCACGCACGGCGGACTCGCGAACCTCGCAGTCGAGGAACGGGAACGGTTCGCATCCATGCACGGTGCGCGGGTGTCGCATCTGGCGTCGCCGAGCTTCGACGCGTCGTTGTTCGAACTGCTGATGGCGTTCGCCGTCGGCGCGACACTGGTCGTCGTGCCACCGACGGTCCTCGGGGGACGGGAACTGGTCGAACTCCTCGCAAGTGAACACGTCTCGCACGCATTCTTCACACCCACGATCCTGGACACCCTCCGTCCCGAGGACCTTCCGTCCCTGCGGATACTCGCCGTCGCGGGCGAACGGTTCCCACCCGAACTGGCCGACCGCTGGACCCCGGGACGATTCGTCTTCAACGGATACGGACCCACCGAGGCGACGGTGCAGACCACGATCAGCGAGGTGCTGTCCCCCGACGAACCGATGAACGTCGGAGGTCCCGGGCGGGGCGTCGACGTGATCGTGGTGAACACCTGGCTGCAGCCCGTTCCGGTGGGAGTGATCGGGGAACTGTACGTCGCGGGGCCGGGCCTCGCGCGCGGCTACCACCGGCGGCCCGCGCTGACGGGCGCGTCCTTCGTGGCGAACCCGTTCGGCGAACCCGGCTCCCGCATGTACCGGACCGGCGACCTCGTGCGGTGGAGCGAGATCGGCAGGCTGGAGTATGTGGGACGCAACGACTTCCAGGTGAAGATCCGTGGACAGCGAGTGGAACTCGGCGAGATCGAATCGGTGCTGGCCCGCTGCGACGGTGTCGGCCGCGCGGCGGTCACCGTGCACGGCGGCACCGGCGACCGGCTGGTGGGATACGTGACGGCCGAAGCCGGTGCGAGCATCGACACCGCCGAGGTACTCCGGTACGCCGGATCCCACCTCGCGCCGTACATGGTGCCCGCCCAGCTGGTGGTGCTCGACCGGCTGCCCGTCGGCCGCACCGGCAAGCTGGACCGGCGAGCGCTTCCCGCACCGGTGCTCGCGCCCAGAGAGTTCCGGGCACCCGCCACCCCGGTCGAGGAGGCGGTGGCGGACGTCTTCGCCGACGTCCTCGGCATCGACAGCGTCGGGGCCGACGACGACTTCTTCGAACTGGGCGGGAACTCGCTCGTCGCGACCCGGGTGGCGTCCGCGCTCCGCGACCGGCTCGGCACCGACGTCGTGCTGCAGTGGATCTTCCGCAATCCCACCCCGGAGGGCCTGGCTCGCCGCATCGTCGACCCGTCGGCGCTCGGAAGCATGCCGGCAGACGACGTGCTGAACGTCGTCGTTCCGTTCCGGGGGTCCGGCGCGCAACCCGCGCTGTTCTGCGTGCACCCGGCAGGCGGACTCGCGCTGGGATACGCCGGACTGATGAAGCATCTCGCGTCCGACCGTCCGCTGTACGGGCTGCAGCTGCCGATCCTCAGCGGCGGAGCGACGTTCGAGTCGATGGCGGAGCTCGCCCACCGGTACGTCGTCGAGATGCGCGCGGTGCAGCCGCAGGGGCCCTACCACCTGCTGGGCTGGTCCCTCGGCGGTGTCATCGCCCAGGCCATCGCCGTCGAACTCCGTGAGTCCGGCGCCGAGGTGGGCACACTCGCGATGATGGACAGCTACGTCGCGGAGGGCGACGACTTCGGTGACCTCGAGGTGAACGCCGAGGAGTGGCTGCACGGGCTGGGTGTCGAGTTCGAGGGCGAGGGCGATGCCGGCACGTCGTACCGCGAGCAGCTGGTCGAGATGCTCGGACGATCCTTCGGCCGCGACCCCGCGTTCGCGTCGACCCTCCTCGGTCGCATCAGCACCGGTCTGGAGAACTCGAAGCAGATCTCCACCGGATACCTGCCGCGGGTGTTCGACGGCGACCTGTTGTTCTTCAGCGCCGCGCAGTCCGCCGACGGGGAGGACGGCGAACGGCCGTCGCCGAGCGTCTGGCAGCCCGCGATCACCGGCGTGATCGTCGAGCACAAGGTGGAGTGCGACCACCTGCGGATGACCACACCGGAAGCCCTCGCGGTCATCGGGCCGATCCTGGAGCGCTCGCTGGGGTCACGCCCCGATCGCACCGCCGATGACGGGCCAGGACTCCCGTAGCTCGGTCTCGAACAGCCCCCACGAATGCGTGCCCTGCGAGAGATAGGCGAACGTGGCGGGAATCCCCAGCGAGTGCAGGCGCGACTGGAACGCGGCTGCACACACGTTGGTCACCATCTCGACGACGCTGCCGCCGATCGTCTGGGGCACCACCAGCACGGGGTCGTGGTTGTCGATGCTGCCGGGAAGTCCGTTGCCGCTCGAGACGAACAATTCTGTGCCGCGCAGACGTTCGGAATTCAGCATCGGGTCGTGCACCCGCCACCGCGGGTCCAGGGCAGAGCCCCACATGTTGCCTGCATTGCCGCCGCCACGCAGTTCGACCATCGACCGCACCATTGCCTGCCCCAGCAGTCCGCTCGTCGCGGCACACCCGCTGTACGAGCCGACGGCCCGGTAGAACCCCGGAACCTGGACGGCGAGGTCGAGTACCGCGCCGCCTGCCATCGACACCCCTCCGATCGCGTTGGCGCCGGTGGTCGCGAACCGGTTGTCGATGGCTGCGGGGAGTTCGCTCGTCAGGTACGTCTGCCACTTGTTCCGGCCGAGAACCGGATCGTCGGCGTCCCAGTCGGTGTACATGCTGTACTGGCCGCCGATCGGCATTACCACGTTGACGTGCTTGTCGGCGAAGAAGTCCCGCACACCGGTGTTGTTGAACCAGGAGATACCGTCCGACCCGCCGCCGATGCCGGTGAGCAGATAGAAGGTCGGCGCCGGACCGCCCGATGCGGGAGAAATGACGTCGTTGGCCACCCACCGGCCCATCGACTCCGAATACACGTCCACCCTGGTGATGCGGGGCTCGGCAGAGGCCGACGGCGGGCCGAGCACCGCCCACCCGGCGACGACCAGCAGCATCACCACCAGTACACGCAGAGAGATCGCGGATCGCAGAGCTTCGAACGGTCGCATGGACGCCCCCTGGCTGTGGCCTGCCCTTCCAATCTAGGACTGCGGGGTACCTGCTTGGTGCGGTTCCGGTGAACCGGTGTAAAGATGATTCGGTGACCGACAACGACCGGCCCGACGAGCGTTTCACCCTCGCAAGCGAGCGGACGTTCCTCGCCTGGATGCGGAGTTCGCTCGCACTCCTGGCCGGCGGCATCGCGATGATCCACCTGGTCCCCGAGTTCAGCACCGGGTGGGTGCGGACGACCCTCGGCCTGATCCTGATCGGTCTCGCCGCCGCGGCGGCCCTCGTCGGCATGCGGCGGTGGTCGCAGGTCGAGAAGGCCCTGCGCGACGGCGCACCGATGCCACCGCCCCACGAGTTGTGGCTGTTCGCGGTGACACTGACGGTGGTGGCAGTGGGAGCGGCGGTCGCCAGCCTGGTGGCTGCGCTCTAACCTGCAGAAGAGGTTTGCATCTCGCGAACCGGACGTGAAGACGAAGGAGTACACGGTGGCCCACGAACTCAAGCTCGGTTACAAGGCGTCCGCGGAGCAGTTCGGTCCGCGGGAGTTGGTGGAGCTGGGTGTTCTGGCGGAGGCGCACGGGATGGATTCGGCGACGGTGTCGGATCATTTTCAGCCGTGGCGGCACGAGGGTGGCCATGCGCCGTTTTCGTTGGCGTGGATGACGGCGGTCGGGGAGCGCACGTCACGGTTGCAGTTGGGGACGTCGGTGATGACGCCGACGTTCCGGTACAACCCGGCGGTGGTGGCGCAGGCGTTCGCGACGATGGGGTGCCTGTATCCGGGGCGGATCATGCTCGGGGTGGGTACCGGTGAGGCTTTGAACGAGATCGCGACGGGTTTTGCCGGAGAGTGGCCGGAGTTCAAGGAGCGGTTCGCGCGGCTGCGGGAGGCGGTCCGGCTGATGCGCGAACTGTGGTTGGGTGATCGGGTCGATTTCGAGGGCGAGTACTTCACCACCAGGGGGGCGTCGATCTACGACGTGCCCGAGGGCGGGATCCCGGTGTACATCGCCGCCGGTGGTCCGGTGGTGGCCCGGTATGCCGGTCGTAGTGGTGACGGGTTCATCTGCACGTCCGGTAAGGGCATGGAGTTGTACACGGAGAAGTTGATGCCGGCGGTCGCGGAGGGGGCGGCGAAGGCGGACCGTGATGTGGCGGAGATCGACAAGATGATCGAGATCAAGATTTCGTACGACACGGATCCGGGGTTGGCGCTGGAGAACACGCGGTTCTGGGCGCCGTTGTCGTTGACGCCGGAGCAGAAGCACAGCATCGATGATCCGATCGAGATGGAGAAGGCGGCGGATGCGTTGCCGATCGAGCAGGTGGCGAAGCGGTGGATCGTGGCGTCGGATCCGGATGAGGCGGTGGCGCAGATCCGCCCGTACCTCGATGCGGGGTTGAACCACCTGGTCTTCCACGCTCCCGGCCACGATCAGAAGCGGTTCCTGGAACTCTTCGAGCGGGATCTGGCGCCGCGCCTGCGGGGGTAGGCGGCTTCGCCGCCCGTGCGCCTTTTTGGTAGTGGGAGCTACCAGAAAGGCGCACAAGCCCGAAGGGCCTACCGCGCGCATCCACCCGGGTGCGTCGTCGAGCGGCAGCATCGTTCCGGACAGGATGAGCAGCGGGAACTCAGCGTCTGCTGCACGACCCAGAACAGCCAATCCTGTTCACGCACAGCCAATGCCAGTGCATAGGACAGGGCTCCGAGTCCGATGCCGAACACGCCGAGCAGGACTCGCGATCGTGACGAGGACGCCCGGTACGAACCAGTTCCACACGCCCTCACCCATCGCGGGAACGGCCTTCAGCAGCGGGCCGAACAGGGCGAGCAGGATGGGTGGCTGGATGAGGCTGAAGGCGACGCTGACCGGGTCGCGGAGTGTCGGACGCAGTTCCCGGTTCATCACGATGATGCTGTCTCGAACAATTCCGTGCTTGGGATTTCCTTCCCGAGTGGGTGTGTGGGACGTCAGGCGTGGGCGTTGGTTTCGCGCAGGCTGCGTCCGGTGAGTCCGAGGAAGACGTCGTCGAGTGTGGGATGCGCGAGGTCTGCGGTGAGGACGCGAAGCCTTCGTGATTCGCTGAGGCGCAACAGTTCCGGCAACACGGCACGACCGCTGCTTCGCGCGCCGATCCTTCGTCTTCGAACGCCAGGACGATCAGCCGGCCAGTTCGGCTTTCAACGTCACCGCGGTGTCGTCGGCGATGACCGTGGGTTGATCGATGACGATCACCCGTTCGGCCATCGAATCGGCCTCTTCGAGGTGGTGGGTGGTGAGCACGATCGTTGTGCCCATCTCCCTGCGTAAGCGCAGGATGTGGTCCCACAGATTGGTGCGGCTTTGCGGGTCCATGCCGGTGTCGGCTCGTCAGCAGAGGCCCTGGTTGTGCCCGGCGCCGTTGCCCTGCCCGACATAGCCGATGCTGCGGCGCACCTGGTCGCGGTCCGACGCCACGTCGAAACCCGCGATCGACGCTCGGCCCGCCGTCGGCGGCAACAGCGTCGTGAGCATGCGCAGGGTGGTGGATTTGCCTGCGCCGTTGGGGCCGAGGAGCGCCACCAGTCCGCCCTCGGCGACGTCGAGGGAGACCTCTCGGACGGCCTCGAGCGTCTTCTTGCCCTGCGTGAAGTGTTTCGTCAGTCCTTCGGTGCGGATCATTACGTCCTCGTTCGTCGTCGTAGGCTCGTTGCACAGAACCTAGAGACAATTGAGGACAGATTCGGTCCTACACCCTCGGGATCTCGACGATCAGAGCATGTTCACGCGCTTGTAGAGGTGCCGGGAAGGACCGCCCAGCAGATCGGCGTCGTCCAGGAACCGCATGAGCGGCTGCGAACTCTCACGGATCTTCTCCGCCCGGAACCGGTTGTTCTTCGCCTCGCGCAACGCGCGTTCGGTGTCCAATCCGGCTGCCGCATAGACGGCGGGATTGATCATGCTGGAGACGATCAGGTTCGACGCGATCGCGATGCAGGCGCGGCTCGCCGCGCGGTGCGTCCTGCTCATGCCCTGGGCCCGTCGCAGGGTCTCCTCCCGGGCGAAGCGCATGTGCCGCGCTTCCTCGACCACGTGAATCTTGCTGGTGACGCGGACGATCGGCTGGACGCGCGTGTCCTTCATCCAGTCGCGCTGCATGACGTCGAGGATCTCCTCGGCGACGAGAATGCCGGCGTACGCGACCTCCCCCGAGGCGAGCGCCTTGAACCCGCGACCCAGCGTGACCACCGACTTGCGCGGAACGTAGGACGGGCAACCGAACTTCTCGGCGGTGCGAGCGAACATCACCGAGTGCCTGCACTCGTCGGCCACCTCCGTCAACGCGAACTGGAAGTGGGCCTGCGACGCATCCTTCGCGTACATGTCCCGGATCACCATCTGCTGGAGAATCATCTCGAACCAGATTCCGGTGCCCATGATCGAGGACACCTCGTGCTTCGTCAGCGTGATCTGCTGTTCGAACGTCATCTCGTCCCACATCGGCGTGCCGTACAGCGAGGACCACTCGGGGGTGAGGCCGTACAGGTCGTCGGGGACGGGCGCGTCCCAGTCCACCTCGACAGTCGGGTCGTATGACATGCGTGCGGAGGACTGGAGGAGCCGGGCGCCGGTGTCCTGGCGATCCGTGATCTTCGGATTGCGGATAGCGAGCGTCGAGCGTGCCATGAAATTCCTCCATGTCAGTGTGACCAACAGTTACATCTAATCATGTCGAAGGAACTCCTTGACGTCAATGTATTTGGTGTACAAATGATGGACAAGTGACGGGTAGTTCTTCGGACGTCAAGGCCTCGGTGATGATCCCCACAACTCCGACCGAAGGCTTGCTCAAAATTTGCCGATCGTCTGTAGTGAGTTCTCGGCAGCGGGCCCGGATGATCCCTTGCCCTGGCGTCACCCTGCAGAAAGCGGAATGAACCCATGTCTGATCAGAAGAGTGCCGCACAGCCCCACGGCCCCGATGTCGTCGTCGGCACTCGCGTTCGGGTTCGCCGCGACCCCGACGCTCCCGCACCGGGTGTCGTGATCGAGGATTTCGCGGATCTGTCCCAGTCGGAGGGGCTCCTCGGACGGGATTGGGCGCCCGTGCACCGCTGGGCCGTCGCTCTCGACGACGGGCGCCTCGTGTTCGCCGACGACGGCGAGCTCGAACTCGACCTCGACACCGAAGCGCCGCAGGCGGCACGCGGCTGATTCAGCCGAGTCCGTCGGCGATCTCCTGAAGTTGCTCGACAGTGCCTGCGGCGATGGCTCGCACATGTTCGGTGACGACGGAAATCGGCCAGTCCCACCACGCGATCCGCACCAGCGCGGCGATATCGGATTCCGAAAAGCGGTCCTTGATGCGAACGGCCGGATTCCCGCCCACGACGGCATAGTCCGGCACGTCCCGCGTCACCACCGAACCGGTCGAGACGATCGCGCCGTGCCCGATTCGCGCCCCGGGCATGATCGTCGCGTTGCCCCCGATCCACACGTCGTTGCCGACGACGGTGTCGCCGCGCGACGGTAGATCGGCGAGCAGATCGGCATGCTCGGCCCACGCCCCTCTCATGATCGGAAACGGGAAGGTCGAGACTCCGCTCATTCGATGATTAGCGCCGTTCATGATGAACGTCGTCCCGGTCGCGAATGCGCAGAACTTGCCGATGATCAGCCGGTCGGGGCCGTAATGGTGCAGGACATTGCGCGTTTCGAACTCGTCCGCGAACTCGGGGTCGTCGTAGTAGCTGTACTCTCCGACCTCGATCAGCGGGTTCTCGATCAGCGGTTTGAGCAAAACCACCCGAGGCTGACCCGAAACGGGGTGCAGGGTCATTGGGTCCGGTGCGGCATTCGTGGGCAACTGTGTCTCCATTCTTCGGCGTACGGCGGCTGTGCTGCCCGCGCTTTTACGAGGGCACGGCTATTGCCATTGTCCAGGGACTGTTGCTAGGGTCGAACATGCATTCGAACGACCTTGGGGGAGGTTGGTTGTGGGGGAGTTGATGGCGCCGGATCCGGATGAGTTGCGTGCGTTCACGGCGCGGCTGCCTGTGGTTTCCGCTGACGGGGATGCGGGGGTGGGGATCGATTTGCTCGATGCGATCGAGGCGTTGAAGTCTGTCGGGTGCGCGGCGCAGGCGGTGATCACCGACGACGTCGCGACGATTATTCGTGCGGACCGCAGGGCTCGGCGACTTCCGCAGTCCGAGTGGGGTCGGGGCATTGCCTCGCAGATTGCCTTGGCACGCAGGGAGTCCCCGAATCGGGGCGGCCGGCATCTGGGGTTCGCGCAGGCTCTGGTGCACGAGATGCCCACACTCTGGCCATGTTGCAGACCGGCCGGTTGAACGAATGGCGTGCGACGTTGCTCGTGCGGGAAACAGCGTGCCTGTCCGCGGCAGATCGGGGAATCGTCGACCGCCGGTTGTGCTCGGACCCGGCCACCCTCGACGGGGTCGGCGACTGCGGTCTGATCGCACGGGCGAAAGCGTTGGCGGTCGAACTCGACGCCGCCGCGGTGGTCCGAAGGCACCGCAAAGCGGTGTCGGAACGGCGCGTCACGACACGCCCCGCGCCGGATTCGATGGCGTATCTGAGCGTGCTGATGCCGGTGGAACAGGCGGTGTGCCTGCAGGCGACCCTGGGTCGTGACGCGGACAGTCTCATCGCGACCGGCAACAGCGGCGGCCGCACCCGCAATCAGCTGATGGTCGACCTGTTGTTCGCACGCGGCACCGGAGCCGAAGTGGCGTCGGGTGTGCCGGTGGCGGTGAATCTCGTGCTCTCGGACGAGACGCTGCTGGCCGGCGGGCAGGAGGCGGCGCAGCTGCAGGGTTTCGGGCCGGTGCCGGCGGGGATTGCCCGGCAGTTGGTGGCCGACGCCGTCGATAGCGACACCGAGACGTCGTTGCGGCGGGTGTATGCATGCCCGCAGTCGGGGGCGTTGACGGCGATGGAATCGCAGTCGCGCACGTTTCCGAAAAGCCTGCGAAAGCTGATCGACCTCAGGGATCGGACGTGCCGTACGCCATGGTGTGATGCGCCGATCCGGCACCACGACCACATCCGCTCCCGCCGGAATCAGGGTGCCACGACGGCGGACAATGGGTCCGACCACTACCGCTCGGCCGCGCCACCGCTCCCGGGCGCGGCGCGGCGGTCTGGTCACGAGGCGGTGAGAGCGAATACCCGCATCGTGCGATTCGTCCGGTGCTCGTAGACGCCGTAGACGCGGACCATCTCGTCGAATTCGCGATAGATCCGCGTCCGCTCCGGTTCGGCGAGCAGGGAAGCGGTGACGGGGATGTCCTTCCCGCCGATCGTGACCTTCGCGTTCGGCTGGGCGAGGAGGTTTCCCGACCATGCCGGGTGGTGATCCTGCCCGAAGTTGCTGCCCACGACGAAGATCTGCTCACCCTCGCGGTAGTACAGGAGCGGGCTCGTCCGCAGTGCGCCCGACTTGCGACCCGTCGTGGTCAGCAGGACTACCGGTGCGGCGATCGGGCCGAGGATCGTGAAGCGCCCCCTGCTCTTCTGGAGGAGTCGGCGGTCGACTCCGGCGAGATTCCGGATCACCCACGATCCGGGTCGGGTGGCGGCAAATGTGGCGGCAGGTTCGCGGAGGAAGCTGTTGTCGCTGCCCCATCGGACGTCGGGGAAGGGTGATTCGGCCATAGGTCATCTGACCGCCGGGCGGGTGCGGTGTCAATCGCCCAGAGTCGGCGGCCGGATACGCTATGGCCATGGCTGCGCCAGTGACACCCTCACCCGTGAATCCGCACGCACGTCCCCAGCCGTCGAGCGTCTACATCGCCTCACCGGAGGGGGACACCGGCAAGTCCACCATCGCGCTGGGTGTCCTGCAGATGCTGTGTGCGTCCGCGGCGAGGGTGGGCGTCTTCCGTCCCATCGCCCGATCGACGCAGGAAACCGACTACATCCTCGAATTGCTCCTCGAGCACACGACCGCCGACATCGGGTACGAGGAGTCCCTGGGGGTCACGTACGAGCAGGTCCACGCCGATCCCGACGGCGCGCTCAGCGAGATCGTCTCCCGGTATCACCAGGTGGCGGCGCAGTGCGATGCCGTCGTCGTGATCGGCAGCGACTACACCGACGTGGCCAGCCCGAGCGAGCTCGGCTACAACGCCAGGATCGCGGTGAACCTCGGCGCACCGGTGCTGCTCGCAGTGAAGGGAGCCCGGCGCACCCCCGAGGAGATCGCCCAACTCGCCCAGCTCGCCATCGGTGAACTGACCGCCCACCACGCGCACCTGCTGGCCGTGGTCGCCAATCGGTGTGACCCCGACCAGCTCGATGCGGTCACCGACGCTTTGGCATCCACCGGTGTGCCCGCGTGGAGCCTGCCCGAAATCCCGCTGCTGGTCGCACCGACCATTGCCGAACTCCTCGAGTCGATCGACGGCAGCCTGTTCAGTGGCGACCCCGAGCTTCTCCATCGCGAGGCGCTGCGGGTGATGGTGGGCGGAATGACGGCCGAGCACATTCTCGAACGGTTGACGGAGGGCACGGTGGTCATCGCCCCGGCCGACCGTTCCGACGTGCTGCTGGCCATGGTGAATGCGCATGAGGCCGAAGGATTCCCGTCGCTGGCGGGCATCATCATGAACGGTGGGCTGATGCCGCACCCGGCGATCGCGAAGCTGATGGCCGGCCTCAAGCCGCGGTTGCCGATCCTCACCACCGAACTGGGCACGTTCGACACGGCCAGCGCGGCCGCTCAGACCCGTGGCCGGGTGGCGGTCGGTTCGCAGCGCAAGATCGACACCGCCCTGAGTGTGATGGAACTCCGGGTGGACGCACCCACCCTGCTGGAGCGGTTGAAGCTGCCGATCCCCTCGGTGGTGACTCCGCAGATGTTCGAATATCAGCTGGTCGACCGCGCCCGCCGCGACCGCAAGCACATCGTGCTCCCGGAGGGCGACGACGACCGCATCCTCCGGGCGGCGGGGAGATTGTTGCAACGTCAGGTGGCGGAGCTGACCATTCTCGGCGACGAGGTGCAGGTGCGTCGCCGCGCCGCGGAGCTCGGCGTCGACCTCGGTGACGCGCAGGTACTCGACCCCCGGACGTCCGAGCACGCCGGTCCGTTCGCCGAGGAGTACGCGCGGCTCCGCGCCCACAAGGGCATGACCGTGGAGCGGGCCCGCGAGGTGATGGCCGACATCTCGTACTTCGGAACCATGATGGTGCACTTGGGAATCGCGGACGGCATGGTCTCCGGTGCCGCGCACACCACGGCGCACACTATCCGGCCGTCGTTCGAGATCATCAAGACGCAACCGGGGGTGTCGACGGTGTCGAGTGTGTTCCTGATGTGCCTGTCCGATCGGGTGCTCGCGTACGGGGACTGCGCGGTGGTGCCCGACCCGACGGCCGAACAGCTGGCCGACATCGCGATCTCGTCGGCGCAGACGGCAGCCCAGTTCGGCATCGATCCGCGCATCGCGATGCTGTCGTACTCGACCGGCGACTCCGGCAGTGGCGCGGACGTCGACAAGGTGCGCTCTGGGACGAAACTCGTCCGGGAACGTCGCCCGGACCTGTTGGTGGAAGGCCCCATTCAGTACGACGCCGCCATCGAGCAGAGTGTGGCCGACAAGAAGATGCCCGATTCGGAGGTGGCCGGCAAGGCGACGGTCTTCATCTTCCCCGACCTCAACACCGGGAACAACACGTACAAGGCCGTGCAGCGCAGTGCCGGCGCCATCGCCGTCGGGCCGGTGTTGCAGGGCCTCGACAAACCCGTCAACGACCTCTCGCGGGGGGCGCTGGTCGAGGACATCGTGAACACCGTGGCCATCACCGCGATCCAGGCGCAGGGAGCAGAGCAGTGAGCGAGGGGTCCGTACTGGTACTCAATTCCGGTTCGTCGTCGATCAAGTTCCAGCTGATCCACCCGGAGACCGGTGAGTCCTCGGCATCCGGTCTCATCGAGAGGATCGGGGAACCCGAGGGGCGCATCGTCTATCACCATCGCACCGGATTGGCGGAGCGCCACGTTCACATCGCCGACCACCGGGCCGGGCTGAAGATGGTGTCGGACATCGTCGCCGAGGTGGGCCGACCGTTGAGGGAGGCGGGAATCGTCGCGGTCGGCCATCGCATCGTCCACGGCGGCGACGTGTTCTTCGAACCCACGATCATCGACGACACGGTGGTTCAGTCCATCTCGGACCTCTCGACCCTTGCGCCGCTGCACAATCCGGCGAACGTGATCGGGATCGAGGTGGCGCGCGAGGAGCTGCCGGACATCCCGCACGTCGCGGTGTTCGACACCGCGTTCTTCCACACCCTGCCCGCGGAGGCGTCGACGTATGCGATCGACCGGACGGTCGCGGAGGAGCACGCCATCCGGCGGTACGGCTTCCACGGCACGTCGCACCAGTACGTGTCGGCGCGGGCGGCCGAGTTCCTCGGCCGGGACCTGTCGGAGCTGAACCAGATCGTGCTGCACCTGGGGAACGGTGCATCGGCCTCCGCCATCCGCGGGGGACGGGCCGTCGATACGAGCATGGGTTTGACCCCGCTCGAGGGACTCGTCATGGGCACGCGGTCCGGGGACGTCGACCCCGGAGTCATCATGCACCTGCACCGCAGCGGGATGGGTATCGATCAGATCGACGACCTCCTGAACCGGCACTCCGGCCTCAAGGGGCTGTCGGGGGTCAACGACTTCCGGGCGCTCCTGAAACTGGTCGGTGAGGGCGACGAGGCTGCGGCGCTGGCGTACGACGTGTACGTGCACCGACTCCGCAAGTACATCGGCGCCTACCTGGTGGAACTGGGTGGCGTCGACGTCATCACGTTCACCGGGGGAGTCGGCGAGAACAACGTCGACGTGCGCCGCGACAGCCTGGCCGGGCTGGGGCGCCTCGGCATCGTCGTCGACGACGACCGCAACCGCGCGGATTCCCGGGACGCACGACGTATCTCGGCGGACGAGTCCGACGTGGAGGTGCTGGTCGTGCCCACCAACGAGGAGTTCGCGATCGCCCGTGCGGCGGCGGACCTGATCGGGGCCTGAGCGTTACAGCAGGCTCTTGGGCCGGATGGCGTTGGCCAGATCCACCAGGGTGTACCGGTGAGTGCGCTCGGGGGCATTGCGGGCCAGCGCCCTCAGGCCGGCCTCGGCGCCCTTGCGTAGGCCCCGTTCGGTGAACGGCACACCGAGGATCTGCTCGCGTTCCGTCGCCGACGTGTGACCGGCACGCATCCAGTCCAGTGCGGTGCCCAGTACGAGCGTGCGCATCTGCAGTGCCCGGCTCTCCTCGGGTGCGAGCGCGGCGACACGGAGTGCAGCCTCCCGGAGGGCTGCTTCGTCGATCTCCTCGATCGGCTTGCCGGACAACAGCATCAGCACACTCGTCATCCGGGCCATCGTGAAGTGCCGGGAGGTCGCGGGAACCTGATCGAGGGCGGCGATGGCACCGGGCAGATCTCCGCGGTCGGTGAGTTGCCGCGCCAGCCCGAATGCCGCACTCACCATGCTGTGGTCGGTGCGCCACACCGTCCGGTAGTACTTCTCGGCGAACGTCCGCCACTGGTGGGGATCGGAACTCTCCCAGTGCTGCAGAATCAGTTCGGCGGTGGCGGCCAGCGCAAGTTTGGGAGCCGTCTCCCCGGGCATCGCCTGCAGCACGGATTCGAAACGGGAGAACGCCGTCTCGTAGTCGCCGTCGATGAGCGTCGCGAGTCCGGCGTACCAGTCGACGCGCCAGTTCCCGCCCATGTCTCCCTCGACGTCGTGGAGGAGTGCGGTGGCGGTGGCGGCGTCACCGAGATCGAGGTGCGCCTTGATCTCGGCGAGCGTGAGTTCCCGGGAGAACGACGTGTCCAGGTCGCCGACGACCCGTTCGATACCGTTCTCGCGCGCGTGCCGAATGGAATCCAGCGTCTGCTGCGGTTCGCTGTGCACCGCGGCGGCCAGGAGTGGGGCGTTGGGATCGGTCGGGTCGATCAGGGGCACCGCCAACGCCTGCGCCACGGACTGCGGATCGAGATTCTCGTCCCGTTCGACGCCGTCGACGTACACATCGGTCTGCTCGACGGCCCCGTCCGTGCCGAAAGTCGTTCTCTGCTTGCTGAACACGGTCGACAGTCCGGGATGCTCCTCGCCGGTCTGCTGCGCGAGGGCCTCCCGCAGTACCGCCGTGAGCTGACCCGCCATTTCCTCGGCCGACGCGAAACGCCGGTTCGGATCGGGGTCGGTGGCGCGCAACAGGAGTCGATGGAAGAACTCGTATTCCGCGAGGAGCGGCGCCTGCTCGGGGGACGGGATCCCGTCGAGATACCGGCCCTTGTCGGACGGCATGTCGAGCGTCAGCACGGCGAGTGTGCGCCCCACCGTGTAGATGTCGGACGCCACGGTCGGGCCGGTCTTGACGATCTCCGGCGCCTGATACCCGGGAGTGCCGTACAGGTAACCGTAGTCCTCGATGCCCGCGACGGCCCCGAGGTCGATCAATTTGAGGGCATCCTCGGTGACCATCACGTTGTCGGGTTTGAGGTCGTTGTACACCAGGCCGGTGGAGTGCAGATACGCCAGTGCGGGAAGGATTTCGAGTACGTAGGCGATGGCCTGCTCGACCGGCATGCGCTCGGGCTTCGTGTGTGTCGACAGGACGTCCCGCAGCGAATGACCGCCCACGTACTCCATGACGATGTAGCCCATCGGGGTCCCGTCCGACCGGGGATGTTCCACGAAGTTGAAGATCTTCACGATGCTCGGGTGGGCCACCTCGGCGAGGAACTGGCGTTCGGCCACCGCCACGGCCTGAGCCTCGGCGTCGCCGAAGTGCAACAGGCCCTTGAGGACCACCCAGCGGTCGCTGACATTGCGATCGATGGCCAGATAGATCCAGCCGAGGCCGCCGTGCGCGATGCAGCCCTGCACCTCGTACTGGCCGCCGATCAACTCGTTCGGGCCGAGGAGCGGCCGGAAGTCGTACGTGGCTCCGCACGAGGGGCACAGACCGAACTCGGAACCCCCCGACGTGGCACTGGTGCGGCCGACCGGCTTGTTGCATTTCCAGCAGAAGCGCTTGCTCTCGGGTACTTTCGGGTCGGTCGTCACGGCGGACGCCGGGTCGAGTGTCTTCACGACGGGAACCTCGACGAGACCGCCGCCGAGACGCAGGCGCTGCCCGGACCGGGTGCGCGGTGAGCGCGTCGAGCGGCCGGTGCCGGACGCGCCGGACGGCCGGGACGTCGGCGCGGCCTGGGTGGCTGGACCCTCGTCCGGTTCTTCCCGGACCGCGGCCTGGGTGGCGTCCTCTTCGGGTTCCCGGACGGCGGCCTGGGTGGCGATGTCCGGGTCGGTGGACTCCGGATTCTTCGAGTGTTGCGGCATGCGTCCCCTCAATCCTGGTACGCGGCGGACGGCGGGGCGGGGGACGGCCCCAGCATCGACAGCCACTGGTCGTACATCCTGGTCCAGGTACCGTCGTTGCGGATGCGTTCGAGCGTGCCGTTGACGAACCGCACCAGGTCCTCGTTCGACTTGGTGATGCCGACGCCGTACGGCTCGGCGCCCATGCTGTCTCCGACGATCTCGAGGTACGGATCCTGGGACGCCAGACCGGCGAGGATCGTGTCGTCGGTGCTCACCGCGTCGACCTGCCGTTGTTGCAGGACCACCAGGCAATCCGACCACATGGGGACCGTCAGGATGTCCGCGGTGGGCGCCACCTGCTGCAGCCGTGTCAGCGACGTCGTGCCGCGGACGACGCAGACCCGCTTCCCGTCCAGGTCGGCGGCGCTGCGGATCGGGGAGCCCTTCACGACGAGGACCCGCTGCTGCGCCTCGAAGTACTCGGAGGAGAACGCCACCCTTTCCTTCCGGTCGCAGGTGATGGTCATCGTCTTGGCCACGATGTCGACCATCGACTCCTGCAGTGCCTTCTCACGATTCGCCGACGTGAGGATGCGGTACTCGAGCCGGTCCGGATCGCCGAACAGGTCCCGTGCGATCTCCCGGGCAATGTCGACGTCGAAGCCCTGGATGGCACCGGTCGCCGGGTCGCGGAAACTCATCAGGTTGCTGCCCGTGTCGAGGCCGACGACGAGACGCCCCCGTGCGCGGATGGCGTCGACCGTCGGCATCTGCGCTGCGGCGTCGGTGTCGGGGAATGGACGCAGGCTCGCGGTGGGATCGCCGCAGTCCCTCTCCGGAGTCGGCGGCGCCGCACTGGTCTCGGGCGCCGGCGTCGCGGCCGCGGGAAGCGGGGGCTCGGTGTACGACACGCTCGGCGATCCGACGTGCTCCGGACTCGACTCGGCGCACCCGCCGATCAGCAACGTGGCCGCCACGAGCACCAGCGCGATCCGGCGCCCCCTCACTGATATTCCCTCAACCGAGGCCACAACCCGATGATAATTCCGCCGAACGCTATCAGCGTCAGGACGAGGGCACCGGAACCGAGCGCGGTCAGCACGTGGGCCGCGGATTCGACGTTCGCCCGCAGACGGTCGCGGGCGGTCCCGATTCCGTCGGTGAGCGCGTCGTCGACGGCGGTGAACTGAGCCGCGGAATCCGAGGGTCCCGGTCCGATGGCGACCATTGCCGCCGAGACGAAGTCGCCCTTGGCGAGGATCTCGTTCATGCGGTCGTGTGCCGAGGACCAGCGCGTCCACGCCTCCTGCGCCCGCGCCACCTCGGCGTGGCCGACCGCGCGGTCGCCGTCGTGGGGGTAACTCGACAGCAGGGTGTCGAGCTGACCGGACTTGTCCTCGAAGACGGCGTCGTAGTCACCGTTCGAGTCGCGGCGGACCAGTTTGAGCGTCTCCTCGGTGCGTGCCTGCTGGGCCAGGATGCGGGCGGCGGTCAACTCGTGCATCGGGCGGGCGCCCTCGGTCAGTGCCCGCTTCGTGTCGAGGGAGGAGACCAGCCCGGCGACGAGCATCCACGCCAGGAGGATCGCCGTGCACGTCGACGCCACGATCAGCCCGAGATTGAACGTGCGGCGACTGAGCCTCGCGATGACGATCTGGGCGACGAGCAGCGCGACGAGTGCGACGAGGATCAGGGTCAGCGCCAGCCAGGGCGGACGAGAGTAGTCCCGTTGCGTGTCCGCGACGTCGGCTTCCTGCTGGGCGTGCAACTGCTGCGCCATCGGCAGCATGCTCGTCTGCATCAGTGCGGACGCCTCGCTGAGGTAGGCCGCGCCGACGGGATGACCGGTGCGATTGTTGGCCCGCGCGGTCTCGACGAGACCGGAGTAGACGCTGAGGTCGGTGGAGATGGAGGCGAGCAGGCGGCGGCTGTCCACGTCGCTCGCCGCGAGTCCGCCCGACGCGTACACGAGGTCGGCGGAGGCCGTGCCGATCGCCTGCGCGTACTTGTCCCGGAGTTCGGGAGGTTCGAGACCGCCGGAGATGAACGCGGTCGTGGCCGCGGCGTCCGCCACGGACAGGGCGCTGTAGAGGTTCTGCGCCGAGAACGACAGCGGTTCAGTCTCCGCGAGGACACTGTCGAGGGTGGCCTCCCTGCCGTTCACCGTCGAGGCGGCCACGAATCCGGCGGTGAGGGTGAGCAGAACCAGGAGGGCGCCGAGGGCGGTGAGCTTGGCGGGAGTCGACACCAGGAACGCGCGCAGTTCCTTGCGGCGTGCCACCGCGGGGTCGACGTCGTCGTCCGCGGCGGCAGACAATGCGCGGCTGCCCTGGGGTTCGATCGACGGTGCCTCACGCAGAACCACCTCGCACCCCTCCCGTGTCATGGCCGCACCTTGGGGGGAGCATATAAGCAGCGGTCGGTTCACGACTGCCGACGGGCAGTTCCGGAAGAAACCGTTAGTGTGAGGGAACTGTAGGGAGACCCATCAGGTCGGACAGGGGTAGTCGATGCGTGGTGACGGTGACGGCTGGGCAACCGGGCCGGACGGCAGTCGTCATTGGGGCAAGCACGGTGCGGCGGGATTGTTGCTGCGTGCGCCGCTCTCGGACGAGACGCCGGCCGTGCTGCTACAGCACCGTGCGGCCTGGAGTCACCAGGGCGGTACGTGGGCGCTGCCCGGCGGTGCCCGGGACAGCCACGAGACCACCACCCACGCCGCGGTACGCGAGGCGCACGAGGAAGCCGGCATCGAGAGCGCGGCCATCCGCGTCCGCACCGAGGTCGTCACGATGAAGGCCGCGAGCGGCTGGAGTTACACCACGGTGATCGCCGACGCCGAGCGCCCGCTGCCCACCGTCGCGAACGGCGAGAGCACCGAACTGCGCTGGGTGCGGGAAACCGACGTCGCCGGGCTGCCGCTGCACCCCGGATTCGAAGCAGGGTGGCCGCAACTGCGCACCACCGAGGTGCGATTGCTGCTCGACAGGCACGACGTGCTGGGCGAACGCGGCGCGCTTGCGCAGTTGTCGAAGGCCCTACCCCGCACGGTTCACCTGCCCGACGGCACCTACGGGTGGCTGCCGCGCGTCGAGGTGCTCGAGACCCTGGACGCGGTCGGTCGCCTCGCCGAGCCGGCCGGCCACGGCACCACGCTGGGAACGCTGACGGCAGTCGTCACCACCGACCCCGACCTGATCGAACAGTTGCCGGCCACCGTCGTGGTCCTGCCGCCTGCCACGGTGCTGGACTGGCTGGACCAGCCGTAACTATGCGTTCTGCTGCAACAGGGCAGACAGCGAGCGCGCGGCGGCCTGCGGGTCGCGGGCCTCGGTGATCGCTCGCACGACGACTATGCGGGAGGCCCCCGCGGCGAGAATCTCCGGAACGCGGGACTCGTCGATGCCGCCGATCGCGAACCACGGGCGGTTCGGCTCGGAGTCGGCGGTCGATCGCACCAGATCGATGCCCGACGCGGTCCGCCCGGGCTTGGTGGGGGTGGCCCACACCGGTCCGGTGCAGAAGTAGTCGACGCCGTCCTCGATCGCCGCGAGGCTGGCCTGAGCGCGACTGTGGGTGGAGCGGCCGATCAGGACGTCGGAGCCCACCACGGTCCGTGCGTACGGGACGGGCAGGTCACCCTGGCCGAGGTGCAGCACGTCGGCCCCGGCCGCCAGCGCCATGTCGGCGCGGTCGTTGACCGCGAGCAGCGCTCCGTGCCGCCTGGCCGCGGCCGCGAGCACCGACAGCGCCGCCAGTTCGTCCCGGGCGTCCATCGTGCCGAACTTCTTCTCTCCGGCCGAGCCCTTGTCGCGGAGCTGGATGATGTCGACGCCGCCGGACAGCGCGGCCTCGGCGAACTGCGCCAGGTCGCCCTTGTCGCGCCGAGCATCGGTGCACAGGTACAAACGTGCTGTTCCGAGGCGACGCCGACGGTCCGTGAGGTTGCTGTGATGCGAGGTGGTCACGGCATGACGGTAGCCTCTACGGTGAAAGTGCAACACGGGAGTCCCGGGGAACGTGGGGCTGAGAGGGGCTCACGCCGAGCCCGACCGTCATACCTGACCCGGATCATGCCGGCGCAGGAAGTGAGGTGGAGTTCAATGGCGAGATCGGTATCCGTCGTCGGAGGCGGAGTGATCGGCCTGTCCGTTGCGTGGCGAGCAGCCCGCAACGGCTGGTCGGTACGGCTGTACGACCCGTCGATCGGTTCGGGAGCGTCCTGGGTGGCGGGCGGCATGCTCGCCCCGTTGTCCGAGGGCTGGCCCGGTGAGGAGAGCGTCCTCGAACTGGGGAGCGCGTCGCTCGACCGGTGGCCCGAATTCGGGAAGGAACTCGAGGCCGGAGCCGGCGTCGAGCTGTTCACGTCGGAGAGTTCGCTCACCGTCGCGCTGGACGGCGCCGACGCGGAGGACCTGCGGACCATCGCCGAATGGGTGGGTGCGCAGGGGCGGGAACTGCAGATTCTCAACCGTGCCGAAGTCCGGGCCCTCGAGCCGATGCTGGGTCGCGGAGTCCGGTTGGGACTCTTGGCCGTCGACGAGCTGGCCGTGGACAACAGGCTGCTGTTGCAGGCGTTGCAGCGGTGCGCCGTCGACGCCGGAGTGGAGCTGATCGGGGAGGCCGTGCGCAGCCTCGACCGGCTCGACACGGACCAGATCGTCGTCACCGCGGGCATCGCGTCACCGGCCCTGTGGCCGGGGCTTCCGGTTCGCCCGGTGAAGGGCGAGATCCTGCGGTTGCGCTCGCGTCCCGGGGTGACCCCCGCGCCGGGCCGCACCATCCGCGGCAGCGTGCACGGAAGGCCCGCCTACCTGGTGCCGCGTGCCGACGGCATCGTCGTCGGCGCCACCCAGTCCGAGTCGGGCAACGACACGCAGGTCACGGTGGCCGGTGTCCGGGACCTGATCGCGGACGCCGAGGCGCTGATGCCCGCCATCGGCGAGTACGAACTGCGTGAGACCTCGGCGGGTCTGCGTCCGATGACGCCGGACAACCTGCCGCTGATCGGCCGGGTGTCCGATCGGGTCGTGGTGGCGACGGGACACGGCCGTAACGGCATCCTGCTCACCCCGGTGACCGCCGACGCGACGGTGGCATTGTTGGAGGGCTCGGCACTGGTAGAGGCGAAAGCCGCCGACCCCGAACGTTTCGAGAAAGTAGCGAGGTAGAGATGAGTGAGCGGCAAGTAGTGGTGCCGATCGGCATCAGCGTCAACGGCGAGGACCACGAGTTCACGGAACCGTTGACCGTCACCGGGCTGCTGGAGGTGCTGAACCTGCCCACCAAGGGCATCGCGGTGGCGGTGAACGGCGCCGTGTTCCCGCGCGCCCAGTGGGACGAACTCGTGGTCCGGGGCTGGGAGATCGAGATCCTCACGGCGGTGCAGGGTGGCTGACGCGACGTCCGGCGTGCAGAAGGGCCTCACGATCGCGGGCCGCACGTTCGGTTCACGGTTGATCATGGGTACCGGCGGCGCCGCCAACCTCACGGTGCTCGAAGAGGCGCTCGTCGCGTCCGGCACCGAGCTGACCACGGTCGCGATGCGTCGCGTCGACGCCGCCGGCGGCACCGGGGTGCTGGACCTGCTGCGCCGGCTCGACATCGCGCCGCTGCCCAACACCGCCGGGTGTCGCGGTGCTGCCGAGGCGGTGCTGACGGCGCAACTCGCCCGTGAGGCGCTCGAGACCGACTGGGTGAAACTCGAGGTCATCGCCGACGAACGCACCCTGCTGCCCGACGCCATCGAGTTGGTCAGCGCTGCAGAGCAACTGGTCGACGACGGATTCGTCGTCCTGCCGTACACCACCGACGACCCGGTACTGGCCCGCAGGCTCGAGGACGTCGGCTGCGTGGCCGTGATGCCGCTGGGTTCGCCGATCGGCACCGGGCTCGGTATCGCGAACCCGCACAACATCGAGATGATCGTGGAGGGCGCGGGGGTCCCCGTCATCCTCGACGCCGGCATCGGGACCGCCAGCGACGCGACCCTCGCGATGGAACTCGGCTGCGACGCCGTGCTGCTGGCCACGGCTGTGACCAGGGCGAAGGACCCGGCGCTCATGGCGTCGGCGATGCGCGGGGCCGTGGTGGCGGGGTACGAGGCACGTCACGCAGGCCGCATTCCCAAACGGTTCTGGGCGCAGGCGTCGTCGTAGTCCTCGGGGTCGCGTCGGGGTCCCGCTCAGGGTCCGACCGGTACCAGGGGACGAGTCGGGAGTAGACCTGCGGCCGATGCGCGCCGGCCGCAGGTTCCGGCATCCTTCTCACATGATTGAAGTGAGGGGACTTTCGAAGACCTTCGGTGCGACGAAGGCGGTGGACAACCTGACGTTCAACGTGAAGCCGGGTATGGTCACCGGCTTCCTCGGCCCGAACGGTGCAGGCAAATCGACGACGATGCGGATGATCCTCGGGCTGGACCGCCCCACGGCGGGCAGCGCGTTGATCGACGGCAAACCGTACAGCGACCTGGTGCAGCCGCTACGGACGGTGGGGGCTCTGCTCGACGCGAAGTGGGTGCACCCCAATCGCTCGGCCCGCGCCCATCTGCAGTGGATGGCGGCGTCCAACTCGCTGCCGAAGAGCCGGGTCGACGAGGTGCTGCACCTCGTCGGGCTCACCGAGGTGGCCGGGAAGAAGGCCGGCGGGTTCTCGCTCGGCATGTCCCAGCGACTGGGCCTGGCCGCCACGCTCCTCGGCGACCCGAAGGTGCTGCTGTTCGACGAGCCGGTGAACGGGCTCGACCCGGAGGGCATCGTCTGGATCCGCAAGTTCATGCAGCGCCTCGCGACGGAGGGGCGCACCGTGCTGGTGTCGAGCCACCTGCTGTCCGAGATGGCGCTCACCGCAGAACATCTGGTGGTCATCGGCCGGGGGCGTCTGATCGCCGACACCACCGTGTCCGAGTTCGTCAGCAAGTCCTCGGAATCGACGGTACGCGTGCGGAGCCCACAGCTGGACGCGCTGCGTAGCGCGCTCACGTCCAACGGACTCACCGTGCGCGAGGACGGATCCGACGGGCAGCAGGCGCTCGTCGTGGTGGATTCGTCGACGGACGTCGTCGGCGGGATCGCTGGTTCGCAGGGCATCGTCCTGCACGAGTTGGCATCTCAGCGCGGATCGCTGGAGGACGCCTTCATGAAGTTGACCGGAGACGACGTGCAGTACCACGCAGAGGGCGTCGAAGATGTGATGAGGGGTGCACTGTAATGGCTGTTCTCAATGCCGAACGGATCAAGATCACGTCGACGAGGTCGCCGTGGTGGTGCACCGTCATCATCATCGTGCTGGGTCTCGGTCTCGCCGCGGTAATCGGGTTGAGCGCGAAGGCCAGCATCAACTCCTTCAACAACCAGATCGCGGACGGTAGGCAACCGGATTTCGATCCGTTCCTGCCGCAGATGTCGGACGCGGTCGGCGGTGTCTCCGGGTTCGGTGTGCTGGTCCTGATGATCCTCGCGGCGCTCGCCGTGACCAGCGAATACCGGTTCGGCGTCATCCGCACCACGTTCCAGGCCATCCCGAACCGGGCGTCCGTCCTCGTCGCGAAGGCCGGCCTGATCGGCGCGTTCGGCGCCGTGCTGACGTTCGTGCTCACGTTCGGCGCGTACGCCATCGCGAAGGCGACTGCAGGTGACGAGGCGGGAGCGGCGCTCACACTGTCGGGTGACGACGCGTGGCGGTCGATCTACGGCGTCCCGATCTACGCGTTCCTGTGCGTGGTTCTGGCCGTCGGTATCGGCACACTGCTGCGCCAGTCGGCGGGCGCGATCGCCCTGCTGCTGTTGTGGCCGCTGCTGATCGAGAGCCTGTTCAACCTGTTCGGCTCGTTCGGCGAGAAGATCATGCCCTTCCTGCCGTTCCTCAACGCCAACAACTTCCTGGGGGCGCCGCAGGGGGTCGAATTTCATTGGGGCCCGTGGGGCAGCCTGGTGTACTTCGCGGTGTTCGTCTTCGTGATCTTCGGGGCCGGCCTGGTGGTCGTCAACAAGCGCGACGCCTGACACCCGATACAGTACTTTCGCCCCGCTCCTCCGCCAGGTGATCGTCGGGAGACCTGGCTGAGGGTGATGGTGGGGCGGGAGCCTGTGGGCCGGTGCGAAATCCATTCGCGCCGGCCCACAGGTGCTTCTGCGTTAGGCTCCCGACATGCGACTACGGGGAGCCTTCACAGTCGGAGTGGCCGGTGCGATGTTCTTGGCCGGATGCTCGTCGACGAGCGAACCCGATTCGCCGCCGGTCGATGCGAGCGCTCTCGCGGCTTCGGTCACCGAGGGCGGTGTGGTGGGGCATCTGGAGCAACTGCAGACGATCGCCGGGAACAACGACGGCAACCGCGCGGCCGGCACTTCCGGCTACGACGCCAGCGTCGACTACGTCGCACAGGTGCTGGAAGACAAGGGCTTCGACGTCGAGACACCGGAATTCGAGTTCCACAAGTTCGACGTGCGGACGGAGGCGCTCAGGTCCGGCGACCGTGACTTCGAGGTGCGTGCACTGTCGTATTCACCGTCCACCGGTCCGGAGGGGATCACCGCCCGCCTGGTGCCCGCCCCCAAGGACGAGAGTCCGGGATGCGAGGTCACCGATTACGACGGCCTCGACGTGACCGGGGCGATCGTCCTCGTCAACCGCGGGGTGTGCCCGTTCGCGGCCAAGCAGCAGTTCGCGTCGGAGCGCGGCGCCGTGGGCGTGATCGTCGTCAACAACGAGGACGGACCGATGAGCGGCGGAACCCTCGGCGACCCGGACGTGGGAAAGGTGCCCACGGGCGGAGTGAGCAAGGCGGACGGTGCCGCACTCGAGCAGGCCGGGGGTGATGTCATCCTCACGCTCGATACCACCACCGAGTCGAGCACTGCTCGCAACGTCATCGCCCAGACGAAGACCGGTTCGGCCGAGGACGTCGTGATGGTCGGCGCCCACCTGGACAGCGTCCCGGACGGTCCCGGCATCAACGACAACGGCACCGGCGTCGCCGCGACCCTCGAAACGGCCGTGCAACTCGGCGGTTCGCCCGACGTCGACAACGCGGTGCGCTTCGCGTTCTGGGGCGCCGAGGAATTGGGTCTGCTCGGTTCGGAGGCCTATGTGAACAGCCTCAGCGAGGACCAGCGGAACGACATCGCGCTGTACCTGAACTTCGACATGCTCGGTTCCGAGAACGCCGGCTACCTGGCGTACGACGGCGACAACTCCGACAACGTCGGCGAGGGGCCCGGACCCGAGGGTTCCGCGGGCATCGAGCGCACGTTCACCGAGTTCCTCCAGGGCAACGGTGTCGCCGCGGACGGCACGGACTTCGACGGCCGATCCGACTACGGTCCGTTCATCGAGCACGGCATCCCCTCGGGCGGCGTGTTCAGCGGCGCCGACGAGACGAAGACCCCGGAGCAGGCGCAGAAGTGGGGCGGCACCCCGGGTGTGGTGTACGACGAGAACTACCACAGCGCGACCGACACCCTCGAGAACGTGAACCGGGCCGCGCTCGCCAAGAATGCCGCCGCGGTCGCGTACGCCGTCGGGGTGTACGCGGAGTCCCTCGCCGGGCCGAACGGTGTCCCCACCGGCGCGGATCGGGAGAAGGCGCGGGCCGCGGAGTGATGTCCGATTCGTCACGCGTTTGTGCATGTGACGCTGGGTTACCCTTACTCTCGTGAGCGACGACCCGGCCGAAGAGAACAGTGCCGAACTCGACGCTGCGCAGACACCGAAACGAGGCGACAAGGTTCTGGGCTGGGTGGGATCGGTGAACCGGCAGCCGCAGCTGATCGAAGGGCTGCGGAGGGTTCGTCGCGCGCTGCCCGGTGATCCCGCGTTCGGCGACCCACTGTCGACAGCGGGACCGGGGAGCGCACGGGCCATCGCCCGCGTAGCCGATCGCTTCCTCGACCATCAGCCGGGGGCGTCCCGCGAGATGAGCCTCGGCGCGCTGCAGGTGTGGCAGGCCCTGCTCGAGCGCACCGGACGCGGTCGGGGAACGCGCGAGGTGACCATCGTGTTCACCGACCTGGTCGGGTTCTCGAGTTGGTCGCTGCCGGCCGGCGACAGCGCCACCCTGGTCCTGCTGCGTGACGTTGCCCGAGCGGTCGAGACCCCCATCGTCGACCGGGGCGGGCACGTGGTGAAACGACTCGGGGATGGGGTGATGGCCGTCTTCCCCAGCCCGGATCGCGCGATCGACGCCGTCTTCGCCGCACAGGAAGCGCTCGCGGAGGTGGAGGTGGACGGCTACCGCCCCCGCATGCGCGTCGGCATCCACACCGGCGTGCCCCGGCAGATCGGCAGCGACTGGCTCGGCGTGGACGTGACGATCGCGGCGCGCATGATGGAACTGGGCGGCGACGGCAACGTGATGGCGTCGTCCGCCACGCTGTCGAGTCTGCAGCCGGGCACCCTCGACGAACTGGGTGTCGGTGTCAAACCGTGGCGACGCGCCTTCTTCGCCCCCGCACCCAGCGGGGTGCCCTCCGACCTCGGTATCTGGCGGTTGCGGCTCCGCCGCCCGTGAGTACTTGTTAACCGCCGGACGTTAACAAGTACTCACGAGTGACGGAGTCGCCACAGGGGGGAGACGGGGCCGTGACCGGCGCCCAGGTCATACGACGCCTCCAGGCACTTGGTGACCCATTCCTTGCCGAACGCCACCGCGTCGGGCACGGACCACCCGTGGGCGAGAGCGCTCGCGATGGCGGCCGCGAGGGTGTCGCCGCCGCCGTGGTCGTTGCCGGTGTCGATGCGGGGACTGCTGAACTCGAGGAACGTGTCGCCGTCGAACAGCAGATCGGTGCTCGACGCCGACGTCCGGAGATGCCCGCCCTTCACGATCGACCACTGCGCCCCGAGCGCGTGCAGCGCCTCGGCGGCCCGGCGCGCGGTCGCGTCGTCCACCACCTCGATGCCGGTGATCAACCGGATCTCGTCGAGGTTCGGCGTGACCACGGTGGCGATCGGGATCAGCGTGTTCCGCACGGCGTCCAGTGCCTCGGCGTGCAGGAGCGGATCTCCGTGCATCGACGCGCACACCGGGTCGACGACCAGCGGGACCGGTTGGTCGCGGCCGATCCCGACCTCGGTGCACACGGCGGCGACGGCCTCGATGATGGCCGTCGACGCCAGCATGCCCGTCTTCGCTGCCCCGACCCCGATGTCGTCGACGACGCACCGCACCTGTGCGGCCACGGTCTCCGGCGGAATCTCGTGGAAACCGCTGACGCCCACCGAGTTCTGCACCGTCACCGCGGCGACCGCGACGCATGCGTGGACGCCGCACAGCGCCATCGTCCGCGAGTCGGCCTGGATCCCGGCGCCACCGCCGGAATCGGTGCCGGCGATGGTGAGGACACGGACGGGGGTCTGGCCGTCGGGGGTCAGGGGCAGCAGCTTCACGAAGGGGACCTTACCGATTCTCTGAGGTGACGGATTCGACGGGCAGATACACGCGGCCACCTGCGTCGACGAACTCGCTCGACTTCTCGGCCATGCCTGCCTCGATGGCTTCGACCGAATCGAGTCCGTGTCGCTGCGCGTACTCGCGGACGTCGGCGGAGATCCGCATCGAACAGAACTTCGGACCGCACATCGAGCAGAAGTGGGCCGTCTTCGCCGGCTCGGCGGGCAGCGTCTCGTCGTGGAACTCCCGGGCGGTATCCGGGTCGAGGGACAGCGCGAACTGATCGTGCCAGCGGAATTCGAACCGCGCCTTCGACAGTGCGTCGTCCCGCTCCTGCGCCCGTGGATGCTGCTTCGCGAGGTCCGCGGCGTGCGCCGCGATCTTGTACGTGATGACCCCGGTCTTGACGTCGTCCCGATTCGGCAGTCCCAGGTGTTCCTTGGGGGTCACGTAGCAGAGCATCGCGGTGCCTGCCTGCGCGATCATCGCCGCGCCGATCGCGGACGTGATGTGGTCGTACGCCGGCGCGATGTCGGTGGCGAGCGGCCCGAGGGTGTAGAACGGCGCCTCCTCGCACAGCTCCTCCTCGAGGCGCACATTCTCGACGATCTTGTGCATCGGCACGTGCCCGGGGCCTTCGATCATCACCTGCACCCCATGGGATTTCGCGATCTTCGTGAGCTCTCCGAGGGTGCGGAGTTCCGCGAACTGGGCCTCGTCGTTGGCGTCCGCGATGGAGCCGGGACGCAGACCGTCACCGAGCGAAAACGTGACGTCGTAGCGGTGGAGGATCTCACACAGTTCGTCGAAGTGGGTGTACAGGAACGATTCCCGGTGATGGGCCAGGCACCAGGCCGCCATGATCGACCCACCGCGGGAGACGATGCCGGTGACGCGGCGCGCGGTCAGCGGGATGTAGCGGAGCAGCACACCGGCGTGGACCGTCATGTAGTCGACGCCCTGCTCGCACTGTTCGATCACGGTGTCGCGGTAGATTTCCCACGTGAGCGCGGTCGGGTCGCCGCCGACCTTCTCGAGTGCCTGATAGATCGGCACGGTTCCCACAGGCACGGGCGAATTGCGAAGGATCCATTCCCGAGTCTCGTGGATGTTCTTGCCGGTCGACAGGTCCATGATGGTGTCTGCGCCCCACCGCGTCGCCCACACCATCTTCTCGACCTCTTCCGCGATCGACGAACTGACCGCGCTGTTGCCGATGTTCGCGTTGATCTTGACCGCGAACGCCTTGCCGATGATCATCGGCTCGAGTTCGGGATGGCAGCGGTTGGCCGGGATCACGGCGCGTCCCGCCGCGACCTCGGTGCGCACCGTCTCGGGTGAAACACCCTCGCGCGCAGCGCAATACTGCATCTCGGGGGTGACGGCGCCGGCGCGGGCGGCGTCGAGTTGGGTGCCGTCCCGATCGGCGATCCACGGCGCGCGCAGATGCGGCAGTCCCGCTTCCAGGTCGATCGTGGCGTCCGTGTCGGTGTACGGGCCCGACGTGTCGTACACGTCGAGGTGCTCACCGTTGGTGAGGTGTACGCGCCGGACCGGCACCCGGACGTCGTCACCCGACGGCAGGTACTGCTTGGTGCTGCCCTGGATCGGTCCCGTGGTGACGGACGTGGCTGTAGATACGTTTGTGCTCATCGATGATGCTCCCTACGCCGGCATTACCCGGACAGGTTCGACGGTCGACGGCCCTAGCCGTCCTCTCAGCCCGCTGGTGCGAGCCCCCGTGGATGTGTAGTTGTCCCGCAAACTGTAACCGAGATCTCTGAAAGTAAACATTCGGGTGAAACTTGGACAGCGGTTCCCGGCATCGGTATAAAGGGTGATGAACATCACATTTCGATTACGACACATACCCCCAGGAGATAGCCATGCTGACGGACGCGCAGGTTGTGGACGTGATCGACAACGCCGATCAGAACCGATTCGAGCTACGCCTGAGTGGTGACCTGGTCGGCATCCTCGGATATTTCGACCTCGCGGACACGCCGCCCGGCGCCGGTGCCGGCGTGGGAGTGGTGGCAGCCCGGCCGCCGGGTCCGAAGAGTCGGGGGCGGCAGGCGCCGGTGGTCTCGTTCATGCACACGGTGATCGTGGAGGACTTCGGCCACCGCGGACTCGCCGCCCTCATGGTGGGGCGCTCCCTCGACCTCGCCCGCGGGTACGGCTGGAAGGTCCGGCCCGTGTGCACGTACGTGCAGCGCTTCGTGTCGGCACACCCCGAGTACCGCGACCTCGTCGTCCAGGTGGAGGGCTGACGACGGTCGGGGCACGAATCGAGTACTCGTCGGCAACGAAACGGTTCCGGGGGCGGCGATTCCGCGCGCGGGGATGTCGCCTTACTGATTCGATGAGTGGCATGGATCACATTTCGAACAGTTCCGAGTCGTCGGGGAACATCACGGCCGCTGATGCTCGCGTGCTCGACAATCCTGCCCACGAACGATTCGATCTGTGGCTGGGGGACGAGTTGGTCGGCATCCTCGGCTATCGGGACGAGGACGACATCCCCGGATTCACAGCGAAGCCGGGTGAGGTGGTCGCGTTCATGCACACGGTCGTCAAGGAAGAGTTCGGTGGGCGAGGGCTGGCCGCGGTCCTCGTGGGCGAGGCGCTCGGCTCGGCGCGTCGGCGTGGTTGGAAAGTCCGTCCCATCTGCACGTATGTCCGGCACTACCTGGCACTGAATCCGGAGCATCTCGACGTTCTGGTCGCCGAGTAGCCTCGGCCGCCGTGGCGATCGGTGTGCTGCGGTCTCAGTCGCCGAGGTCGACGATGACCGGCGCATGATCGCTGGCGCCCTTGCCTTTGCGTTCGTTGCGGTCGATCTCAGCCTTGTCGACGCGGCCGGCGAGGGCGGGCGACCCCAGCACGAAGTCGATGCGCATTCCCTGCTTCTTCGGGAACCGCAACTGGGTGTAATCCCAGTAGGTGTAGACACCGGGACCGGGGGTGTGCGGCCGGACGACGTCGGCGAATCCGGATTCGACGAATGCCTGGAAGGCCTCACGCTCGGGGGCCGACGTGTGCGTCTTGCCCTCGAACAGCGCCGGATCCCAGACGTCCTCGTCGGTGGGGGCCACGTTCCAGTCGCCGACCAGCGCGATCTGCGAATCCGGGTTCCGCTCCAGCCACCCGACCGCGTCGGTGTGCAACTTCGCCAGCCAGTCGAGTTTGTACGTGTAGTGCGGATCGGTCAGCTCACGGCCGTTGGGGACGTACAGGCTCCAGATGCGGACGCCGTTGCACGTGGCGCCGATGGCACGGGCTTCCTGCGCGGGCGCGACCTCCGGGTCCTTGTGGAAACCGGGCTGATCCTCGAATCCGATCTGCACGTCGTCGAGACCCACACGGGACGCGATCGCGACCCCGTTCCACTGGCTGAGGCCCACGTGCGCGACCTCGTAGCCCAGTTCGCGGAAACGCTCGTACGGGAACTGCTCGTCCTTGCACTTGGTTTCCTGCATCGCCAGCACGTCGACGTCGGACCGCTGGAGCCAGTCCAGGATCCTGTCGGTACGGGCACGAACAGAGTTCACGTTCCAGGTTGCGATGCGCACGGCAGCCACCCTAGCGGCACTCTCCGACAGGTCGTCAGCCGACAGGTTCGGTGGCGTAGCGGTACCGGTGGTGCGCCACGAAGCCGAGGTTGCGGTACATCGCCTGCGCACCCTCGTTCTCGACGGCGACCTGCAGACACGCGTGGGTCGCGCCGTGTTCGCGTCCCCAGTTGATCATGTCGCCGCAGACGAGGCTGCCGATTCCGTGGCGGCGGTGAGCCTCCGCCACCTCGACCGCGGTGAGCCCGACCCACCGGCGGTCGTCGGGCGCGGACGTGACGGATCCGCGGGCGACGGCGAGAAGTGACGAGTCGGCGGCGCCGATCCGGCCGAACCCGAGAGTGCCGCCGCGGACCGAGTCCAGCACGTCGACCGCGAAGTCGGGGAGCGCGGACCCGCGGTAGCGGTAGAGGGCGAGCCAGTCCGGGTCGGGGTGATCGGTGACGGTGGTGGTCCGTGGGCCCTCGGGCAGCGACAGGTTGTCGATGTCGGCCGCCATCACAACCACTTCGTCGCTGACGTTCCAGCCCAGCGGTACCTCACCCAGCCGGTCGGGGATCAGCAACCGCAGCGGGCGGTCGCGGTCGGCGTACCACTCGCGTAGACGGTCGAGCGTGCCGCCGGGGGAGGCGTCGTCCAGGCTTCCGACCCACCCTCGGTCGCCGAGCGGTGCCGCCGAGTTGGCACGTCCGGTGAAGCCGTGACCGTAGCGGGCGAGCCACCCGTCGATCCACGCGTGCTCGACACCCGGCCAGCCGTCGGCGGAGGCCAGTTCGAGGGACCGGATCTCGCTCGCGCGCACCGGTCGCGCGGGGACGGCCTTCAGCGCGACCACCCGCTCCGGCTCCACCTCGACGACGGAGCCGTCCGCGGCGCGGACGACCACCGCCGGTTCGACGCTCTCCAGCACCCCGATGACGTCGGTCATCGGATGGCTGTGGCCGGGCGGCAGCTGATATCGCAGCACCACCCGGCTTCCGAGCGGAATGTCAGTCGTCATGCCCGAACGGGTCTTCGACCGTTCCCGGCACCCAGCTGAGACCGGGAACGCCCCAGCCGGCGCGTTTGATGGTCTTCTTGGCGGCGCGCGCGTTGCGGCCGACCAGCATGTCGACGTAGAGGAAGCCGTCGAGGTGACCGACCTCGTGCTGCAGCATGCGTGCGAAGAAGCCGTTTCCCTCGATCTCGACGGCGGTGCCCTCGGCGTCGGTGCCGGTGACCTTCGCCCACTCGGCCCGTCCGGTGGGGAACTGCTCACCCGGTACCGACAGGCAGCCCTCGACGTCGTCGTCCGGATCCGGCATGGTCTCGGGTCGTTCCGACGTTTCGAGAACCGGGTTGACGACGCAACCCCGGCGGCGGAGCGCCGTGCCGTTCCCGTCGACGTCCGGGCAGTCGTAGACGAACAACCGCAGCGGCAGGCCGACCTGGTTGGCGGCGAGCCCGACGCCGTTGGCGGCGTCCATCGTGTCGTACATGTCGGCGATGATCTCAGCGAGTTCCGCAGGTGACTGGGACACTGCCTCGGTCGGTTCGTGCAATACCGGGTCGCCCACGATCCGGATGGGGAGGATGGCCATGGTCGTCAAGGATAGTGCGGCGCGTCCGAGCCGTTCGCACTGCCCGCGGCGTTCGCCATGGTTGAATAGTCGCTGAAGTACAGCGGTGTAATTCGTTGCTCGGTCGGCCACGCGATCGAGGAGCCGGGGGAACGTGGTTTCGCTGAGGTCGAGCGAGAGCTAGTAGTCGAGGAGTGAGATGGACGGCGCAACAGCGCGTAGTCGGAACCAGTCCGAGCGCACCGACGGCGACAACTCGGCAGGGGTCAAGGACGTCGGCGACGACGGCCTCTCGCGTCGGGAGCACGACATCCTGTCCTTCGAGCGCCAATGGTGGAAGTACGCCGGCGCGAAGGAAGAAGCGATCAAAGAACTGTTCGACATGTCCGCCACCAGGTACTACCAGGTTCTCAACGCGCTGGTGGACCGGCCGGAGGCACTCGCAGCCGACCCGATGCTCGTGAAGCGGCTGCGACGGCTGCGCGCGAGTAGGCAGAAGGCCCGCGCCGCGCGTCGCCTCGGGTTCGACGTCACGTAGCACCCGGTCGCTAAGGTCGACATCGTGAGTACTCCGAAACCCGAATCGTCCGGCCCGCCGTTACGTGCCCTCGCGATGGTGCTGATCGCCCTCGCGATTCTGTTCGCGGGTCTCGGGTTCGCCTCGCTCGGGGGTTCGGACTCGGAGGAGACCGCAGCCACCGTCACGACTACGGCGGCCGCCACGACCACCGCTGCCGCGCGCTCGACGACAGCAGCCGGAGCGGCGGGCGCCACCTCGACGTCCGCGGCGAGCACCACGTCCGGTGCCTCGAGTACTTCGAAGTCCGCCGATGCGGCGTCGGTCCCGGTGCGGGTGCTCAACAACAGCAACGTCACCGGTCTCGCGAGCCAGACGGCCACCGAACTGATGTCCTCGGGGTGGACGGTGTCGGAAACCGGCAACTACAGCGACGGCACCATCTCCGAAACCACTGTGTACTACGGGACTTCCGCCGCCGAGAAGGAAGCGGCCACGGAGATCGCCGCGCAGCTCGGGGTGTCGGCCCAGCCGCGGTTCCCGGGTATCGCGAATTCGTCTGCCGGTGTGATCGTCATCGTCACCTCCGCGCAGTAGACCGGACGGTCGGTGCACCGTCGACGCGGTTATGATCAGATGCACTTCTTCGCCACCTCAAAGGAGCGGTTTGATGGCCTCGAGTTCTTCCCGTCGGATGTCCTGGCGCATTGTCACCCCGGTGGTGGCCATTGCAGCACTCGGACTGACCGCCTGCAGTAACAACGAGGGGCCGACCGACGTTCCCGGCACCACGCCTCCCGTCTGGACCGGTGCCGCCGATCCCAGTGCCGCAGGTGTTCCCGGCGACGCCGAGAGCGGCTCGGGTGAGTCCGCGGAGAGTGGCGCGCTCAGCGCGACGCTGAAGAACGCGGAAGGCGAAGACGTGGGCACCGCCACGTTCAAACAGGCCGGCAGCCACGTCGAGATCACCGTTTCCGTCAAGGATCAGACGCCCGGATTCCACGGTTTCCACGTGCATTCCGTCGGTAAATGCGAGACGAACTCCGTTGCGCCGACCGGCGGTGCGCCTGGAAACTTCCTGTCCGCGGGCGGGCACTTCCAGGCCGAGGGCCACTCGGGGCACCCCGCGAGCGGCGATCTCACCTCGCTGCAGGTTCTGGCCGACGGCACGGCCGAGTTGGTCACCAGCACCGACGCGTTCACGGTCGAGGACCTGAAGAACGGCGACAGCGGCACCGCTGTCATGATCCACTCGGGTCCCGACAATTTCGCCAACATCCCCACCCGTTACGCACCCGCCCCCGATCAGGAAACCCTGAACACCGGGGACGCAGGTTCCCGGGTGGCTTGCGGTGTCATCGGCGCCAGCTGAGTCGCGTGACATCCCGGCTCCGGCCGGGATGTCGGTACGCTGCCGCGCACTGCGGCCTGTGGTTGGATCGAAGCCGTGGTAGTTCCTTTTCCCGGTTCGCCGCGGCCGACGCTGGGTGTCGAGTGGGAGATCGCGCTGGTCGACAGGGTCACGCGGGATCTCTCCAATACGGCCGCGGAGGTATTCGACGCGGTGGCGAATCTCGCCGGTCCCGAGGATCCGCGGATCACCAAGGAGTTGCTGCGCAACACTGTCGAACTCGTCACCGGTATCCACTCCACCGTCGGTGAGGCGATGGACGACCTCGGCGAGTCACTCGACCTGTTGCGGCGGGCGGCGAACCCGCTCGGCGTCGATCTGATCTGTGCGGGGACGCACCCGTTTGCGCAGTGGTCGACCCAATTGGTCACGCGCACACCGGATTACGACGAGCTGATCGAACGCACCCAGTGGTGGGGCCGTCAGATGCTCATCTGGGGTGTGCACGTCCACGTCGGTGTGTCCTCACCGCAGAAGGTGTTCCCGATCCTCAACGCGCTGCTGCAGCGGTACCCGCATCTGCTCGCGCTGTCCGCGTCCTCACCGATGTGGGCGGGCGTCAACACGGGGTACGCGAGCAATCGCGCGCTGATGTTCCAGCAACTCCCCACCGCGGGACTGCCGTACCAGTTCGCGAGCTGGGGGCAGTACGAGGATTTCATCAGCGACCAGATGAAGACCGGCGTGATTACCAAGATCGGCGGTATGCACTGGGACATCCGGCCGGCGCCACGGTGGGGCACCATCGAGGTTCGCGTCTTCGACGGCATCTCCACCCGCGCCGAACTCAGTTCCCTCGTCGCGCTCGTGCACTGCCTGATCGTCGACCTGGACCGGCGTTTCGAGGCGGGCGAGAACCTGCCCAACCTGCAGCCGTGGCACGTGAAGGAGAACAAGTGGCGGGCCGCGCGGTACGGGCTCGACGCCGAGATCATTCTCGACGAGGACAGCAACGAGCGGCTCGTCACCGACGACCTGAACGACCTGCTCGAGAAGCTGGCCCCGACCGCGGTGCGTCTGGGCTGCGCGGACGAATTGGCCGCGGTGGCCGAGATTCCCCGCCGGGGCGCGTCCTACCAGCGGCAACGTCAGGTCGCGGAGGCGACCGGCGGTGACCTGGTGGCCGTGGTCGATGCGCTGGTGAAGGAACTCGGGACCTGAATCACGGTCTCGGACAGGGCACTCGTCCACCTCCCGTTCACGTGTTGTTTACACTTGGCGAGTGTCGATCGACGATGTTGCCGTTATACGGCCGGGTGGGCCCGTCGATCGTTCCCGCATGTTCGTGGCCGGCGGGGCGCTGGGCGTCGCAATCCTGCTGGTGGTGGTCCAAGTGGTCGCGTCCACACAGGGATTCCAGGGCCCCCTCGAAAGCCTGTTCCACGACTACGTCCTGACCCCCAAGTCGGCGTCCGTCCCGTGGGCCGGCCTCGCGCTCGCAATGGTCGGGCTCACCAATCGCCAGCGCGTTCTCGCGCTCTCCGCCGCAGCCGGTATCGACGTCGTGGTCGCTGGGGTGCGTTACCTGTCCGGTGGCCCGCTGACCGTCGGAAACGGCGCGACCTGGGTACTCACGGCGGTGGGTGTGTACGCGGCGGTCCGCTGGACCGGCGACCAGCGGCACAGCGCCCTCAAGGGTGTCGCCCTCGGTGCGCTGCTGATACTCGCGACCAAGTTCGGCGACGCCTGGCTGCAGGTCACCATCATGGCCGGGCCGATGGTTCTCGACGAATACGCCCAACTGGCCGACCACGCGCTGGGCAGCCCGTCGTGGCACCTGGGGCAGTTCGTCGACGCCCTCGGTCCCGTCGGCTACGGCATCCTCCACTGGGTCTACATCGAACTGCCGGTCGCGGCCATCGCGGTGGCCGTCTACCAGCTGCGGAACGGCTGGCCGTCGCACTACCTGGTGCGCACGTTCCTGCTGATCGGTCTGATCGGTCCCGTGTTCTACGTGCTGTTCCCGGTGGTCGGACCGATCTTCGCGTTCGGCTCCGAAGGGCAGGGGTTCCAGGTCAGCGACTACTGGCCCAACCTTGTCCCGACACCCGACTTCGCGCCCGAACCGATGTCGTTCGATTCGGTGACGCCCCGCAACTGTATGCCGAGCATGCACACGGCGTGGGCCCTCGCCCTGTTCATCCACTCCCGGCAGGGCGCCTGGTGGCTGCGCCTCGGCGGCACGTTCTGGCTGGTGTGCACGCTGACGGCGACCCTCGGGTTCGGCTACCACTACGGCGTCGACCTGGTCGCCGGAGCCGTCCTGTGCCTGACCATCGAATCCGCGTTGCGCGACCCCGAACGGGGGTGGGGCTGGTTCCGGGTCCGCCTCGTCGGAGGCGGTGCGCTGGTGCTGGCCGGACTGCTGCTCAGCTACCGCTACCTCGCCGTGCCGATGGGCCGATTCCCCGAGGTGTCCGGACCGCTCGTCCTCGGTGCCCTCGCCGCGATGAGCCTCGGGTTCTACGCGACGTTCTTCGCCCGGCCCGAGACCGCACTCGCGCGGTGGGGCAGCGGCGCGAAGGCGGCGGTCACGGACGTTCTGGCGGCTCCAACTCGTTGATCATCAACAGCCCGTCCTGATCTCGCTGCTCCCGGTACGCCACCCGGCCGACACTGTGTGCGATGACCGGCGCGGTGAACAGGGTGAAGATGCCGACGAGGATCAGCATCCAGATGTCGACGTTGCCACGCAGTTCGAGGACGGCGCCCGCGAGAACCATGATGAGACCGACCACCTGCGGTTTGGTGGCGGCGTGCATGCGGCGCAGGGTGTCCGGGAATCGCACGATGGCGATGGCGGCCGTCAGTGCGAGCAGCGAGCCGCACAGCATGAGCGTGGCCCCGATGACGTTCAGAACGGTGGTCACGACTTGTCACTCACCCGGAACCGGGCCACCGACACCGAACCGATGAACCCCACCAACGACAGCGCGACGATGGCGGGCACGATCGTGGTGTCGCCGGTGTACGCGGCCCACACGGCGAGCCCGCACATCGCGAGCGCGATCAGGGTGTCCAGGGCGACGAGGCGGTCCAGCGAGTTGGGCCCGTCGAGAAGCCGGAACGTGGTCAGGACCCCGGCGACGACCAGGATGATCCCGGATATGACCGATACGACTGTCATGAGCTGCCCTCCTGAGTGGGGTCGTCGTAGTGCAGGTCGCGGTTGTGCCAGGGGCTCGGTTTCCAGTCGGAGTCGCGTTCGAACGCCTCGATGAACAACCGTTCCAACTGCGCGACCGTGCGGTAGAACTGGCTGACCGCCTTCTGCGAGCCCATGTCCAGTACGTGCACGTAGACGATCCGCCGAACCTGGTCGATCTCGAGGACCATGGTGCCCGGAATGAGGTTCAGGACGTCGATGCACAGGGTCAGGACGAGGTCCGACTTGATCCCCAGTTGGTACCGCAGGACCCCGGTGACGGGCGGCGGCCCGGGCCGGAGTGCGAGCCACGCGATCTGGAGGCTGGACTGGAGCGAGTAGTACACGAACATCACGGCCAGCCGGAGCAGCGGCAGGACGTGCACCCGGCCCTCCACGGGCACCCGCGGCAGCGGCATGAGCACCATGATGATCGCGCCGACGGCGAGCCCGCCGAGGATGTTGCCCCAGCTGACGTTGCCCCACAACAGGATCCACACCGCCATCAGCCACAGCAGCGCGCCGAACTGGAGAAGTCTCTCGCGTTTCATCGCGGTGCCTCCTGCGCTTCGCCGCCGGGGTGCCCGCCGAGGACGGCGTCGATGTAGATGGACCGGTTCTGCAGATCACTCGCCGCGCGATCGCTGATCTGGATGATCTGGCCGGCGAACACCGTCATCGCCAGCCCCACGCCGACGAGGGCGACGGTGGGGATGAGCATCATCGCGGGGATGCGGCCCACGTCGGCGCGGTCGTCGAACGCGATGTCGGCCTCGGATTCGTCGAGCAGCGCCGACGGGCTGACGTCCGCGAGGTCACCCTCGGGGGCGTCGGCGCGGGCGCGCCAGAACGCCTTGGTCCACACGCGTGCCATGACGTACAGCGTGAGGAGGCTGGTGAGGGTTCCGCCGGCGACGAGGATCCACGCCAGCGCGCTCGCGTCCGCCGAACCGGCCTGCAACAGCGCGACCTTGCCGATGAACCCGGAGAACGGGGGAATGCCACCGAGATTGAGGGCCGGGACGAGGAACACGATGGCCAGGACGGGGCTCGCCGCGGCGAGTCCGCCGAGGCGACGCAACGACGACGACCCGGCCTGGCGTTCGATCAGACCGACCACCAGGAACAGCGTGGTCTGCACCAGAATGTGGTGGGCCACGTAGTAGATGGCGCCCGAGAGCCCCGACTGGGTGGACAGCGCGATACCGAACACCATGTACCCGATGTGGCTGACCAGCGTGAAGGACAGCAGACGTTTGATGTCACTCTGCGCGATCGCACCGAGGATGCCGACGAGCATCGTCAGGAGGCCGCACACCATCAGCACGTTGTCGAGTTCGCCCTCCGGGAAGAGCAGCGTGTGTGCGCGGATGATCGCGTACACACCCACCTTGGTGAGCAGGCCGGCGAACACGGCGGTGACGGGTGCGGGCGCGGTGGGGTAGGAGTCGGGCAGCCACGTCGACAGCGGGAACACCGCCGCCTTGATGCCGAACGCCACGAGTAGCACACCGAAGATGGCGGTGCGCGTGCCGGACGGGATGCCGTCGAGGCGGGTGGCCATGTCGGCGAGGTTGAGGGTTCCGGTGGCCGCGTAGGCGAACGCGATGCCCGCCAGGAAGATCAGCGACGACACCATCGACACCATCACGTACGACACACCCGCACGGACACGGTCGGCGCTCGCACCGAGCGTCAGCAGCACGAAGCTGGCGGCGAGGAGCACCTCGAAACCGACGTACAGATTGAACAGGTCGCCCGCCAGGAACGCGTTCGAGATGCCCGCCGTCAGCGCCAGATACGTCGGCAGGAAGATCGAGACGGGCTGGTCCTCGCTGCCGTCGCGGATACCCTGACCCACGGCGTACGCCATGACGGCGAGCAGCACGATCGACGAGACCACCAGCATCATCGCGGACAGCCGGTCGACTACCAGCGTGATGCCGATCGGTGAATCCCAGCCACCCACCTGAATGGCCGTCGTCCCGTCGCGGTCGGCCAGGTACAGCAGCAGTCCCGACACGACGAGGACGCCGATCAACGCGACGAGCGTGATGATCCGCTGGGCCCGCGGACGCCGGCCGAGCACCAGCGTGGCCGCGGCGGCGAGCATCGGGACGAGGACGGGCAGCGGCGCGAGGGCCGTGATGATGTGCGGGGAAATGGTCACGACCTCTCCCCGATCCCGGCCTTGTCGGAGTCCTTGTCGGAGTCCTCGTCGTCGTCGAAGTCACCCTCGTGCAGGTCTTCGTAGCATTCGAGGTCTTCGAGGTTCTTCAGCTCTTCCAGGGGAATAGGGTTTCCGTCCTTGTCGAATGCGTCGCCGCTGAAACTCGGCTCGCCGGTGACCGGGTCGTCGGAACGGTCGCGGTCGGGGGCCTCGGCGGGCGACCGGCGCCGCAGGACCTTGGTGTCCTCGGGGTCGTTCTCGACGGCGTCCTGCGTGGTGATCTTGAACGACCGATACGCGAGCGCGAGCACGAAGCCGGCGATGCCCATCGTGATGACGATCGCGGTCAGAATCATCGCCTGCGCCAGCGGGTCGGCCATCGACTCGTGAATCGACTCACGGCCGACGATGGGCGGATTGCCGTCCGAACCGCCGGACGTGAGGATCAGCAGGTTGATGCCGTTGCCGAACAGCAACAACCCGAGCAGCATGCGGGTGATGCTGCGCTCGATGAGCAGGTAGACGCCGGTCGACACCAGGACGCCGATGATGACGAGAAATCCGATGTTCGCGCTCATCGCTGGTTCACCTCGATCTGTGCGTCGAGACGCGCCCCGAGACTGCGGAGCACGTCGAGTACGAGCCCGACCACGATGAGATACACACCCAGGTCGAAGAACAGGGCGGTGACCATCTTGACGTGGCCGACCAGCGGCAGCGTCACCTCGAACACCGCGGAGGAGAGCGCCGGTGCGCCGAAGAACAGCGACGCCAGCGCAGTGCCCGCGGCAAGTGTGAGTCCGAGGCCCAGGAT
Source organism: Rhodococcus sp. NPDC059968 (assembly GCF_042738615.1). NCBI lineage: Bacteria > Bacillati > Actinomycetota > Actinomycetes > Mycobacteriales > Nocardiaceae > Rhodococcus > Rhodococcus sp. NPDC059968. The sequence continues at coordinate 193,038 of NZ_JBHWUE010000006.1, forward strand.
CTTGCCCGCGTCGATCGGGACGGTTTCGCCGAGTTCGTACCGTCCACCCGCGAGGTACCGCAGGACCAGCGCGAGACCGGCCGTGAGGCCGCCGGCGAACCCGCCGCCGGGCGCGTTGTGACCGGCGAAGAAGAAGTAGACCGACAACACCATGATGGTCGGGAAGATCAGCCGGGTCGTCACCTCGAGGACCAGCGACCGGTGTTTCGGATCGATGAGGTCGCCGCCGAGCAGCCACGTGGTCTCGGAATGCGACGCCGACGAATCGGCCGTGACCGCGGGAGCGTCGGACACTCGGGGTGCGCTGCCGAAGCGGCGGTTGCGGAACACCAGGCTCGCGACACCCGTGGCCGCCACCAGCAGCACCGAGATCTCACCGAGCGTGTCCCAGGCACGGATGTCGACGAGCAGGACGTTGACGACGTTCTTGCCGTTGCCGAGGTAGTACGCCGCGTCGGGGAGTCGCTCGTAGATCGGCACCGAGTTCCGCGCATTGATGGCGTACGCGCCGATCGTGGTGATGGTGGCACCGACCGCGACCGCCAGCAGTGCCCGCGGAATCTTGAATCCGATCGCCCGGCGCTCGTCCACCTCGGCGGGCAGTTTCCGGAACACGAGAACGAAGATGACGAGCGTCAGCGTCTCCACCAGGAACTGGGTGAGCGCGAGGTCGGGGGCGCCGTGGAGGGCGAACAGCACACCGCAGCCGTAGCCGCTGAGACCGACGAGGATCACGCTGGCCAGACGGTTGCGCATCACGGTCGCGGCGAGCGCGGCCGCGACCATCATCAGCCCGATCACGAACTGCACCGGCGAATCCCACAACCGGACGTCGGCGCCCGTATTCGTCCCGACGACGAGCAGCACCAGCGGCACCACCACGAGGGTGCCGAGGATGGTGGCCTGCGTCAGCGGGAGCGAACCGCGCTGGGTGGCGCCGGTCAGCCGCATCGAGAGGGCGTCCATGCCGCGCAGCGTCGCGTCGTAGATGCGGTCGGCGTTGCCGAGCGGCGGATGCTCGAACCGCAAGCGATTGACCCACCGCTGCGCCACGAAGAGCGCGGTGCCGACGGCGAACACCAGCAGGGTGAGCAGCAGAGCGGTGTTCACGCCGTGCCACAGGGCGAGGTGATAGTCGGAGACGCCCTCGGCGGGCAGGGTGCGCGAGTACGGCGTCAGCAGCTTCTCGAGCTGCGGCGCCGCGAGTCCCGCCGCCAGGCTCAGTACCGAGAGAACGGCGGGCGCGGCGAGGAACAACGGTCCGGGTGCGTGCATGCCCTGCACGGCCGGGCTCGGCCGCGCGAGCCGCTTGCGACCGAAGGCGCCCCACATGAAGCGCACGCTGTAGGCGAGCGTCAGGATCGAACCAAACACCACGACGCCGACGGTGACGATCCGCGCCGGGTCGGCGAGGACGGTCGTGCTCAGCAGGGAGTCGAATGCGGCTTCCTTGCCGACGAACCCGAGGAACGGGGGAAGCCCGGCCATGCTCGCCGCGGCGAGCGCGGCGACGACCGTGAGCGTGGGGGCACGGTCACCGAGGTGCGCGAGTTTGCGGATGTCGCGGGTGCCCGTCGTGTGGTCGATGATGCCGACCACCATGAACAGCGCGGCCTTGAACATCGCGTGGGCGACGACCATCGTCATGCCGGCGAGCGCGGCGTCGCGGGTGCCGAGACCGACGAGCACCATCATGAAACCGAGCTGGCTGACGGTGCCGAACGCGAGCACCAGTTTGAGGTCGAAGGCGCGCATCGCCCGCCACCCGGCGAGGACCATCGTCAGCAGGCCGAGCGTGATGATCGTGAATCGCCAGGGCGCCGAGTCGGCGAAACCGGGCGACAGTCTGGCCACGAGATAGATGCCGGCTTTCACCATGGCCGCGGCGTGCAGATAGCCGCTGACCGGGGTCGGGGCGGCCATCGCTCCGGGCAGCCAGAAGTGCAGCGGGACGATCGCGGATTTCGACAGGGCACCGATGAGGACCAGCACGACGCCGACGCCGGCGAGCCAACCGCGCGGCGCGATTTCGATCAGTTCGGACAGGTTGTACGTGCCACTCACCTGGCCGAGGATGATGATGCCGACCAGCATGGCCAGACCACCCGCGGTGGTGACGAGCAGCGCCTGCGTCGCGGCCCGGCGACTCGACGCGCGTTCGGCGTAATGCCCGACCAGCAGGAACGACAGGACCGTCGTCAGTTCCCAGAACGTGTACAGCAGCAACATGTTGTCGCTGGCGACGAGGCCGAACATGGCCCCGGCGAATGCCACCATCTCGGCGGCGAAGATGCCGAGCCGGGGTTCGTCGTCGGTGAAGTAGCGCGCGCAGTAGACCAGGATCAGCGTGCCGATGCCCAGCACCAGCACCGACATGATCGCGGCGAGCGGATCGAACCAGAAGTCCAGGTCCATCGACAGGCCCGGAGCCCACACGATGGACACGGTCTGTTCCGTGCCCCAGTTAGCGATCACCCATCCGAGTGACGCCAGCGGGACGAGGGAGAGGGGGTAGAAACCGTTGCGGCCGAACTTGCGCACCACAAGCGGAGCCAGAACGGCGGCAACGGCATGGGCGAGCAGAACAGCAAGCAAAAGGCACTCCGTCGGGGGTCAGCGGGCGGCGGGGTGTCGGAACGAAACGAACCGAGTCGTGTAGACCGTTCGCTTAGCTAGCGAACTGGGCTACGGGGTACATCCTACTGGGTCGGTTATTCGGACTCACAATCGCGGCAAATCGGACTAATGGGGCGCATTGTGTTATGGGCGGCCGGCCGGACTGTTCTATCTTGTGACGGTGCCTGCCGAAATCCGAACCGCCGCGCTCGCCCACATCCGCGACCGGAAACTCCTCCAGACCCGATCGGTGGGGAAGACGGCCTTCTACATGGCCGGCGGAAAAATCGATCAGGGTGAGAACGCCGAACAGGCTCTGCACCGCGAGATCCGGGAGGAACTCGACGCCGGAATCGTCGACGGGACGCTCGAACATCTGGGGGTCTTCGAAGCGCCCGCGTACGGTCATCCCGCGGGCACCGACCTGCACATGACCTGCTTCCTCGCCGAACTGAGCGCCGAGCCGCGGCCGACCAGCGAGATCGCCGAACTGCGGTACTTCACCGTCGACGAATACGCGGCCATGCCCGACGTCGCGCCCGGCTCGATGCTCGTGTTCCGCCGGCTGCAGTCGCTCGGCCTCCTCGACTAGGTGTCGTCCGGGGTACTGCGCCGCTCGTGCACCGAGTAGATGCAGAACGCGACGACGAGCAGCATCACGAAGCCGACGAGATGGTCGGACGCGGCGGTCGAGGCAGGCGACGACGGCAGGTGTTCGGTGCTCGCGCCCGAGTAGACCACCCGGCTGCGGGGAACGGTGGTCGCCGCCACGAACACCAGCGACGCGAACGGCAACGCGAAACCGAGGACCGCGACGGGCGCCGACCCCGGCAGAGCGGCGGCGAGCGCGAAACCCGTGCCGCAACCCAGCACGGCCAGCCGGATCAGCAGTGCGACGCCGTCGTTGCCGAAGTCGGGCCAGGCGGCGGCGAGCAGCGGAACGACGGCGGCCAGGCCGAGCCCCCACTGCGGGCGCCGCCACTTCGGCGGGACCCGGACCGCCACCGCGATTCCCGCGGCAAGAGCGACGACGCCGACCGCCAGCAACGCCGCCGCGGGCGTCGTCACCCGCGGGGTCCGGAGGTCGTCGAGGACGAGAACGGCCGCGGCGGTGACACCGGTCGCGGCGAGGAGGAAGCGTCCGTCGATCCCCGGGAACCGGCGTGCGATCAGCACCGTGGCCGTCAGAATCACGGCGAGCGAGAACGCCACGATCAGCCAGACCGTCAGGGGTTCGCCGAATTCCTGATCGTCGATCCACGCCCCGAGCAACCGGTTGAGCAAGGCGAGAGCCAGGGCGCCGACCAGCGCGGTCAGCAGGGACTTCCGGTCGAGACGCTGCACCCGGAACTGCGAGCGCGCCACCACCGCCGACGCGAGCGCGAGCACGAGCACTCCGATCAGCAGCCACTGCGGGGGTTCGCCGATCGCGGAGGTGCTCATACTCGCGGGCTCGACATACGCGGTGTCGCCGCGCGGCAGTCGCTGCACACTCGCGAGGAGGAACGCGCTCGCGACACCGAGAGTCAGCGCCAGCTGCGAAACCCAGCGACCCCACACCGCGGCGACCGCCGCGCCCAGCAGGAACCCGGCAGTCGCGGTCTTGGCGAAATGCAGGGCGATCAGCGTGTCCACGCCGCCGGCATGCGGCACCACCCAGCGCGCGCCGATCAGGGCGAGCGCGCACGCAGCCGCCAGGATCCACGACACCCGCCGGGAGCCGGACCGCTGCAGACCCGCCACCGCGATGACGGCGAGAACGAGGGCCACCACCACACCCGTGGGCTGGCTGCTCAGCCAACGGTCGATCTCCCGATCGGAAGCGTTGATCGTCCAGGCCCGGTTGCGGGGATTGGTGAGGACGAAACCGGCCAGTGCACCGGACGCGAGAGCAGCCGCGGCCGACAGAGGTTCCCGGAAGTCCATTCGCTCACGGTACTCGAGCGGGTAGGAATGGAAATGGCGAACCCGGCGTTGGCACCGAAGGCGTGCCCGAGAACGACTCCGATCGAATACAACCGAGGCGAGGAGCCCACCTATGACGTCGATCAACGAGAAGGCCACCACCCTGCTGGGGCTGCACCAGCCCGGCAACCCCGTCATCCTGCCCACCGTGTGGGATGCCTGGTCCGCGAATCTGGCTGTGTCCGCTGGCTTTCAGGCGCTGACGGTCGGAAGCCACCCGGTATCCGACTCGATCGGCAAGCCCGACAACGAGGGGATCACGTTCGACGAGCTGCTGCACCGCATCTCGCAGATCACCGCAGCGGTGGAGTTGCCGCTGTCGGTCGACATCGAATCGGGATACGGGCTCGAACCCGCCCGGCTGATCGAGGGTCTGATCGGCGCGGGAGCGGTGGGGCTGAACATCGAGGACACGGTTCACAGCGAGGGCGGGCGTCTCCGCGAACCGCAGGAGCACGCCGACTTCGTCGGAGGGTTGCGGCAGGCGGCCGACGCTGCCGGGGTCCACGTGGTCGTGAATGCGCGCACCGACCTGTTCGTGAAGCAGGTGGGTGACGAGTCCGACCGTGTCGACCGCGCCATCGCGCGGCTGAAGCTCGCCGCCGAGGCCGGGGCCGATGTGCTGTACCCCGTGGGCCGTCACGACGACGCCACCCAGAAGCGGCTCACGTCGGAGCTGCCGCTGCCCGTCAACGCCATCGGTCTGCCCGATCAGGACGACCCGGCGAGCTTCGGCCCGCTCGGCGTCGCGCGGGTGAGCTTCGGCCCGTTCTTCCAGGCCGCCCTCGCCGCACACGCGGCCACGCTGCTCGGCCGCTGGTCCTGACCCGTGAGTACTTGTTAACCGCCCGCGGTTAACAAGTACTCACGAGCGCGTCAGCGCATAGGCCTTGAGGTGCGCCACTTGCTCGGGATCGAGTGAGGGGCGCACCTTGTCGCGTGCCTCGGCCACGTCGGCCGCGGTGACGTCGGCGGCGTCGATGTTCCGGCGCATGGCGGCCAGCGCGGCTTCCCGCAGCAGCGCCGAGCAGTCGGCGGCCGAGTAGCCGTCGAGGTCGTCGGCCAGGGCGTCGAGGTCGACGTCGGCGGCGAGGGGGACCGACTTCCCGGACGTCCGCAGGATCGCGCGGCGGGCATCGCCGTCCGGCGGCGGCACGAACACCAGCCGCTCCAGGCGGCCGGGGCGCAGCAACGCCGGGTCGATGAGGTCGGGCCGGTTGGTGGCGCCGACGACCACCACGTCGCGCAGCGGTTCGACGCCGTCGAGTTCGGTGAGCAGTGAGGCCACCACCCGATCGGACACCCCGGCGTCGGAGCTCTGGCCGCGGCGGGGCGCGAGGGCGTCCACCTCGTCGAGGAAGATCAGCGACGGAGCCGAATCCCGAGCCCGCTGGAACAGTTCGCGGACCGCCTTCTCGGACGCGCCCACCCACTTGTCCATCAGCTCGGCGCCCTTGACGGCGTGCACACTCAGATGTCCCGAACTTGCCAGCGCCCGAACCAGATAGGTCTTGCCGCAGCCGGGGGGACCGTAGAGCAGAACTCCGCGCGGGGGATCGACACCCAGCCGGGCGAACGAATCCGGATGCTGCAACGGCCACAGGACCGCCTCGGTCAGCGCCTGCTTGGTCTCCACCATGTCCCCGACGTCGTCGAGGGTGACGCTGCCGATCGCGAGTTCCTCGCTGCCCGACCGCGACAGCGGGCGGATGACGTCGAGCGCGCCGAGCAGGTCGTCCTGCGTGAGCGCCGGGTCGACGGGTTTCCTGGCCGCGCGCGAGGCGGCACGCAGGGCCGCTTCCCGGCACAGTGCGGCGAGGTCGGCGACGACGAACCCCGGTGTGCGGGCCGCGATCGCGTCGAGGGCGATGCCGTCGGTGGGGACCTTCCGCAGAAGCAGTTCCAGCAGCGCCCGGCGGGTGGAGCCGTCGGGCAGGGTCAGGGTCAGTTCGCGGTCGCACAGGTCCTGCCCGCGCAACCGGGTGTCGACCGACTCCGGGTGCGCCGACGTCGCCACGAACGCGACCCCGACGGTGTCGACCGCGCGGCGGAGCTGTTCGACGATCAGCGCCGACACCGGTTCCGGGGTGGCAGGCAGCAGGGCATCGATGTCGGTGATCAGCAGGACGCCGCCGCTGCGGATCGCGTCGACCGCCGCGGTGACCCGCTGCAACCGTGAGTTGGCTTCCAGTGCGCCGGCGCTCGGCCCGTCGAGTTCGACGATCCGCCGGGAGGCGAGCACCGAACGGGCGAGCGTCGCCTTCCCGACGCCGGCGGGCCCGGTCACCAGGACGCCCAGATGCGGTGAGGCCCCGAGTGTGCGGAGCAGTTCGGGTTCGTCGAGTGCCAGTCCGAGCCACTCGGTGAGTTTGGCCGCCTGGGTGTGGGCACCGACCAGGTCCTCGACCGGGACCGGGGGAACCTCCTCGGCTGGCCGGACTGGCGGCGCGGGTAGCCGGGCCGGAGCCGCGGACACCGTCGCCCGCACGCCCTCGCCCCACCCGACCGCGGTGTTGGGCTGCACGCTCACCGGACCACCGGCCGGGTCGACCCCGGTGACGGTGAGCAACTCGGATGTCCAGGCGACACCGAACGTCCGGGACAGTGCCTGCGTCGCGGGGGCGGTACTGGTTCCGGGGCCCAGATCGCGGGGGAGCAGCGACACCGTGTCGCCGACCGTGAGGACCTTGCCGAGCAGGGCGTGACGCAGGGTGACGTCGGAGACGGAGTTCACGGCCAGATTCGAGCCGCTGACCGTCACCGTCTTCCCGCCGTACACCGTCACCGGTGTCACGACGACCGTGCTGTTCTCGGTCAGCCCGGCGTTGGACAGGGTCACGTCGTCGAGGAGTGCAGTCCCCGTGGGGGTTCCGGTCGGCGCGCGACCCGCCACCGCGGCGGTGCGGCGCGCGCCGACGAGGGCGATCGCGTCCCACTCGCGGAGACCGAGCGCGGCGAGGGCTTCCGGATGCAGCCGGACCACGCCGCGCCGGGTGTCGGCGGCCGAGGTGTTCAGTCGGACTGTGAGCGCGAGTTCCGGTGAGGTCACGCCGTCGAGCCTACGTGCGGGAGCGACCTATCGGGCCCGGGGACGGCGCAGCCCGAGCCGTGCGGCCGATCGCCTGCCGCGGGCGTCGGGCTGACGCCGGATGGCACGCCGCTCGGACGGCTTGATGTCCCACGTCTCGGGCCGCGCGGCCACCCACCGCTTCGAATGGACCGCGAACGGAATGTGCGCAAGGTACACCGCGACGAGGGCGATCAACAGGATGTACGGGTAGGTGACCAGGGCCGCCGCCGCGAGCGCCACGAGGACGAGGAGACCGGCCGCCATGCGCGGGGGCACGGACACCGTCTTCAGCGCGAGGGTGGGGATGCGGCTGACGATCAGCGCCGCGGAGATCACGGTCCACGCCACGACGACGGGATACGACGACCACCAGCCGTCGCCCCATTGCGCCGCGGCAGCCAGCGGGGTCAGCGCGACGAGTGCACCCGCCGGTGCCGGGACACCCGTGAAGTACTCGTTGGCGTAGCCCGGCATGTCGTCCTCGTCGAGGAGCGTGTTGAACCGGGCCAGCCGCAGCACGATGCTCACCGCGTAGATCAGGGCGATGATCCAGCCGAAACTCTGGCCGTCCAGCAGCGTGACGTAGAGGACGAGGGCCGGTGCGACGCCGAACGAGATGGAATCGGCGAGCGAATCCAGTTCGGCGCCCATCTTGCTGGTGGCGTCGAGTAGTCGCGCGATCCGACCGTCGAGCGAGTCGAGGACGGCGGCCGCACCGATCATGGCCAGCGCCGTTCCCAGGTCGCCGTCGAGCGCGAACTTGACGGCGGACAGCCCCGCGCACAGCGCGAGGATCGTGACCACGCTCGGCAGGAGCCGGACCGCCTGCTGGGGTCGTCCCCTCCGCTGCTGCTTCGCGTTGGCGATCACGGCAGTTGAGCGATGACGGTCTCGGCACCGATCGTCCGCTGCCCTCGCTCGGCGAGCAACGTGGTGCCCACCGGGAAGTACGTGTCGACGCGGGAGCCGAACCGGATCAGGCCGTACGTGTCACCGATCGGGAGGGTGTCGCCGACCTTGGCGTCGCAGACGATCCGGCGGGCGAGCAGACCGGCGATCTGCACGACGGCGACGTCGTGGCCCGCCGGGGTGTGCAGCAGCATGCTGTTGCGTTCGTTGACCTCGCTGGCGTCGGCGAGATCGGCGGAGAGGAACTGGCCCGGCCGGTGGACGACCTTCGTGACCTCACCACCGACAGGACTGCGCTGGACGTGCACGTCGAGCACGGACAGGAAGATGCTGACCCGGGGGAGCGGCTCGGTTCCCATGTCGAGTTCGGACGGCGGGACCGCGGAGTCGACGAGCGCGACCTCGCCGTCGGCGGGTGCGACCACGACGCCGACACGGTTCGGCGGAACGCGGTGCGGATGCCGGAAGAACGCGGCGCAGGCCGCGGCGGAGGTCAGTGCTCCACGCCGGACCCACTTGCGCTTGCGGCCGAGGACGGCCACACCGAGTGGCGCGAGGACGAAGGGCAGCCCGGCCGGATGCAGGGGCGGAACTGCTCCGCGGACGAGGTCGACGATGTGCCCGACGCTCGTGGGTTGCGGGGTTCCGGGGGGTGTGGGCTTGCGTGCCACGGGCTCCTCTAACTGTGTCGGACGGACGTGCTGGCTGCGCGCCATCGCGCCGCACTCACAGGTTACGTGAGCGCTACCGGCTGCAACGGCATCAGGAGAGAGTACGCACTCGCGGGGTCCGATGTGTGAATGGATCGTGGCCGGATGGCGAGCGGTGTGATGGGTCCACCCACCTGGAACGTCAACTGCGCGCCCGGCAGCGCGTCGACGGCCTCGAGGAGAAAACCGGCGTTCACCTGCACATGGAAGCGCACGGGCTGCTCCGTGCCCGGGCTGCCGATGACGATCTCGCCCGACTCGAGAACGCCGAGATCCACCCGGTCGCCTGCGTCGGTGAGGAGTGCTCGAAGCTTCGCCGAGGAGAAGGTGTGTTCGATCCCGCGGTCGCGCGGCGACAGACTGCGATGGTCGGGGAACGCACCGTCGACGAGCCGGGTGGTGAGCTGTTCGGCACCGCAGCGGAGGGTGATGCTGTCGGAGCCGACGACGACGGTCACCGTGTCGTAGCGACGCAGCAGTCCGGCCGCGTCGTCCAGGAACGTGCACGGGACGACGGCGGAGATCGGTTCGTCCGGCGATTCGAGGACGGTCGCCGTTCCCACCGCCAGCCGGTAGCGGTCGGTGGTGACGAGCCGCAGCATGTCGTGGTCCGTTTCCAGGAGGCAGCCGCGCAACACCGGGAACTCCGAGTCGGCGTCGGCGGCGAACCGGACCGAGTCGAACGCGGTGAGGAGGTCGGTGGTGCGGAGGGCGACCGTGCACTCCCGCGCCGCTCGCGCGTCGAGCAGGCGATGAATTTTCGTCAGTTCGCGCCGGGCGTCGTCCAGCCCCTTCTCCAGCCGGCCGAGATGCCGGTCGAGGAGTCCGTGGGCGTCCGTGCCGCTCAGCACGGCCGCCATCTCCTTCACCGGCATACCCACCCGGCGCATCGCGGCGACGAGGACGGCAGCGTCGACGTGCCGGTCGGTGTACCAGCGGTAGCCCGTGCGCGGGTCCACCGCGTGCGGGGTGAGCACGCCCGCCTTGTCGTAGAACCTCAGCGCGCTGACCGACAGGCCGGACGTCCGGGCGAGTTCACCGATGCTGAGCACGGTGCGCACTCTGCCCCTGTGGTCCGACAGCTGCGGCGTCGAGTTCTGCGCGCAGTCGCGCGACGGCCCCGCGGATCATCCGTCCATATCCGTCTTCGGCGGGGTGTTCGCAGCTCTGTGCGGCCCGCTCGAGATGGTGGCGTGCCTCGGACGACTGGCCGAGTGCGTGATGAGCGGCCGCCACGTTGAGGTGCAGCGACGGGTAGAATCCCGCGACCCGCAGCGAGGAGTGGTGCTGCCGAGCTCGGTCGTCGGTCAGCGAGTCGGCGGCGGCGAGGGCTCTCAGATCCCAGCGCAGCTCCTCGGCGGGGTCGGTCTGGACGTCCGCCATGTAGTGGGCCAGCGTGACGACGTGCAACGGGTCCGGTGTGTCGCCGCCGGGACCGGCGAGGGCGTCCCACACCTCCTCGAAGATGCGCCGGGCGCCCTCCCGGTCACCCGCTACTGCCAGTTCCTGACCCTGCGCGATCCTCGCCATGACGGCGTCCGGTGTGTCCATGCGGACCACGCTGAGGCCTCGACCAGGTCGAGGGTCAACCGGACTACGTGCGTTCGGCTGCCGACTTTATGCGGGCGAGGGTGGTGTTCATGCCGTTCACGAGGTCGACCTCGAAGTCGTCGTTGCCACCGAGGACGGTCTTGATCAGGAGCTGCGACACCTTGGACGTTCCGGTCGGGGCTTCGCGGCGCTCGGTGACCTTGGTTCCGCCTGCCGTCGGCTCGAGTTCGTACGACCAGATGGTGCGGTTCTCGAGGATCCGGAACGCGATGGCCTTGTTCGGCTGGAATTTCACGACCTTCGACCTGGTCGGCCACACGAGGAAGCCCTTGCGGTTGATGTTGACGGTTTTGGTGCCCTCTTCGACGACGCCACCGAGGACGCGCATCTGGCGGCACTGGGGGCTCCATTCGCCCATCCGCTTCAGATCCGACACGACGGCCCACACGTCTTGCGGGGTCGCGTCGATGTCGATGCTTGCTTCGAGGATGTTTGCCATCGGCTGTCTCCTGTGAGGGAAGGTGATACGTAAGGTAACAATTACTTTTGCGTCATGGTAGGTGGTCGGGTCGGAGTCGTGTGCGGTAGGTCACTGAATTATCGTCCCGACCGCAGTTTTCCAGCACTTCCGCGCGCCTCATCGAAACCGTGTAACCAAAGGGGCACGATGGGCGATGAGTCAATAGCGCGACGAAATGTCGCCGGTGCAATGGCGCAAATGGAAAGTTGTCGAGTCGGTGTTCGGAAGTGATCGGTAGTGAATGTTCATTCGATCCTGCGGTGGGACCGCAGCCCTCTCCCTCTACTCGAATCAGCCCGATTGCAAGGACGTCCGTCCTCGTGGCCGAGTGAAAAACTCGAACGTCTGATGACGCCACGCGAAATCGAGGAAGCTCTCCGCGGCCGGTTGTAGACGCCGTCGTCGCTCCCGCAATCCCGTCACTCTCCGCCCGGCCCCGGGGGAGACTGGGGGTTGTGGGAGCCGAAGAATTTGTCGTGGTCGGAACCGGAGCGGTCTCCGCCGAAGAAGTGATCCGGGTGGCGCGTCTCGGCGCGCCGGTGCGGATCTCGCGGGACGCGATGTCGGCCATGGCGGAAACCCGGAAGCGCATCGAGGCGCTGGCCGAGGATCCGAAGCCCGTGTACGGGATCTCGACGGGTTTCGGGGCACTCGCGACCCGGCACATACCCTCTGCGCTACGGACGCAGCTGCAGCGCAGTCTGGTCCGCTCGCATGCCGCCGGAAACGGCCCCGAGGTGGAACGCGAGGTCGTCCGCGCTCTGATGCTGCTGCGGCTGTCGACCCTGGCCACCGGAAGGACCGGCGCGCGGCCCGAAGTCGCGCAGGTCTACGCGTCGCTCCTGTCGGCCGGCATCACACCCGTGGTCCACGAGTACGGCAGCCTCGGATGCTCGGGTGATCTGGCGCCGCTGGCCCATGTCGCGCTCGCGGTGATCGGCGAGGGCACGGTGCGAGACGCGGACGGCGAACTCCAGCCCGCCGCGGAGGCGATGTCCGCTGCCGGTATCGAACCCGTCGTGCTCGAGGAGAAGGAGGGGCTCGCCCTCATCAACGGCACCGACGGCATGCTCGGCATGCTGGTGCTGGCGTGTCACGATCTGCGTGGGCTGCTGTCGCTTGCGGACGTGACGGCGGCGATGAGTGTGGAGGGGCT
>NZ_JBHWUE010000007.1:0-191281 GCF_042738615.1 Rhodococcus sp. NPDC059968
GGCGGGCACGTCCTTGAACGCACCACCGAAGCTGCCGATCGGGGTCCTCGCGCCGTCGACTACCACGATCGGTTCAGGAGAATTCATGACGTGCCCTTCCGTCTCTCTACCAGTATGTGGAGATAGTAGGACTTCAAAGTACCCAGCGGTTCGGGCAGGGCCTCCGGCACGTCGCCGGGTCAGGTTCCGCGGATCAGATCGGCGCACTTCTCGGCCATCGTCATGACCGTGATGTTGGGATTGACGAAGGGCAGTTTCGGCATGGCGGACGCGTCCACCACCCGCAGATTGCGGACGCCTTTCACCCGCAGTTCCGGATCGAGAACGGCCATCGGGTCGGTCGCCGCACCCATCCTGGCGGTCCCGGCGGGGTGGTACACCGTGTTGTGCGTCCGATGCGCGTAGTCGACCAGTTCGTCGTCGGTCACCGCTTCCGGGCCGGGAGCCAGTTCCCTCGTGATCCAGTCGCGGAGAGGTTCCTGCTCGGCGATGCGACGCGCCAGCCGGATCCCGGCGAGCATTACGGCCTCGTCGTGGCCGTCCGGGTCGGTGAAGTACCGGGGATCCACTCGCGGACGATCCCGGAAGTCGCGGGAGCGGAGCCGCACCGTTCCGCGGGAGAGTCCCTGCGTGACATTCGGGGTGAGGCAGAAACCGTTGTCCGTGGTGGGGTATCCCCACCGGAGTGTGTTCATGTCGAACGGCACGCTGCCGTAGTGCATCATCAAATCCGGATAGTTCAGCCCCTCCGCAGTGGTGGCGAACACTCCGATCTCCCACCACTGCGTGGAAGTCTCGACCATCGGCCGGGACGCATCCCAGAACACCAGCCCCTCGACGTGATCGTCGAGGTTCTGCCCCACCCCGGGAGCGTCGACCCGAACCTGCACACCCATCTCACGCAGATGCACCGTCGGCCCGATACCCGAGAGCATCAACAGTTTCGGTGTGTCGATGGCCCCGGCGGTGACGATCACCTCGCGGCGCGCCGAGACCGTGTCGTATCCGGTGAGATCGGGACGCAGGTACCGCACGCCGGTCGCCGCAAGCGAATCGTCGATGACGATTTCGCTGACCCAGCAGTCGGTGCGCACGTCGAGATTGGGGCGGGACCCGAGGATCGGGTGCAGGTAGGCGTGCGACGTCGACATGCGCGTGCCGTCCTCGGACGCGTTGATCTGGAACCACCCCGCGCCGTCGAGCACTGTCGTGCCCCGGTTGAACTGCACGGTGGGCAACCCGACCTTCGCCGCAGCCTCGAGCAGGGCCACGCCGCAGGGGTCGTGCGGCGGGACGTCGCGCAACCGCACCGGGCCGCTGCGGCTGTGCTGCTCGCCGGGGGCGTCGTTGTTCTCGACCCGCGCCACGACCGGCAGCACGTCCTTCGCGCCCCAGCCGGTGGCGCCGGCCGCCGCCCAGTCGTCGAGTGTCTCGGCGGGTGGCCAGAACGCGATGCACGAATTGTGGGAGGAGCATCCGCCGAGCACCTTGGCGCGGGCGTGCCGCATGAAGCTGTTGCCCTTCTCCTGCGGCTCGACCGGATAGTCCCAGTCGTAGCCGGAGTCCAGCAGATGCATCCACTGCGACAGCTCGAGGACGTTGCGGTCACCGACGTCGGACGGCCCGGCCTCCACGAGGCAGACGGTCACCGAGGGGTCTTCGCTGAGCCGCGCGGCGAGCACACATCCGGCCGTTCCGCCGCCGGCGATCACGTAGTCGAACACGCTGTCCGTCATGGAAGTTCACTCTCCGCCTCGTCTTTCGACGACGCCGCATGCGAGGCGAGGCATCCGATGTGGTTGCGGCCCTTCACCGCATACCAGAGGAGACCGAGCCCGAGAATGATGCCGATGTAGACGAATGCACCCCACGTGTTGTACCAGGGGGTGCCGTACACCTCGGGGCGCGGCCACGCGAGATTGAGCGCCATCCCCACTCCCCACAGCACGGCGAAGATGTTCACCGGAAGCCCCCAGCGGCCCATCGTGAAGTAGCCGCTCTCCGCGAGTTCCTTCGGCGGCCACAGACCCTGTAGTCGCTTCTTCAGCAGCGGACCGGTGACCATGAGGTACGCCAGGTAGATCATGATGATCGCGATCGACGTCAGCACCGTGAAGATCTGCGGCTGACCGATGTTGATGACGAGGATGAACGCCGCGAGCACACCGATCACGATGGCGGGGACCACGGGCGTCTGATGCTTCGGGTTGACGTGGGCCAGGCGCTCCCCGAAGGGCAGCGCGTTGTCGCGGGCCATTGCGAACGTGAGCCGGATGGCCGCGGCGTGCACCGCGAGCGAACACACCGTGACCGCGACGACGATGCAGACCAGGAAGATCTTGCCGAGCGGCCCCCACATCACCTGCTCGACGATGTACTGCAGGCCGCCCTCACTGCTGCCGATCAGCGGATCCTCGAGGTCGGGGGCCGCCATGACGGCGAATACCAGGATCGCCCCGCCGATCACGAACGACGCGAGGATCGCCCGCAGGATCGCCTTGGGCGCCGTCCGTCGCGGGTCGACGGTTTCCTCGCCGAGCGAACTCGCGGTGTCGAATCCGTACATCACGTACCCGGACGCGAGAGACGCCACCAAGAAGACGGACAGATATCCGCCGCTCTCCCCGGCACCGTAACCGTGGGTGGAGAAGAACACGTCCGGACCGCGGGTGATGTTGGCGGCGAGGATGATGGCGATGAGGACGGCCGCGATCAGTTCGACGAACACACCCGAACTGTTGATGAGAGCCATCAGCTTGACACCGAACGCGTTGACCGCTGTGGTGAACGCGATCATGATGGTGCCGAGAATGACAGCGTTGGTGGCGAAGTCGTACTCGCCGCTGCCGTCACCGATGATCTGGAACCCGCTCCACAGCCGCGGCAGGTTGAGTTGCAGCGCCAGCACGACGGCGGAGAGGGTGACGATCGACGCGGTGAGCATCAGCCAGCCCGACGACCATCCCACGATCCTGCTGCCGAGCAACTTGGCCCAGTTGTAGACCGAGCCGGCGACCGGGTATTTGGCGGCGAGCTCCATGAAGCACAGGGCGACGGCCATCTGCCCGACGAACACCATCGGCCAGGACCACAGATACGCCGGTCCGGCGGTGCCGAACCCGAAGTAGAACAACTGGAACGTGCCGGTGAGAATCGAGATGTAGCTGACTCCCGCCGCGAAACTGGCGAATTTGCCGAGGCTGCGATCCAATTCCTGTTTGTACCCCAGTTCGCCGAGTCCACTGTCCCCCGGTGCACCTCCGTCACCCACTGCTCCGTGCCGAGTAGCCATGGTTCTCTCGCCTCTCCGTGCGCCGACCTAGCCGTTGTCGAACCACCCCGCCGCCGTGGGCGAGGTGTTGTGCCAGATATGTTTGGTCTCCTGGTATTCCGCCAGACCGGTGGGGCCGAGTTCGCGCCCGTTCCCCGACATCTTGAAGCCGCCCCACTCGGCGGCGGCGGTGTAGTAGCCGAAGTCGTTGAGCCACACCGTGCCGTGGCGCAGACCCCGCACCATCCGCTCACCCCGCGCGCTGTCGGCGGTCCGGACGCCGGCGGCGAGGCCGTACTCGGTGTCGTTGCCCAGTCGCAGCGCCTCCTCCTCTGTGGTGAAGCGCTCGACGGTGAGGATCGGTCCGAACGTCTCCTCCTGCACGAGGCGCATGGTGCGGTCGCAGTGGTCGAAGATGGTGGGCAGGTAGTAGCTCCCGTCCGCCAACGCGGGATCGGAGGGCCGGGCTCCCCCGGTCACCAACCGGGCGCCCTCGGAGAGGCCGAGCGCCACGTACCGTTCGACCTTCTCCCGGTGGGCCTCGGATACCAGCGGGCCGGTTCGGCTCGCGGGATCGAGACCGTTGCCCATCCGGATCTTCTCCGCCCGCGCGGCGAGCGCGGCGACGAACCGGTCGGCGATGGACTCCTCGATGATGAGGCGGGTGCCCGCCGAGCACACCTGACCGGAATGCAGGAACACCCCCGTGAGCACCTGGTCCACCGAGTCGTCTCCGTCCGCGTCGGCGAAGACGATGTGCGGATTCTTGCCACCGAGTTCCACCGCCACCTTGGTGACGTTCTTCGCCGCGGTCTCGAGGATGACGCGTCCGGTGGCCAGCCCGCCGGTGAAGGAAATGAAGTCGACGTCGGGGGTGCCCGTGAGTGCGGCGCCCAGGACGGCGCCGCTGCCCTGCACGAGGTTTACCACCCCGGCGGGGACACCTGCTTCGGCGATAAGCGCGGTGAACGCGATGGTGCTGAGCGGGGTCACCTCGCTCGGTTTGAGGACCATCGTGCACCCGGCGGCCAGCGCCGGCGCCACCTTCCACGAGATCTGCAGCAGCGGGTAGTTCCACGGTGCGATGAGCACGCACACGCCGATCGGCTCGCGCACCACCCTGCTGATCACCTCGGGGCGACCGACATCGATCAGATTGTCGGCTTCGACCGCGGCGAGTTGCGCGTAGTACCGGAACACCGACACCACGTCGTCGATATCGATCCTGCTCTCCTCCAGAGTCTTTCCGGTGTCGAGCGTCTCGATGCGTGCAAGGGTCTCCTTGTCGCGCTCGAGGAGATCGGCGATCCTCGCGACCAACGCCGTGCGCTCGGCGACGGTTGTGCGGGACCAGGTTCCCTCGTCGAAGGCCGCGCGGGCAGCGGCAACTGCGCGGGTTGCATCCTCCGGGGAGGCCTCGTCGACGGTGGCGACCACCGATCCGTCGGCCGGGTTGATGCAGTCGCGGGTCTCGCCGGAGCTGGAGCGGATCCACTGCCCGTCGACGAACAGGCCCGTGTTCAAGAGGTCATCGATCGACTGGTCCTGCATCACTCAACTCCGTGTCTCGCCGGAACGAACGCACCCCCTTTACGGTATGCCGTCGGAGTCGCGGTCGGCGGGGATCGCGCACACATGTCCGATTCGCCACGGTATCCGTGACCGAGAAGAGTGTGTCCGGTAGCCGGACGCGCGTGCGCCTAGCGGCTGCGATAGCGTCGTCAGGCGAACTCTTCGCACATTCCCGGACAGGACACACCAAGAAACGGAGCACCCGTGGTCGCGATCGGCACGTCGGATCTGGACATCTTTCCCCTGGCCCTCGGCGGTAACACCTTCGGCTGGACCAGTGACGAACCGACGTCGTTCGAGATCCTCGACTCCTTCGCCGCAGGTGGCGGCAACTTCGTCGACACGGCGGACTCGTACTCCGCGTTCGCCGAGGGCAACTCCGGCGGCGAGTCCGAGACCGTCCTCGGCAACTGGATGGCGTCCCGCGGCAACCGCGATCACATGGTGATCGCCACCAAGGTCAGCCAGCACCCGGAGTTCAAGGGCCTGGCCCCCGCCAACGTCCGCGCGGCGGCGGAGGCATCCCTGAAGCGGCTGCAGACCGACCACATCGACGTGTACTACGCCCACTTCGACGACGCCGACACTCCCCTCGTCGACACACTCGGTGCCTTCGACGAACTGGTCCACGACGGGCTCGTCCGCCACGTCGCCATCTCCAACTACTCGCCCGAGCGCATCCGCGAGTGGCTGTCCCTGACGGCCGAGAACGGCTTCGCGGCCCCGATCGCGCTGCAGCCCCACTACAACCTGGTGCACCGCCACGACTACGAGCCCGAGGTGGCCGCGATCGCCACCGAGAACGGCCTGGGCGTCTTCCCGTACTACTCGCTCGCCGCGGGTTTCCTCGCCGGCAAGTACCGCACCCAGGCCGACCTGGACGGTCAGCCCCGCCAGCGGATGGCGACCCGCTACTTCTCCGAGTCCGGCCTCGCCGTCGTCGACGCCCTGGCCGAGATCGCCGAAACACACTCGGCGGAGATCTCCACCGTCGCGCTCGCGTGGCTCCTCACCCGGCCCGGCATCACCGCGCCGATCGCGAGCGCGAGCCGCCTCGAACAACTTCCTGCCCTGCTCGACGCCCCGACCGTGACCCTGACCGCAGCCGAGATCAGCCGGCTCACGACTCTCTCGGACGCGATCGGCGCCTGACCTCAGCTCAGCAGCTTGCTCCGGAGCCGGTCGACGGTCGCCGCACTCAACCCGAGCCCCTCGGTGAGATAGCGGTCGACCGTGCCGTACTGCTCGGTGAGCCGACCGAGCCCGGCCTCGAGGTAGCTCCGGTCGACGCCCAGCAGCGGCTGGTAGATCTGCGCCACCGCCTCTCCGCGGCTCGCGGCGATCTGGTCGTACGTGATTTTCATCGATGCGGCGGTGTACTCGTTGGTGCGCAGATAGTCGTCGAAGGTGGTGTCCTGCGGGACTCCCGCGATGGACAGCAGCAGCGCGGACGCCCAGCCGGTGCGGTCCTTGCCCGCCGTGCAATGGAAGATCTGCGGCCCGTCGGTGTCGGCCAATGACGTCAGAAGTTGCGCGAACCCGGCCCGGGTTGCCGCGTCGTCGACGAAGCTTCGGTTCATCTGCTGCATGAACGCGACGGCGTCGGCGGGCGACTTCAATTGCGCGACTGCGGCCCCCAGGTCTCCCGACAGGATGGGGATGCCGAGGTACCGCGGCCCGGCCGGGAGCCGGTCGGGTTTCGCCGCCACCTCTTCGACGGTCCGCACGTCGTACACCGCGGTCAGTCCGAGCCCGGTGAGGACCGCGAGATCCTGATCGTTCGGAACCAGCGCGTTCGAACGGTAGAACAGTCCCCTCGTGACGTGTCCTCCACGGGAGGTGGCGTACCCCTGGCCCGATCCCCCGACGTCGCGGAAGTTGTCGACTGACGCCAATCGGGGTGTCTCGACGACCGGGCCCGCGCTCCCGAAGTCGGACGAACCGAATCCCGGGAGACTGATTCCGGGTAGCGACAGTGGGTCCGCCGAAGCGAACGCAGGCGCGCCGATACCGGCGAACAGGACGCTGCCGGTGATCAGCGCCGCGGCGGTGGAGGTGACGCGTCGAGACATAGGGGAAGCCTTTCGATGGGCTGTCGGGGAGATCCGCTCGTCCGGCATGTCCGGAACGTCAGCGGGTAATCCACATCACAGTGGCCGGACGTTTCCCGTGGCTACGAGTTGTTCCGATCACCGGGAGAACCCGTTTCCCGCCGGCGGCGCCCACAGCAGACTCGGGCCGTCGGCAGCCGACGTGCCCGACGAACGTGACTCTTTGACGACGAGGATGTGAGCTGAGATGACCGAGACCGCACAGCAACTGGCGGGGAAGGTTGTGATCGTGACCGGGGCGGCGCGGGGGCTCGGCGCAGCATTCGCCCAGCGCATCGTCGACGAGGGCGGCAGCGTCGTGGTCGGCGACGTTCTCGACGACGACGGCCGCGCGACCGTCGACCAGCTGGGTGAGCGGGCGCGGTACAGCCACCTCGACGTCACCGACCCGCAGCAGTGGCAGACCGCGGTCAACGTGGCGACGAGCGAATTCGGACGCGTCGACGGCCTCGTCAACAACGCCGGTATCTCCACCGGCCAATACATCGAGCACGAACCGCTCGAACACTTCCGGACCGTCCTCGACATCAACCTGACCGGCGTGTTCAACGGCCTGCAGGCCGTGATCGGCCCGATGCGCGCCGCCGGCGGCGGATCCATCGTCAACATCTCGTCGGCCGCCGGACTGATGGGACTCGCGCTGACCGCCGGTTACGGCGCGTCCAAGTGGGGTGTGCGCGGGCTCACGAAGATCGCCGCCGTGGAACTCGGCACCGACCGGATCCGCGTCAATTCCGTCCACCCCGGAATGACGTACACCCCGATGACCGCCGGCCTCGGAATCCAGCAGGGCGAGGGCAACTACCCGAACACCCCCATGGCCCGGGTCGGGGTGCCCGAAGAAATCGCCGGCGCCGTCGGATTCCTGCTGTCCGACGCGTCCACCTACGTCACCGGAGCGGAACTGGCCGTCGACGGCGGCTGGACCGCCGGGCCGACCGTCAAATACGTCATGGGCCAATGAGATCGAATTCGAAAGCAACACGAGGAGCACAGACGATGAATCGATTCGACAACCGGCGGATCCTGGTGACCGGAGCCGCGTCGGGTATCGGACAGGCGACCGCCCTCCGCCTGCTCGAGGAAGGCGGCACCGTCGTGGCAGCCGACGTCTCCGAGGACGGCCTCGCGCGGACGGTGGAACTGGCCGAGGCGGCAGGCACGGCGGGGCGCCTCAGCGTCGCCGCAATCGACATCGGCGACGAGAAGTCCGTCACCGACGGCGTGAGCCGCAGCGTCGAGAATCTCGGCGGACTGGACGTACTCGTGAATGCCGCAGGCATTCTCCGCGCCTCGCACACCCACGAGACGTCGCTGGACCTGTGGAATCAGGTGATCGGGATCAACCTCACCGGCACGTTCCTCATGGTTCGCGAATGCCTGCCCGCGCTACTGCGCAACGAGCGCAGCGTGGTCGTGAACTTCAGTTCCACGTCCGCCGCGTTCGCGCACCCCTACATGGCCGCGTACGCCGCGAGCAAGGGCGGCATCCAGTCGTTCACCCATGCGCTCGCCCTCGAATACGGCAAGCAGGGTTTGCGCGCCGTCGGCGTCGCCCCCGGCAGCATCAAGACCGGCATCACCGACGCCACATCCGGATACGTTCCGTCCGATGCCGATTGGAGCCTGTTCGCCAAGCTCTCACCCATCCTCCCGACCACCCTGGAATCGGGTGGCGCGGCCATGGGCGGACCCGAGCAGGTCGCCGGAGTCGTCGCCATGCTCGCCTCCGACGACGGCGCGTTCGTCACCGGAACCGAGATCCGCATCGACGGCGGAACCCACGCCTGAGCGGTGAACCCTTGCGCGTGCGACGGCGGCACGTAGGTTGGATCCATGAGCCTGCCCACACCTGCCGCCGATCGCACCGCGCTCGTCACCGGAGCGTCGTCCGGGATCGGCGCGGCCCTCAGCCGTGAACTCAGCCGCCGTGGTCACCAGGTGGTGCTCGTCGCACGCCGGGCCGAGAAGTTGGAGGAACTGGCCACCGAACTGCGGGCCGCAGGTGGTCGGGCGCACGTGCTGGGTGCCGATCTCTCCGACCGCTCGGCCCGCGCGACGCTGCTCGACCGGGTCGGCGAACTCGGTCTCACCCTCGACATCCTCGTCAACAACGCTGGCCTGTCCACACTCGGCCCGGTGGCCGCGTCCGATCCGGACGCCGAGATGAACATGATCGAGGTCGACGTGACGGCCGTCGCCGACCTGTGCAGCCGCGCCCTGCCCGGCATGGTGCAACGACGCCGAGGAGCCGTCCTCAACGTCGCCTCCACTGCCGCGTTCCAGCCGCTGCCCGGACAAGCTGCCTACGCCGCAGGCAAGGCATTCGTCCTGTCCTACACCGAGAGCCTGACCGGCGAACTGAAAGGCACCGGCGTCACGGCGACTGCCCTCTGCCCCGGGCCGGTGGACACCGGTTTCGGTGAGACAGCCGGCTTCGCGAAGGAAGACGCCGAGGCCGCACTGCCGAGCTTCATGTGGGAAAGCCCCGAATCCGTGGCCAGGACCGGAATCGACGGCCTCGACAAGGGGCACATGATCGCCATCCCCGGCCTCGCGAACCGGGCGGCTTCCGTGTTCGCCCACCTCGCGCCGAACAAGCTCCTCGTCCCCGTCCTGGCCAGCCGTCATCCCGGTTTGCGGACGTAGAAACGGCCGCCGGTTTACTGTGGCCTAGTGGAGATGACTACCGCTACTCGCCGATTCGCACAGATCACCGCCACCGTGGCCGTCGCCGCCGCCGCCCTTATCGGGAGCGCCGGTGTGGCCGCCGCCGACGAATGGCCGCCGGTGCCCACCGAGCCCAGTCCGGTCGCGCCGTTCGACAACCAGAACTTCCTCACCCCGACCGACGTCGACTATTGGAATCCGTTGGTCAGCGCAAATCGGCTCACCTCGCCGTTCGGAACCGCCAACCGCATCGTCTGCACCGGATTCCACGGCGTGCTGCTCGATTGCTGGCAAGCCGACCAGAACGGGCAACCACACAAACTCGTCAAGTTGTCCATGGACTTCCCCGGATCCCTCGGCGCCACCCTCCCCGGCGGAGGCCCCGGGCACTTCGTCTACCCGGGCTTCATTCCGGGGATCTGAACCAGATCACAACGGATCGCCCTCGACCCGTCCTGCCGGAAGCGTACGGCCGCAGATCATCAGTGCGAGATCCTCGCCCACTCCGCGCAATTCGGCGCCCGATCCATACGACCAGTCGAGGTCCGTGGCCCGCAGGCGGCGACCCTCGATGCCGACGCCGAAATTCGAGTGCCCACCACCCGCCGTGAGGTCGTTGAGGACGATGCGGATCGCCGCCTCGGGTACACGGCGCGGAACCCCGAGCGGGACCGTCGCGTCGAGTCCGTGGATCACCACATGGTTGAGAGCGCCGTGGTATCCGCCGCCCGGTGGGGTCCAGCGGCGCATGATGTCCGAGCGCAGGTTGGCGACGAGTTCCGCTGATGCCAATTCGGCGTCGCTACGGGCGATCTCGTTGGACAACCGGGTGAAATCGAACTCGCACTCACGCAGGCGCGCCATAAACTGTTCCTCGGAGTAGCGCGCCGCCATGGTGAGATGCGCGATCACTTCGCGAACCCGCCAACCCTCGCACAGCGACGGTGTGTCCCACTCCGCCTCCGAGATCCCGTCGAGCAGATCGGCCAGTGCCGTGAACTCGTTCACGACCGCACGTTGCAGAGCGGCGTCATCGGTCATCGCTCTCGGCCCCCACATCTCTGTCGACGAGACTTCTCACGCCCACCGTAGACCGGATCCGCCGAGTATTGCCCCAGTCGAACATGATTGGTAGAATCGAACACATATTCGAACGGCCTTGGGGGAGGTTGATTGTGGGGGAACTGGCACCGGCTCTGGACGAATTGCGTGCGTTCACCGCGCGGTTGCGTGTGGTTTCTGCCGACGGCGATCCGGGACTGGGCATCGATTTGCTCGATGCGATCGAGACGTTGAAGTCGGTCGGGTGCGCGGTGCAGGCGGTGATCACCGACGACGTCGCGACGAATATCCGTGCCGACCGCAGGGCTCGGCGACTTCCGCAGTCCGAGTGGGGTCGGGGTATTGCGTCGCAAATCGCCTTGGCACGCAGGGAGTCCCCCAATCGGGGCGGCCGGCATCTGGGGTTCGCGCAGGCTCTGGTGCACGAGATGCCCCACACTCTGGCCATGTTGCAGACCGGCCGGTTGAACGAATGGCGTGCGACCCTGCTCGTGCGGGAAACAGCGTGCCTGTCCGCGGCAGATCGGGGAATCGTCGACCGCCGGTTGTGCTCGGACCCGGCCACTCTCGACGGCGTCGGCGACCGCGGTCTGATCGCCCGGGCGAAAGCGTTGGCGGTCGAACTCGACGCCGCCGCGGTGGTCCGAAGGCATCGCAAAGCGGTGTCGGAACGGCGCGTCACGACACGGCCCGCCCCTGATTCGATGGCCTACCTGAGTGTGCTGATGCCGGTCAAGCAGGCCGTCTGCCTGCAGACGACCCTGGGTCGGGACGCGGACAGCCTCATCGCGACCGGCAACAGCGGCGGCCGCACCCGCAATCAGCTCATGGTGGATCTGATGTTCGAGCGTGGCACTGGGCGGGCTGCTGCTATTGGTGTTCCAGTGGCGGTGAATCTGGTGCTCTCCGACGAGACCTTGCTGGCCGGTGGTCACGAGGCCGCGCAGCTACAGGGATTCGGGCCGGTGTCGGCGGGTATCGCTCGGCAGTTGGTAGCCGACGCCGTCGATAGTGGCACCGAGACGTCGCTGCAGCGGGTGTATTCCTGCCCGCAGTCGGGTGCGCTGACGGCGATGGAATCGCAGTCCCGTACGTTCCCGAAGGGCCTGAGGAAGCTGATCGATCTCCGGGATCGGACGTGCCGCACTCCGTCGTGCGATGCACCGATCCGGCATCACGACCACATCCGCTCACGCCGAAAGCAAGGGGCGACCAGCGTGCACAACGGGTCCGGCCTCTGCGAGGCCTGCAACTCTGCGAAGGAAGCGCCGGGCTGGACGGCCCGCCCGGTCGGCCGGCCCGGCCGCACCCACCTCATCGACGTCGGCACCCCGACCGGGCACCACTACCGATCAACCGCGCCGCCGCTCCCGACCCCGGCGCACCTGCGCGCGTCATGAGGTGGCGATTACCCTCTCGGTCGCCGGGGTGATCCGTAACAGCACCCGCGGCTTCTGCCGACGCGCGAGCATTCGTTCGACGAACATCACGATCCGGTATTCGAGCCCGTACTCGTCCCGGATGGTGTCGGCCATCCTTCGGCTGGTGGACTCGTCGGTGACGATCTCGGCCACTGCGGCGACCGAGTCGACCCCGGCGTCCACTTTTCCCCGCCGGGAACATGGGCGAAGTTCGACGCTCGGGTTGTTGCGTAGCCGCTTCACCTTTCCGCTGTCCGCCGGGGTAATGACGATGAGATCGTCGCCGTCGCGCGCGATCCAGACCGGCGTCGACACGGGCTCCCCGGACCGGCGGAACGTGGTGAGGGAGACGAACGATTCATCTCCCAGCGCGGTGAATGTCACTTGTTCCCACCTGACCAGGACGTGAGTTCGGCGATGTCGCCGTACAGCGTCGACTGGTAGGTGAGCATCAGTTCCTCCACCCCGCCGAACTGATCGCCGACGTGATGGGTGTTCTCCGCCGACAACTCGCGGTCGCCGGAACGTGCGATGAGTTCGTCGATGCGGCTGTCGAGACTCATCGCCCGGTTGACGGCCAGCACTGATCGCAGTTGCACCTCGGCTCGGGACAGCAGGTCGCCGATTCGTGCGAGTGCGGCGACGCGGTCGACCAGTTGATCCCACACCGGCTTCAGCGCGTTCTGCCGGGCCTCGATCTGTTCACGGGCCGTGTCGGAATGGGTGGCGCGCAGTGCTTCGTCGAGTTCGGTCCGGATTCCGCGCAGCGCCACGGTGTCGACGGCGATCTGTGTCAATTCTTCGGCGAGGTCGAGTTGGTACCGCTGGATCGCGAAGTGCTCCGAATGCCAGACTGCGGAACCGTCGATCCTGTCGAAGAGCATCCCCGCCAGGTAGAGCAGGGTGTCGTACAAGTCGGCGAATCTGTCGTTGTCGAGATCGACGCCCTTGCCGATGGCGTCGGCGACACGTCGTCCGACTGCGGCCATCGGGGTGTTCTCGGCCGCCTGGCCGAGTCGTTCCGCCGCGGTGCCGCGGGCATAGTTGCCTGCACGTTCGAGCGCGGTACCGGCGATCGGCGCCGGTGTGCGTTGCAGCGCCTGGAACAGCGCCTCACGCTGTTCGAGGTCGAGATGGACACCCTCGCGCCGATCCCGACGCATCGCCCGGACACCGTTGCCGTAGTGCGCCGGCGACATCACCACCGCAGACCGATATGACTGCAGCCTGCGGCCCAGTTCGGTGGCGCGGTACTTGAACAGCAATTGGGCCGGTCCGGGACGCAGGCTGTCGGCGCGGCGCGCCACCTGGTGGTACTCGTCCGTCAGCAGACGCAGCGCCCCGAAGCCCCGGATCGACGGGATGGTGCGGCCCGCGCGACGCCGGTTGGTGAGTACCTGCCGGGTGGGCAAATCGAGGTGTCCGGCGGCGATCAGCACAGCAGCGGCGTCCGACAACGGGGCGTGCGTGCCCGTGATCGCGGATCGTTCGCACCACTGGCGGACCTGCAGGGAGATGCGTGCGCGCCGCTCCTCGTACTGGGTGCTTTCCGACATCGGACCTCCTGGCAGTTCGCTGCTCACCACTGTCCCAGAATTTCGTCCGACGCGCCGCGACCGCTCGAGGCCGCCTGCGGTTCTAGGCTCTCCCTCATGACCTTCACGGTGCGTGCGGTACTTCTGTTCGCGACGGCGTTGGTGGTGGCCGGTTGCGGTCGCTCGGTCGACGGCTCCCCCGAGACCGGCGCCGTCGCGGGGCCCGCGACCACCCCGAGTGTGACGACCGCACCGAAGACGACCACCACTACCCCTACGAGCACGACGAGCCCCACGACCAGGACGACTACCACCACGAACACCCCTGCCCAGGCAAACCCGCAGACATTTGCCGGCACCGCGGAGGGGAGCTATTACTTCACGACGCCGAGCACCAAGTTCCACTGCGCGATCCTCACCGGCGGCGACGTCCCGACCGCCGGCTGTCACGGCCCGATGCCGGCGTCGGCGCCGAAGGTTCCGGGGTCCGGTGCGTCCGGCACCCCGGTGACACCCAACGCGATCGAGGTCACCGGTGGACGCCCCGGTGAGTTCGCCAGCGCCGGCGATCCCCGGTACTACCCTCTCGACGGATCCGCCGCCCCCGCACTGTCGTACGGCACCGCGTTGCAGGTGAATGACCTGACGTGTCTCGTCGACGAGACGTCCGGGGTCTCGTGCCGCAGCGATGCGGGCCACGGATTCACGCTCTCGGACAGCGCGTTTCGAGTGTGGTGAGGCGGTCAGCCCAGTTCGTCCGAGCGCCGTTCCATCATCGTGCGCAGCTGGGCGTTCTCCTTCGCGGTGAAGCCGATCGTCTCGATCTCCCCGATGCCGCGCCCGATGCCCTTGCGAACGCCGTCGAGCATTCTGGTGACCGCGCGTTCGGGAACACCGAGCCGCCCACCGGATTCGACGAGGTGCCTGCGCGTCAGCTTGTTCGCCTTGCCGTAGAAGTCGAGCGCCATCGGGTCGCGCCATGCGAGGTACGGCTGGGTGCACAGGAGGTCGTAGGCGGGTGTGACACTCCACAGGCCGGATTCGGCGAGCTGCACCGAGAAGTTCTTGCCGTGCAGGTCGCCGTTGCCGATCGCGTACGAATAGGCGACCAGCCGAAGCAGTTCCAGGGTGGCCACCCGCGCCGAACCGCCACCGCGCTCACACACGCCGGCGAGTGCGGTGATCACACTCTCGGTCTTCAGCCGGTACTTGGCGGCGGGGAACATTCCCATCACCTGGCACGCGTCCTCCTGGGGTGTGCGGATGACGCGGCCGGCCGAATCGACGCGCCGGTCGAACCGGGCGACGAGCAGACCGGCATTGCCCTTCCCATCGCGTACCAGCTGGTGGTCGGCGACGGGCAACCCGCACTGCGCGGCGAGTCCCATGAAGAAGTGCTCGTTCTCGACCAACTGCGGATACCCCTGCGGTGGTGAGAGTTTGAGGATGGCGGGACCCTTCTCGGTCGCGATCGGTGTCGAGTACATCTGAGCCGACACCTTCGCCTGGACACCGGGCAGCGAGGTGGGGTCCAGCTTCACCGCCTCGTGCCCCGACATGTGCTCGAACAGCGCCCGCAGGTCCTGGCGCTCGACCGCGTCGGGGTCGAACACCGGTGCGGTCTCGGGCGGCGGCACCCCCGCGGGCAGTACGCGCACGTCGCCGATCGTGTCGGCCCCGACCGCCATCAGGATCGTGAGGTGATCGTCCTCGGACGTCTTGGTGGCCGCCACCGCGCCCCGCAGCCTGATCCCTTCGGGGAGGAGACCCGCGAAGAACGGCGGGACGCTGCCCCCACTCGCGCGCACGTCGGTCGACGACGTGGGGATCGTCCATGCGACCTGCGGGGCGCCGGGGTCCTGCAGGTACGCGGTGTCATAGCGGAAGACGACGTCACCGCCCTCCCGCACGAGACTGCCCGCGAGGCGCTCACCCTTGTAGACATCTGCGCGGTCGACGCTGCTGAGGTTCTCGACCATCAGGACGCCACCTCCACACCCGAGCGGGTGACGAGTGTCAGACGGCATCCCATCGCGTCCGCGACGGCGTCGACGAGATCAAGTTGGACGGTTCCCCGACCCGATTCGATCGACTGCACACTCGACCTCGACACCCCGGCCAGGTCGGCAAGCTCCGCCTGCGTGAGCCCGAGCTGATGTCGGCGCGCCACGAACCCGTCGGCGATCCCGCCGGTCTCGGTACGCTCGCGGCGGCGTGGGGTTGCCATTGAAGCCTCCCTGATCAGTGCAATGCTTGTCGACGGATGCTTAACGCCAGTGTGCGCCGATTCTGCCCCGAAGTCCATGCCTATGATTGCGAATGCAAGCTTAAGGTGCGAGAAGGTCCGAAATGTGACCTACACCGGTCGTAAGCCTGCGATGACAAGCACAAGGTTTGTTGACACACCCACCCCCTACCCTGGATACATGCGCATAGGAGCACACGTCCGCCAGGACGACGATCCGATCGGATACGGCGAACGGCTCGGCGCCGACGTCATTCAGATGTTCCTCACGGACCCACAGAAGTGGGAGAAACCGCCCGCGCATCCGCGGACCGACGAGATCCGGAACAGCCCCATCGACGTCGTCGTGCACTCGTCGTACGTGATCAACGTGGCCAGCCTCAACAACCGGCTCCGGATGCCGTCCCGCAACGCCGTCGCGCAGCAGGCCCAGGCCGCCGCCGACATCGGCGCGTTCGGGCTGGTGGTCCACGGCGGGCACGTCCGCGACGGCGAGGACGTGAACGCGGGGATCATCAACTGGCGCAAACTGTTCGAACGCCAGGCCGACAAGGGCGGATTCCCCGTCCCCATCCTCATCGAGAACACGGCGGGCGGCGACTTCGCGATGGCACGGCACTTCGACGCCATCGACCGGCTGTGGCAGGAGGTCGGTGATTTCGGCGCCGGATTCTGCCTCGACACCTGTCATGCGTGGGCGGGTGGTGAGGAACTGGTGGGTGTCGTCGAACGCATCAAGGCCATCACGGGGCGCATCGACCTGGTGCACCTCAACAACTCCCGCGACGAGTTCAACTCGGCCCGCGACCGGCACGCCAACCTCGCCGACGGAACCATCGACGCCGAACTGCTCGCCGAGGTCGTGCGAACCGCCGATGCGCCCGTCGTCCTCGAGACGCCGGCGGAGGGGCTGGCCGAGGACCTCGCGTACCTGCGGGAAACTGCCGGTTAGTCGCCCAGCCGGCCGGTCAGCCTGCGGTACCGCTCCTCGCTGACCGGATTCAGGCCCTCCACCGTGACGTCGGTGCCGCGACTCGCGTACTTGGTGGTGATGCCGTCGAGCGCGGCCACGGTGGACGCGTCCCAGATGGTGGCGCCCGACAGATCGATCACGACGCGGCCGGGGTCGTCCGCGTAGTCGAACGAGAACACGAGATCGTTGGACGAGGCGAAGAAGAGCTGACCGCTCACCCGGTACGTCTTCACGTCGCCGTCGAGTTCGCCGCGCACGTCCACCATGTGAGCCACCCGGCGCGCGAACAGAACCATCGCCACCAGCACGCCGACACCCACACCGATCGCGAGATTGTCGGTGGCCAGGGTGCCCGCCACGGTGCTGAGCATCACCATCGTCTCGCTCAGCGGCATCCGCCGGAGCGTGCGGACGCTGTGCCAGTCGAAGGTCGTGGCGGCCACCAGCACCATCACGGCGACGAGCGCCGCCATCGGAATGGTCCCCACCACGTCGCCGAGCCCGACCACGAGAATCAGCAGAAACGCACCGGACAGGAACGTCGACAACCGGGTTCGCGCGCCGCCGGTCTTGACGTTGATGATGGTCTGCCCGATCAGTGCGCACCCGCCCATGCCGCCGAAGAGCCCGGTGACGATGTTCGCGACACCCTGCCCCCACGACTCCCGCGTCTTGTCCGAATGCGTGTCGGTGACGGAGTCCACCAGTTTGGCGCTCATCAACGATTCGAGCAGTCCGACGACGGCCATCGCCAGCGCGAACGGCGCGATGATCTTCAGGGTGTCGACCGTGAGCGGAACGTCCGGCAGCCCGATCAGAGTCGGCAGCCCGTCGGGCAGTTCACCCTGGTCGCCGACGGTGGGCACCGCGACACCGGCGAGGACGGTGAACGCGGTGAGCCCGACGATCACCAGCAGCGGGGCGGGCACCGCCGTGGTCAGCTTCGGGATCCACACGAGCAGCGCCAGGCCGGCCGCGAGGAGCGCGTACACCGCCCACGGCACGTTCGTCAGATACGGGAACTGGTGAACGAAGATGAGGATTCCCAACGCGTTGCAGAACCCGACCATCACACTGCGAGGCAGGAACCGCATGAGCCGCGCGACCCCGAGGACGGCGAGGAGGATCTGCATCGCACCGCCGAGGAAGACGGCCGCAATGAGGTACTGCAATCCGTGTGACGCCATGAGCGGGGCCAGCACCAGCGACACCGAACCGGTGGCCGCGGAGATCATCGCGGGACGGCCGCCGGTGAACGCGATGGTCATCGCCATGATCGCGGCGGTGAACAAGCCCACCCGCGGATCGACACCCACGATGATGGAGAACGACAACGCCTCCGGGATGAGGGCCATCGCCACGACGAGCGCGGACAACGACTCGATACGAAACACCGTCGGATGCAGCCACACCGGCCGTCGGAGAGCGAGAGTGGGCACGGCGAGACAATCCTTCTTCCTGAGGGGACTCGGAAGATCCTATCCGGGTAGCGTTCGACCAGTACGGTTAGCTGATCCGCCGACAGAGGAGGAACCCCGTGCGACGCACACTTCCGGCCGTCCTGATCACCGTCCTGACCGCGCTGTCGCTGGCGGGGTGTGGGAACTCCGACTCGGGGCCGGTCATCGACCAGGTTCGCGAGGCCGGGGTCCTGAAGGTCGGCACCGAGGGCACGTACACACCGTTCAGCTACCAGGGCCCCGACGGTCAGCTCACCGGGTACGACGTGGATGTCATCCGCGCGGTCGGCGACAAACTCGGCGTCTCCGTCGAGTTCACGCAGACCCCGTGGGATTCGATCTTCGCGGGCCTCGAAGCGAAACGCTACGACCTCGTCGCCAACCAGGTGACCGTCAACGACGAACGCACCCAGAAGTACGACCTGTCGACGCCGTACACCTACTCCGAGGGTGTGATCGTCACCCGCGCCGACGACAACTCGATCACCTCGCTCGCCGACCTGAACGGCAAGACGACGGCGCAGTCGGCGACGAGCAACTGGGCACAGGTCGCCCGGGACGCGGGCGCGAACGTCGAATCCGTCGAGGGCTTCGTGCAGGCCATCACGCTGCTCAAGGACGGCCGCGTCGACGCCACCGTCAACGACAATCTGGCCGTCGCCGAATACCAGAAGCAGACGAGCGACACCGGTGTGAAGGTGGCCGCCGAGACCGGTGACACGAGCGAGCAGGCGTTCGCGGCCCGCAAGGACAGCGGCCTGATGCCCGACATCGACAAGGCCCTGGACGAACTGCGCGCCGACGGAACGCTCGCCCAGATCTCGCAGAAGTACTTCGGCACCGACGTCTCGGCGCCGACCAACTGAGAGACGGCCTGTGGACGACGCAACAGTCCAGCTGATCCTGGACAACCTGTGGCCGATGCTGAAGGCCACGGTCACCATGACGATTCCGCTGACGATCATCAGCTTCACCATCGGGCTCGTCATCGCGTTGCTGGTGGCGCTCGCCCGGATCTCGTCGATGAGACCGCTGTCGGTGATCGCCCGGTTCTACGTCTCCATCATCCGCGGCACGCCGCTCCTGGTGCAGCTGTTCATCGTGTTCTACGCGCTGCCGCAGTTCGGCGTGGTTCTCGACCCCTTCCCGGCGGCCGTGATCGCCTTCAGCCTCAACGTCGGCGGGTACGCCGCCGAGGTGATCCGGTCGGCGATCCTGTCGATCCCCAAGGGGCAGTGGGAAGCCGCGCAGACCATCGGCATGGGCTACAGCACCACACTGCAGCGGATCGTGCTGCCGCAGGCCGCGCGGGTGGCCGTTCCGCCGCTGTCCAACACACTGATCTCACTGGTGAAGGACACGTCGCTGGCGTCGACGATCCTGGTGACCGAACTGCTGCGCGTCGCCCAGCTCGCGGCCGCGCCCACCTTCGACTTCTTCGCCCTCTACAGCGTCGCTGCTCTGTACTACTGGGTGATCTGCATCTTCCTGTCGGCCATCCAGGGCCGGCTCGAAGCCCGACTCGACAGGTATGTGGCCCGATGACCGACACCCCTCCCCTGCTTCAGGTATCCGGCGTCGAGAAGTCGTTCGGCGACCATCACGTCCTGCGCGACATCAGCTTCGACGTCGGGGCGGGAACGGTGACCGTCATCATCGGGCCGTCGGGCTCCGGCAAGACGACGGTGTTGCGCACCCTCAACGCCCTGGATGTGGCGGACCGCGGGACGATCTCCATCGGCGACGTGTCCGTGGACTTCGGTGCCAAGGTGGACCGGTCGACGCTGGCCAGGTTCCGCGGGCAGAGCGGCATGGTGTTCCAGGCCCACAACCTGTTTCCGCACAAGACGGTGATCCAGAACGTCACCGAGGGACCGATCGTGGTGCAGAAACGACCCAAGGGCGAGGCGCGCGCGGACGCGATGCGGCTGCTCACCCAGGTCGGCCTGGCGGAGAAGGCGGACCAGTACCCGTATCAGCTGTCGGGCGGTCAGCAGCAGAGGGTCGGTATCGCCCGGGCACTCGCCCTGAAACCGAAACTGATGTTGTTCGACGAGCCCACGTCCGCACTCGACCCCGAACTGGTCGGCGAGGTGTTGCGGGTGATCCGGGATCTCGCGACCGAGGGCTGGACGATGGTGATCGTCACCCACGAGATCCGGTTCGCGCAGCAGGTGGCCGACCAGGTGTTGTTCGTCGACAACGGTGTCGTACTCGAACGCGGCACACCGAAAGACGTACTCGCCAATCCGACCGGGCCGAGACTGCGACAATTCCTGCACCGGATTCTCGACCCGCTGTGAACGGTCAGCGCAGGGATTTCTCCATGAGCACGACGCTCGGCCACTCCACCTCGAAGTCCCTGCGACCCACCAGGAAGAAACCCTGCTCCTCGTAGTAGTCGCGTAGCCGGGCGTTGGTTTCGACGCACTCGAGCCGGACGACGGACGCGTCCTCGGAGCGGGCGTGCTCGTCGACCCACCGGAGCAACTGGGCGCCGAGTCCCGCGCTGGCGTGCCGGCGGTCGGTCATGACGCGGGCCACGTAGGCGGCCGGAATGTCGTCCTCGATCCACACGTCCGGGTCGGTTCGCAGCACCCGCAGCGCCCCGACCACGATCCCCGCGAACAGCGCGACACGCCATTCTCCGAACTCGATCTGTTCACGAACGTCGGCGAGCGACACCTCACCCCGGGCGGGTGCGTCGAGTTCCCTGGCCAGGATCCAATCCTCAGCGTCCCAGTGCATCTGAACGATGTCTTCAGCCTGCTCGAGTACTGCCCGCTCCACGGTGACCGCCATGCACACACAGTAACCACCCTGCGGCGAAAACAAACCACCGCTGTACCCGTGTCGATCTGCGATGATGTTACTGAAGTTACAGTTACATTCTGGGACAGTTACCTCAGGCGGTGGTAGCGATGAAGCTGTTTCGTGCAGTGGTCCTGATGGCACTCTCCACCTGCGCGGCCGCGTATGTCTGCGCCCACCCCCCACGTGTGTCGGCCCAGCCCCTCGGGCCCGAATCCATTCTCCCGACCCCCATCCTGGACGACGACTTCTTCACGTGGCCGCCGAACGTCGCGGAGTTCGGCGCCGGCGAGATAATCCGCTCACGGCGGGTGACGCTCCGCGCGTTCCCGAATGTGCTGGTGCCGCACCGGGCCCACCAGATCATGGTGCGCTCCAACGATTCCAAGGACCGTCCCGTGCCGGTGACCGCGACGGTCCTCGTGCCGACCGCAGAGTGGACGGCACCGGGACCGAGGCCGGTGGTCGACTACAACATGCCCATCGACTCACTGGGCGCCCGGTGCACCCCGTCCTACAAGATGGTGCACGACGGGCAGACACTGGACCTGGACATCCCGCCGGTGCTGGCGTTGTTCCTCGCGAAGAACTACGCGGTGCTCGTGCCCGATCACCAGGGACCGCGGATGGCGTACAGCGCCGGACGAATGGCCGGTCACGCCGTGCTCGACAGTATCCGCGGCATGAAGCGTCTGCCCGGCCTCGGGCTCTCGAACAGTCCGGTCGTCGCCACCGGATACAGCGGTGGTGCGATCGCCACCGGCTGGGCAGCGCAACTGCAGCCGTCGTACGCGCCGGACGTCGAACTCGCCGGCGCCGCCGCGGGCGGGATCCCCACCGATTTCGGTTTGCTGCGCAGGACAATGAACGGCCAGCTCGGTTCGGGCCTGTACCTGTCGGCCGTCCTCGGGCTCGCCCGCGAGTATCCGGAGATGCTGACACTGGCGAATCCGCTCGGCGTGCTGCTGGCGACGTCCCCGCTGAAGGATCAGTGCATCCTGGCTCTCGCCCCGACCGGTATCGCCTCGCTTCCCGCCGAACTGTTCGCGTCCGTACCCGACCCGTTCGACTCCCCCACGGCACGAACGGTGGTCGCCGAGAACAGGATGGGCGCGCTCACCCCGGCCACGCCGGTGCTGCTCTATCACGGGTCGTCGCGGGTGTTCCTCGGCGACGAGTGGATTCCGGAGGAAGGGGTGATCGCTCTGCAGCGGGAGTGGTGCCGCGGCGGCGGCGACGTCACCTACGCCCCGCAGTTCGGCGAGCACCTCACCGCGGCCGTGGTCGCGCTGCCCGAGGTGGTGCGCTGGATCGACGAGCGCCTGGCCGGGGTGCCGGCGCCCGCGGGGTGCCGCTGACGGTTATCCGTGCACGTGCGGCAGCAGCAGATCGGCCTGACCGACCGCGACGACCCGCGCCTCGTCGAGCCACTTCGCGGTCTGCTCCCGAGCCCGCGTGATCAGCTCGTCGGCATCGCCGAAGTCGGCGGGACTCGTGTCCAGCGGGCACAGCGGGGGCACCACCCGGATGTCTGCGGCACTCTCGTACCGCTCGATGTCGAGGGCAAGCCGCTGATTGATCGCGAGGGTCACACCGAGCAGCCCCATGCCCAGGGCACTTCCGGGGACCTTGGACAGCGTGCACGCATATCCGGTGGGGAGTACCCACACGGTGGTGGCCCCCAGCTCGATCGCGTGGGAGATGGGGGTGTTGTTGACGACGCCACCGTCCATCAGCGCCCGGCCGTCGATCACCACCGGTGGGAGGATGCCCGGCAACGCCGCGCTGGCGGTGACGGCGTCGACGGCAGGCCCCGTCGACAACCGGACGTCCTTGCCGGTCAGCACGTCGGCGGCGATGACGTGCAGCGGAATGGGTGCGTCCTCCATCCGCTCGAACCGGAGATGCTTCTCCAACAACCGCTTGATGGCCCGGTTCGACACGAGATGGTTCCCGAGCCCGACGAAGCCGGTGAACCCGGTGAGCAATCCGGTGGGAAACACCGCGCTGCGCTTCAGCCCGCGCCACAGATCGGCCAGTTCACGAAGATCCGCGTCGGAGGAGCCGCCGGCGAGCCAGGCACCGTTGAGCGCGCCGACGGACGTGCCGACGATGAGGTCCGGCCGAAGTCCCCTGCCGATCAGGGTCTGCAACATGCCGACCTCGATGGCCCCGAGGCTCGCCCCACCCGACAGAACGAAAGCTGTTGTCATGCCGCCACCGTAACGGGTCAGCCCCGCCGGTACAGGCTCGCGATGTCGTCGGCGAAGCGCTCGGTCACCACGGGACGCTTGATCTTCAGGGTGGCGGTCAGTTCCCCGTCGGCCTCCGTGAGGTCGCCGCCGAGGACGACGAACCGTTTGATCGACTCCGTGTGCGACACGGTGGTGTTCGCGTCGTCCACCGCGTCCTGCAGATCCCCGCGCAGCTCCTCGTCGTCGCGCAGGTCCGCCACCGTGGCGTCGGACGGCTTGCCGTGCGTGGACTTCCACTTGTCGAATTCCTGCGGATCGACGGTCAGCAGGGCACCGATGAACGGGCGGCCGTCTCCCACCACCACCGCCTGCGAGACGAGAGTGTGCGAGCGCAGCCGGTCTTCGAGGGGCCCCGGCGACACATTCTTGCCGCCGGCGGTGATCAGCAGATCCTTCTTGCGGCCGGTGATGGTCAGGTAACCCTCGTCGTCCAGGTCGCCGAGATCGCCGGTGCGGAACCACCCGTCGTCCAGCACGTCCCGCGTGGCGTGTTCGTTGCGCCAGTAGCCGCCGAACACGACGCCGCCACGCAGTTGGATCTCACCGTCTTCGGCGATCCGCACGCTGTTGCCGCCCAGGGGCTGACCGACCGTCCCGATCTTCTGGGCGCCGGGCACGTTCACGCAGTGTGCGGCAGTCGATTCGGTGAGACCGTAACCCTCGTAGACCGGAACTCCCATGCCGCGGAAGAAGTGACCGAGCCTCGGGATGAGGGCCCCGCCACCCGAGATCGCCCACCAGCAGTCGCCGCCCAGGGCGGCACGGAGTTTCGCGTAGACGAGCTTGTCGGCGAGCGCACGCTCGAGCCGGAGCCGCAGCGACGGACCACCCGTGTCCTGCGCCTCGCTGTACGCCACCGCCGTGGCCTCGGCGAAGTCGAAGATCCGCTTCTGCAGGCCGCCTGCCGACGCCGCCTTGCGCGCCGCACCGTCCCGCACCTTCTCGAACACGCGGGGAACTCCGAGAATGGCGTTGGGCCGGAAGCGTTCGAATTCCCCCGTGACCGTGCCGAAGTCGGACCAGTGCGCCTGCGTCGCGCCGGCCTCGAACATCGCGAGCGACACCGCGCGCGCCAGCACGTGTGCCAGCGGAAGGAACGTCAGGACGCGGTTGCCCGGCCGGGCGACGTCACCGATCGGCGCCGCGAGCAACGCCCGCACCTCCGACAGGAAGTTCCGGTGTGTGAGAATGCAGCCCTTGGGACGCCCCGTGGTCCCGGACGTGTACACGAGCGAGGCGGGATCGTTGGCGGTCAGCGCCACCACGCGTTTGAACACCTCGGAATCGTCGATCGACAATCCGTCCCTGATGAGCGTGCCCACCGCGTCCTCGTCGATGGTGAGGATGCGCTTCAGCGTGTAGGGGATGCCGTCGCCTTCGAAGCTCGACGCGTGGGCCGGAGTCTCCACGAGCGCGGCGACAGCCCCCGAATCCTCGATGATCCACCGGATCTGGTCGTGCGAGGACGAGTCGTAGATCGGAACGGACGCGGCGCCCGCCGCCCAGATCGCGTAGTCGAGCAGCGACCATTCGAATCTCGTCGACGACAGCAGTGCCACGCGGTCGCCGGGCTGGACACCGTTGGCGATCAACCCCTTCGCGACCCCGATGACGAGCGCGCCGAAGTCCTTGGCCGTCACGTCGACCCACCCCCCGGACTCCGGACGCGTGTACATCACCCGATCCGGGTAGCTCTCGGCGTGCGCGAATACCCTCAGCACGGCGTTCTCGTGGTCGGAGACGGTGAACGTCGGGGCGCTGGTGTACTCACGCACGGGTGTCGTCTCCGATGCTGTCGTGGTCTGTGTCGCCGCCCTGGCGGAATTTCCGGAGGTGCCGGGCGAACGCGGCGATTTCACTGTCCGACCACGCGGCCACCCGGTCGCGGACTTCCTCCACCCGACGTGCGTCGGCGCCGGCCAGCACCGCGACGCCGCCGTCCGTGAGGCTCAGCGGGTGACCGCTGCGGAGCGGCCCCGGCTCTGCGTGCACCCATCCCTCGTCGATGCAGCCCCGGAGTTGACGCGACACCGTGGAGCGGTGCACGCCGAATGCGTCCGAGATCTGGGTGGCCCGGCATCCCGGATTGCGAGCGACGAAAGAGAGCAGCGAATGTTGAGCGAACGTCGGGGATCCGACGGGAGGACGGTCACCAGCAACCAGTTGACGGACGAGGCGGACGAGTTCGTCGTGGACGGCCACCACGCCCGATGCGGGCGTTTCCACCGACTCGACCTCGTTGTGTTGCACACCGCAACTGTATCCGACCACTCTGGCCTCGACCACCTGCACCTCGATTCCCGTTGTCCTTTGCTCGACTCACGTTCTGCCCATACTGCTATTGACGCTTCGGAAATTCCTTCGGCCGGAAACGTCACACGGTCACAATTGGAGAACGCTTTCCGTCCGCGGCTACCGGCCGGACAACGGGCGCCGTCAGAAATCCGTTGCGGCCGCGGGCCCGTCGATGCACTCTGTCCGCATGCTGATCAGACGCGAGAATCCGGCCGACATCGACGCGGTGGCGGAGGTGCACCGGCAGGCCTTCGACGGCGACACTCCCGTCGAGGTCGACCTCGTGACCCGGTTGCGGTCGAGCGACTCGTGGATTCCGCAGCTGTCCCTCGTCGCCGAACTGGCGGGGTCCGTCGCCGGCCACGTGTGCCTGACCCGCGCGACCGTCGACTCCACGGACGTACTCGCGCTCGGCCCGATCGGAGTACTCCCCGGCCTCCAGCGCGACGGCGTGGGTTCGGCACTGATGCACGCCGCGCTCGGCGGTGCCGATGCCAGGGACGAACCACTGGTGGCACTGCTCGGTCACCTCGACTACTACCCGCGATTCGGCTTCGTCTCCGGAACGTCGGTCGGGATCGAGCCGGACCAGCCGTCGTGGTCGTCCCACTTCCAGGTCCGCCCGCTTGCACGCTGGGATCCGAGCATCACCGGCACGTTCAGGTACGCCGCACCCTTCTACGACCTGTGACGTCGTATCCGCTGGTAGTTTGAGGTGGCACGTGTCATGGGGGTGAGCGGGAACCGAGGTAGGAAACGATGGAGCACGTGGCCGACGGCGCCGGAACAGGCGGGCCTGTGGATGCGTCTGTCACGACGACCATCGTCCGCCGGGTCCTTCCCGGCTGCGACGAGGAGTTCGCCGACTGGATCCAGACCGGACTCGGCCTCGCCCGGCTGTTTCCCGCATTCCTCGGCGGAGGATGGCTGAAGGAGAGCAGCACCTCCGATGTCTGCGTGATCGTGCTGAAGTTCGAAACCCAAGCCGCGCTGGACAACTGGTTGACATCTTCGTTGCGGAACGGGTGGCTGAGAACCGGCCGGAACATCGCGGTCGAGGAACCGGACGAGCCGGCGTCGGACGTGGAGAGCCTGTTCGAACGCCCTCGACGCCGGACCGCCGCCGGCCACGGTCAGGCGGACTCCCCGGGGATCTGCGCGCCGGACGGCATCCCCTCCCCCAAATAGGTCTGATAGAACGGCCGCCAGTCCGCGGACGCATCTCCACGGTGACCCGGCGCGCCGGAGCCGTCGAGGTGCCGGTCGAGGTCGGCGAGGCAGACACTCCACCCGGCGGCGTTCCTGGCCGCCGTATTGCGGACCTCGAGGACGTTGACGAGCGTCAGGGCGCACCCTTCCGCGGTCGGCTCGACCTCGAAGTGGATCTCGTCCCCGCCCCACGTGAACGCGAGCGTGTACGGGCCGCCGTAGACGAGGACCGTCCCCGTCTCGGGGTCACCGTGCGGTTCCGGGAAGAACTCGATGTCGCCACCGGCGCACGTGTCGATGCGAACCCGTGACGGAAACCAGTGCGCGAGCTCGTCCGGCTCGGACACCGCCTCCCACAGCCTCTGGACGGGAAACGGGTACGTGCACCGGAACCGCACGGCGGGACGACCCTTGAACTCGAAATACCTTCCGTGTATCACCGGCCCACTCCCTCGCTGTCGTACCTGACGACAGCTTGACACGGGAGGCCGTCGTCCACACCGAAGTTGGCCGACAATTCCGGGCACCCTCCTCCCTTCCTGTCGGACAACTCCCCTACGGTGGCGGAGTGACGTCGCCTTGGCCGGAGGGACAGGTCGCATCGGTCGCCCCCGATGCCGGCTCGCTCGCTGCCGCCGAAAGGCTGTCGGCCTCGTGGTCGGCGACCGGCAGCAACGGCGGCGCGCTCTGGGGACTGTGCCAGGGCAGCGGCAAGACCCCCTATCGATCGGTCGTCGACCTCTCCGGCCCGGCGTACAACTGCTCGTGCCCGAGCCGGAAATTTCCCTGCAAACACGCGCTCGGCCTGCTGCTGATCTGGTCGCGGGGCCGCGTCCCGGATCAGTCCGAACCGCCCCCGTTCGCGGTGGACTGGCTGAACCGCAGGGCGGGGCGGGCAGCCGCGCCGGCGACTGCGGCCATCAAGACGACCGGTGCGAAGGCCACCGAACGCCGGGCCGAGCGGGTGACGGCGGGCCTCGACGAACTCGACCTGTGGCTCACCGACCAGATCCGCGGCGGGCTCGGCGCAGCCGACATCTCGGCATCCGCGTTCGACGCCATCGCGGCCCGCATGGTCGACGCGCAGGCGCCCGGCGTCGCGTCCGCCCTGCGTCGCCTGCCGATCGTCGTGGCCACCCGAGCCGACTGGCCGGACCGGCTGCTCCGCGAGTACGCCAGGCTGCACCTTCTCGTCGTCGCCCATCGCCGTCTGAGCGAACTACCGGAACCCCTGCAGGCGTCGGTGCGCTCGCACGTGGGATACCCGGTGGCCACCGACAGCGTGCGCAGCGAGCCGGGAGTCCGCGACCGGTGGATGGTCCTGGGAATGCAGACCACCGAGGAGAAGCGCCTCTTCACCCGCAAGGTGTGGTTGATCGGCCGCGACCACGGTCGCCGCGCGATCCTCCTGGACTTCACGCACGGCTCCGCGAACTTCTCGACAGTGGTCCCGCCGCTCGGATCGCTCGTCGACGCGACCCTGCACTTCTACCCCGGCGCCGCACCGCTCCGGGCACAGTTCGGCGACGCCCACCAGGCCCCCGAACCGTTCACCACCGTCGCACCGAGCGACATCGACACCGCTCTCGACCACTTCGCCGCCGCGGTCGGAGCCGACCCGTGGGTCCGCTCGTGGCCGGCTCTGCTCACCGGCGTCACCCCGACATTTGACGACGGGCACTGGTTTCTCGTCGACGCGCAGGGGCGCGCGGTGCCGCTGTCCGGCGAAGACCCGGTCCTGTGGCGGCTCCTCGGAATGTCCGGCGGCCGGCCCGTCACCGTGTTCGGGGAGTGGACCAGCGAATCGCTGGTTCCCGTATCGGTGTTCGATCGCGGCGACGTGTACCCGCTCGGGGCCGGCACGCCCTCGGCCGCGACGGCGGGGAGTCGGCGATGAGCGAACTCCTGTCCGCCGCCCTGCTCGGCACGGCACGGTCCACCCCGTCGTTCCAGGATCTGGCCACCGGCGAACTGGCACAGGCACTCAGCGGTGATCCGGCGGAGACTCTGCTCGGCGCCGCCGCGCTCGAGAACGCGTACTACGACGGCGGAGTCGCCGCCTCCGCTCGCGTGCTGCCCGCACCCGCCGAGGACGATCCGAGGCTGCAGCTGCCGCCCGCGTCCGCGTCGCATCTGATGCAGTTGCTCGCGGCCAAGTCGTGGACGCTCACCGAGTGGTTCGCGGTCGCGGCCGAGCGGGATTACCGAGCGCCGGATCATCTCGTCGCCGACCTGATGGCCGTGGCCCGCACGAACGACACCCACCGCGAGAGCATCCTCCGACTGGTGGGCTCCCGCGGCCAGTGGCTCGCCGCGCAGAACCCGGACTGGTCGACGCTGGTCCGTCGGTCCGATCGCACCGACGTGTGGACGCACGGCGCACACCAGGAACGACTGCAGTGGCTCACGACGATGCGGGCGGTGAACCCGGCGATCGCGATGGCCGAATTGAGCCGCACCTGGGATTCCGAACGGGGCGAGCACCGGGCGGCGTTCATCGCGGTCCTGGGAACGGGGCTCGGCGACGCCGACTCCGCACTGCTCGAGCACGCACTCGACGACCGGCGGAAAGAGGTGCGCCAGCAGGCGGTCCAGTTGCTGCGGCAGCTACCGAACTCCGCCTACGCCGAGCGGATGGCCGCTCGCGCCCGGGCATGGGTGCGGGTGGAGAAGAAGCCGCTGCGCACCCGCCTCGTGGTGAACATGCCCGGTTCCCTGGACGATTCGGCCCGCCGCGACGGCATCGAGGACGTTCACTTCAAGAACAAGGGAATCCGTAGCTGGTGGTTGCGAATGGTGGTCACCGCCGCCCCCTTGTCGGTGTGGGAAGGCATGATCGGCTCCGCCTCCACCGCGTTGGAGATCCGGATCGAGGACCAGTGGCGGGAGGTGATGATGGAGGCGTGGACCACCGCCACCGTGCTGCAGCGCAATCCGCGCTGGGCGTCGGCTCTGCTGCACCAGGAAGGGCGGAAGACCGAACGTCGCGTAGTACCGATCGTCCCCGCTCGCGAACGCCTCGCATACATCCTGTCGGGTCGCGCCGACTCCTACCTGCTGGGCGTCGACGGCGCCGCCCTGTTCGACGGTCTGCCCCATCCCTGGCCGCTCGACCTGGCCGAGCGGGTGATCGCTCGCCTCGAGGACGTCGCCGGGCGGCACGCCGAGACCGGCAAGGACCTCGGGCAGTTCTCCCGGCACAGCCACTACTCGACCCTCCGCAGCGCCGAGACGCACTTCCCGTTCACGGCGGCGCCGCTTCTCCGAGCGGCCGCCGAACGCACCCGCGATCCCGGCTGGCACCAGGCATTCGCCACTGTCGCCACCAACATCGACCATCGCAGAACAGTCCTGAAGGAGCTCGAGTGACCGAGATCGCGGCCGCCCAGGCCGACCTGCTACGACCCCACGCCGAGCAGGCCTACGCCGACGAACTCGCCGCCCTCGCCGCGCACGACACCCGGCCCCGGCCACCGTCGTGGAAATTGTCTCCGTGGGCGGTCGTCATGTACCTGCTCGGCGGCGAACTCGACGACGGCACCGTCATCACCCCCAAATATGTAGGTCCCCGCCGGCTCATCGAAGTGGCTGTCGCGACGCTGGCGACCGATCGTGCGTTGCTTCTGCTCGGCGTCCCAGGAACCGCCAAGACGTGGGTGTCCGAACACCTGTCGGCGGCGGTCTCCGGCGAGTCGACCCTGCTCGTCCAGGGAACGTCGGGGACGCCGGAGGAGGCCATCCGGTACGGCTGGAACTACGCGCGCCTTCTCGCCGAGGGCCCGACAGCGGGCGCACTCGTTCCGTCCCCCGTCATGACGGCCATGCAGGGCGGGCGGATCGCACGCGTCGAAGAACTCACCCGCATTCCCGCCGACGTGCAGGACGCGCTCATCACCGTGCTGTCGGAGAAGACGCTGCCCATCCCCGAACTGGGCACCGAGGTGCAGGCCGCCAAGGGTTTCAACCTGATCGCCACCGCAAACGACCGCGACCGCGGGGTCAACGAACTGTCCTCCGCGCTGCGCAGGCGGTTCAACACGGTGGTCCTGCCCCTGCCCGCCAACGAGGAGGACGAAGTCGCCATCGTCGCGCGGCGCGTCGAGCAACTCGGGTCCTCGCTGGAACTGCCGGAGGTCCCGGCGACCGTCGACGAGATCCGGCGCGTGGTCACCGTGTTCCGCGAACTCAGGTCGGGCGTCACCGGCGACGGTCGCACGAAGCTGAAGTCGCCGTCCGGAACGCTGTCGACGGCG
Organism: Rhodococcus sp. NPDC059968; assembly: GCF_042738615.1. NCBI lineage: Bacteria > Bacillati > Actinomycetota > Actinomycetes > Mycobacteriales > Nocardiaceae > Rhodococcus > Rhodococcus sp. NPDC059968. The sequence goes on from NZ_JBHWUE010000007.1 coordinate 31,144, forward strand.
GAGGCGATCTCCGTCGTCACCAGCGGACTCGCCCTCGCCGCGCACTTCGGTGACGGGGTGCTCCGTCCGTCCGACGTCGCCGCGGGCATCCTCGGGTCCGTGCTGAAGGACCCGGTGGCCGACAAGGTGGTGTGGACGGAATACCTCGAGGCCGTGGTCCGCGAACGGGAAGACTGGGCCGACTTCTACCGCGCGTGCCGCGAGGTCACCGGGTGAACTCCGACGTCCGTGTCTTCGGCATCCGCCACCACGGGCCAGGTTCCGCACGATCGGTGCGTCGCGCGCTCGACGAGTTCGTCCCCGACGCCGTCCTGATCGAAGGGCCCGCGGACGCCGATCCGCTGGTCGCATTGACCGCCTCCGACACCATGGAACCGCCGGTGGCGTTGCTCGCGTATGCCGCCGGGGAGCCCAGGACGGCGGCGTTCTGGCCGTTCGCCGTGTTCTCCCCGGAGTGGCAGGCGCTGTCGTGGGCGGCCGGGCGCGGCGTCGACGTCCGCTTCTGCGACCTTCCGGCCGCCAACACCCTCGCCGCCGACGACTCCGAGCCCCGCTCCGAGGATCCACTGACCCAGTTGGCCGCCGCGGCGGGCTACGACGACACGGAACGCTGGTGGGACGCCGTCATCGAATCGGGGTCGGGGCCCGACTCGTTCGACGCGATCACCGAGGCCATGACCGCCCTCCGGGACACGGTCGAACTCGACGAACCCACCAGCAGGCGCGAGGCGTACATGCGCCAGACGCTGCGGAAGGTCATCAAGGGCGGCGCGCAGCGGATCGCGGTGGTGTGCGGCGCGTGGCACGCCCCGGCACTCGCGGGACCCCTCGGACCGGCCACTGCGGACGCACGAATCCTCAAGGGAATACCCAAGATCAAGACCTCGCTCACGTGGGTGCCCTGGACGCACTCCCGGCTGTCCGCGGCGTCGGGATACGGCGCCGGGATCACCTCCCCTGGCTGGTATCACCACCTGTTCACCGCACCGGACCGGACGATCACCCGATGGCTCACGAAGGTCGCGCGGGTGCTGCGGGACGAGGACCTTCCGGTGTCGAGTGCGCACGTCATCGAATCCGTCCGTCTCGCAGACACGTTGGCTGCGATGCGTGCGCGGCCACTGGCCGGGCTCTCCGAGGTCACCGAGGCCACCCGCGCCGTGATGTGCGACGGCGACGACGTCCTGCTCGACCTGATCACGCGGCGTCTCGTCGTCGGCGAGGCACTCGGCGCGGTCCCGGACGACACCCCGACGGTTCCCCTCGACGCCGACCTGCGGGCGCGGGCGAAGACTCTGCGGCTCAAGCAGCAGGCCACCGAGAAGACCATCGACCTCGACCTCCGCAGAGACAACGACGTCGCGCGGTCCCGGCTGCTGCACCGGTTGCAGATCCTCGGTGTCGGCTGGGGCACCCCGGCCGACAGCGACGTGCGCGGCACCGGCACGTTCCGTGAGACGTGGTCCCTCACCTGGAAACCCGAACTGGCGGTGTCGATCATCGAGGCGTCGCTGTGGGGCACCACCGTCGAGGCCGCGGCGACAGCGAAGGTGCGCGAGCAGGCGTCGGCCGGCGCCGTCTCCCTCGCCCAGCTCACCGGGCTGCTCGAGCAGTCCCTGCTGTCGGATCTCGGGGATGCGCTGGCCGAGTTGTTGCGGGCACTGGAGACCGCGGCCACGCTCGACCACGACGTGATGCACCTGATGGATGCCCTGCCCGCGCTCACCCGAACCCTGCGGTACGGCGATGTCCGCGGCACCGACGTCTCGTCCCTCACCCGCGTGACCGACAGCTTGCTCGTCCGCATCTGCGCGGGACTGCCCTCGGCGATGTCGGGGCTGGACGACGACAGCGCACTCGACCTGCGCCGCGCCGTCGACGACGTGCACGCGGCGGTGATGCTGCGCGACGACGACCGTGCGTCGGCGCGGTGGCTCGGCACACTCGGGGGCCTCGTCGACCGCAGCGACGTGAACGGCCTCGTGATCGGACGCATGGTCCGATTGCTCCGCGACGCAGGCACCGTCAGCGAAACCGAGTCCGCCACCCGACTGTCGCGGGCGCTGTCCGTCGGCGCCGATCCCTCCGCGAAGGCGGGGTGGGTCGACGGTTTCCTCGGCGGCGGCGGGCTGCTTCTGGTCCACGACCGGCAGCTGCTGCGACTGCTCGACGGATGGGTGTCGGGGCTGCGCGAACAGGACTTCGTCGATGTGCTGCCACTGCTGCGCCGCACGTTCGGCGGGTTCGAAACAGGGGAACGCCGGGCCATTGGACAGTCCGTGGAGGGCGGGTCCACCGCCGATGCCCGCGCCGAGGTCGACGCTCGGCGGGGCACGATCGCGATCCGGACCGTCGCGGACATTCTGGGGGTGAAGTCGTGACCGAAGACGCGGAGCGCCTCAGACGGTGGCGGCTGCTGCTCGGCAACGCAGCCGAGGAGTCCACCGGCGGTCTGACGTCCAAGACGGACGCGGCGATGGACGGCGCTCTGGCCGCCCTGTACGACACCAGCAGCGAAGGGTCGAAGAGCCGCCGTCGCGGCGCGGGTCTCGGCGGATCGGCGCCGAAGGTCGCGCGCTGGCTCGGCGACATCCGTACCTACTTCCCGAGCAGCGTCGTCCAGGTGATGCAGAAGGACGCCATCGACCGGCTCGGCCTCACCCAGTTGCTCCTCGAACCCGAACTGCTCGACGCCGTCGAACCGGACGTCCACCTCGTCGGCACACTGCTGAGCCTGAACCGGGTGATGCCCGAGTCCAGCAAGGCCACCGCCCGGATGGTCGTCGAGAAGGTGGTCCGGAAGGTGGAGGAACGGATCGCGCAGAAGACCAGGACCGCCGTCACCGGTGCGCTGAACCGGTCGGCCCGCATCACCAATCCCAAGTACCGCGACATCGACTGGAATCGCACCATCCGCGCCAACCTCGCGCACTACCTCCCCGAGTACAAGACGGTGGTGCCGGAGCGACTGCTCGGATACGGCCGCCGATCGCAGGCCGTGCACCGCGACGTCGTCCTCGCCATCGACCAGTCCGGGTCGATGGCGTCGAGCGTCGTGTATGCGTCCGTGTTCGGGGCGGTGCTCGCCTCGATGCGCGCGCTGAAGACGTCGCTGGTCGTGTTCGACACGGCGGTCGTCGACCTCACCGACAAGCTGTCCGATCCCGTCGACGTGCTGTTCGGCACGCAACTCGGTGGCGGCACCGACATCAACCGGGCCATCGCTTACAGCCAGTCACTGATCGACAGACCGGCCGAATCGCTGTTCGTGCTGATCTCGGATCTGTACGAGGGTGGGATCCGCGCGGAGATGCTGCGGCGGATGGCGGCGATGAAAAACGCAGGCGTCCAGGTGGTGGTCCTTCTGGCGCTGTCCGACGACGGCGCCCCGTCGTTCGATCACGACAACGCGGCGGCCCTGGGCGGGCTCGGCATTCCCGCGTTCGCCTGCACCCCGGACAAGTTCCCGGAACTGCTGGCGCTCGCACTCGAACGCGGCGACATCGGCAGGTGGGCGGACAGTCTCCGGACGGGGTGACCGGGGGTCAGCCGGCAGCCATCCGGCGGTCGCTGTGCAGTTCGGGGTGCGCGTCGGCGCGGATCCTGAGCAGGACCAGGCCGGAGACCGAGGCGACGATCAGCGATGCGACCGTCCAGGGAACGTGCAGTTCGGAGATCCCGACTCCCGCACCGACGAGTCCCACGAAAAGCAGGCTCCACATGATCGCTTTGAATGGACCGGACCCCATGGCAATGCTCCTTCACCGAGATTACGTACATCCCCCGTGAGTTCTGGTGTGCGCGCAGAACGTTAGCCGCGTCACACTGGGGTCCTCGTGCGACACGTCGGAAACGCTCTTTCCGATACCAATCCGAGACCTGGACCCGTGAGTACTTCTTAACCGCGGGCGGTTGAGAAGTACTCACGGGCGCAGCTAGATGATGCTGATGGTTCCCTGGGTGGTCGCCGACGCGAGCACCCGCAGGTGGTCGTCGGACCCGCCGAGGGTGTGCTCGATGGCGGTCAGCCGGCTCACGTAGTGGCCGACCGGATACTCGGCCGTCATGCCGATGCCGCCGTGCATCTGGATCGCTTCCTGCCCGATCGTGCGGGCGGAGCGGCCGATCTGCAGCTTGGCGCGGGAGGCGACCACCGGATCGACGGTTCCGTCGGCCAGCGACATCGTCGCGTAGAGACTCATGCTGCGAGCCAGTTCCAGCAGCACGTACATGTCGGCCGCACGGTGCGTGAGCGTCTGGAACTTCGCGATCGGGACACCGAACTGCTTGCGGGTTTTCAGGTACTCGGTGGTCAGTCGCAGCGCTTCCTCCATCGCGCCGACGGCCTCCGCGCACAGTGCCGCCTGCGCCCGGATCTGCGCGCTCTCGATCGCCGACGACGCGTCGCCGCCCTCACCGAGGGGCTCCGCCGGGGTGTCCGACAGTTCCACCTGCGCGGCCCGCAGTCCGTCGTGGGTCGCGTAGGCGGTGCGGGTCAAGCCGCTGGCGTCGGCGCCGACGAGGAACAGTCCGACCCCACCGTCCGGGAGTGCAGCCGTGACGACCAGGGTGTTCGCGCTGCCACCGTGCGGAACGGGGTTCTTGGTACCCGTGAGGGTCCACGCGTCGCCGTCCTTCTTCGCCGTCGTGGACACCTGGGTGGACGGCCAGCGCACACCCGGCTCCCGATCGGCGAAGGCCAGCAGGAGGTTGCCCTCCGACACGTCGGGAAGAATCCTGCGGCGCTGCTCCGTGCTGCCGGCCGCAGCGATCAGGCCGCCGGGGACGAGCACGGCGTCGAGGACGGGTTCGGGCGCGAGGCGCCGGCCGATCTCGGTCATCACCGACGCGACCTCGACAGGTCCGGCGCCCATTCCGCCGTCTTCCTCGTCGAAGCTCAGGCCCAGCAGTCCCACCTCGGCGAGTTGCTTCCACACCTGCGGGCTCCACCCCTGCTCGGTGTCGGTGATGGCGTTGCGCTTCTCCGCGTCGTAGCTACGTCCCAGCAGTTCACGAGTGGTGTCGCGCAGCAGTTTCTGTTCGTCGGTCAGTTCGAAGTCCATGTCACGCCCTCACAATCCGAGGATCGAGGAGGCGATGATGCTGCGCTGCACTTCGCTCGATCCGCTGTAGATGGAAACCTTGCGGTAGTTCAGGTAGGTCGGAGCCGTCCGCTGCGCCCAGAGCGGCGAAGAGATGCCGTCACCTGCGGCGAAGGGCAGGGAGTCGGGTCCGGCGACGTCGGTCAGCAGTTCGAGTGTGGCCTGCTGCAGTTCGGACCCGCGCAGCTTCAGCAGCGACGACGCCGGGTTCGGCTTGCCGTCGGCCGAACTGGCGACCACCCGCAGCTGGGTGAGTTCGAGCGCGATGATCTCGTTCTCCAGCTCGGCGATCCGGGCGGCGAACAGCGGGTCGTCGAGCAGCGTCCCCTCGCCCACCGAGATCTCCGCGGCGCGTTCCTTCGCCTGCGCGAGGCGGACTTTGGAGAATCCCAGCCGGGTCACACCGGTGCGCTCGTTGCCGAGCAGGAACTTGGCGTAGCTCCAGCCCTGGTTCTCCTCGCCCACGAGATTCTCGGCCGGCACGCGCACGTCCTCGAAGAAGATCTCGTTGACCTCGTAGCCGCCGTCGATCAGCTTGATCGGACGCACCGTGACCCCGGGCGTCTTCATGTCGACGAGGATGAACGAGATGCCGGCCTGCTTCTTGGGGGCGTCCGGGTTCGTGCGAGCGAGGACGAAGATCCAGTCGGCGTGCTGCGCGAGAGTGGTCCACGTCTTCTGGCCGTTGATCACGTAGTCGTCGCCGTCGCGGACGGCGCGGGTCTTCAGCGACGCGAGGTCGGAGCCGGCTTCGGGTTCGGAGAATCCCTGGCACCACCAGATGTCGAGGTTGGCGGTCGCGGGAAGGAACTTCTCCTTCTGCTCCTGCGAACCGAATGCCGCGATGACGGGGCCGACCATGCTGGTGTTGAAGGCGAGCGGCTCGGGCACCGACGCGAGCTGCAATTCGTCGAGCCAGATGTGCTTCTGCACCGGCGTCCAGTCGCGGCCGCCCCACTCGACCGGCCAGTGCGGCGTCGCCAATCCGTTGGCGTTCAGAATCCGCTGGGACTCGATGAAGCCCTCTTTCCCCACTTCTTCTCCACGCGCATACCGCTCGCGGGTTTCCGCCGGAATCTGTGTGGTGAAGAACGTTCGCATCTCGTCGCGGAACGCCAGCTCCTCGTCGGTCAAGGCCAGATTCATCGGACTTCCTTCGCACTCGAGGTCGGATTCATGTTCTGATCCCGACGGTACTCCCCCGTGCGGCTCCGCCGCCCGTGAGTACTTGTCAACCGCCCGCGGTTAACAAGTACTCACGGGTCAGGCGGTGCGGAGGACGAGCAGGTAGGCGCCACCGGCGGCGTCGATCTGCGTCTCGACGTTCAGTTCGGGTGCGAGACGGGACAGCCTGTCGAGCAACCACTCCGACGCGTCCTCGGCGTCCGATTTGCCCGGGCACCGCGCCACCGCCACCCGTCCGCCCTTGCGGCCGAGTTGTTCGACGACACCGATGATCGGGGCGGGATCGACGACGAACAACCGGTCTGGCCACGGCACGACCGGTTTGACGGCACCCTTCTTGGTGTTGCACGCGCGGTGAGCGAGGCGTTCGACGCCGCCCTTCGCCTTGGCCTTCTTCGCGGCGACGACGCTGTCGATGCTGGGTCCGCGCGGATCGTTGACCGACATGTCGGGATCCACCGGTTCGTCACACAGCCAGCAGCGCCACGACTCGCGGTCGCCGACCTCTCGAAGAGTACTCATGGGCGCCAACGCTACCCGTGCGACTGGACCGGATCGAAGCCGGAAATCAGCCAGTTGTCGCCGGACTTGGCCAGCTCGACGGTGATGCTCGTCGCCGTCGTCGCCGGTTCGGGTTTCGCCGCACTGGTGGTGGTCTGGTTGACGAACAGCAGCACGGTCGCGGTGTCGGCCGCCACGTCGACCGGACCGGAGGCGGCCACCGTCGCCTGGGTAGCCACCCGGCTTTCCTTCGCCGCCGGGACGACGACGTCCGTCGTGAACTGTGTGTAGTAGTCGAGGAACTCCCCTGTCAGGCGTTCCTTCGCGACACCGACGTCGTTTTCGACCGTGTCCGGCTTGTACGACAGTAGAGCGATCGCCCCCTGCGACGCGGTGTCGGTGACGGTGGCGCGGACTGTGTCGTCGACGCGCTGGTCGGGACGGTAGAGCGTGAAGTACAGAACCCCCGCCAGCACGGCCGCGACCGCGGTGAGCGCGCCCAGGATCAGGAGGAGTCTGCGCGATTTCGGCGATGCGTCGGTACTCACTGCACGAACCCTGCCTTCACGATCTTGTATGTGCCGTCCTCGAGTTGCATCGTCACGCGCATTCTCTGACCGCGCGGTTCCTCGGCAGCGCCGCCCGCGTTGGACACCTTCTGCGCGACCGCGACGAGCACGTCCGCGGAGTCGCCGTTCTGCGCCTCGATCGCAGCCTGGCGCACCTCCCCCTGGGACTTGACCTTGGCCTCCTGCATGACCGCAATGAGATCTTTGGATCGGGCTTCGAATTCGTCGCGGAATTCCCCGGCCGAACCGTCGAGCACCTTCTGCACATCCTCGTCAGCCCGCTCGAAGTCCATCGTCGTCAGATCCACGACGCCCTGGCGCGCTGCATCGAGGATCTCGGATCGCTGCTGGGCTTCCTGCTCCGCCTGCCGGTGCGTGTAGCCGAAATAGCCGCTGACCGCGAGGAACGCAAGCGCAAGGACGGCCAGGACCACCACACCCGCGCTGACGGCCGGCGTCCGGGCCTGGGGATCGGCGTCCTCACCGGTGGGCTCTTCCGCCATGGGGTTCCTTCCGTCGTGCCGTATCTCTGTTACCTGCATCACGCCAGATGCTACCGGCTAGTCATATCAAATATTTTTCGGCGCTCCCGCGGGCAGATCCGCGGGCGGAAAGGCGCGTGGGAGACCACGCGTACGGTCGGTGATCATTACTGTTGAAGAGAAGGCAGGCGACTCGAAGGGGATCCACGATGACCAGCGATTCAGGCGCACGCAGCCGCGTGCAGTTCGGTGCCGGGGCGACACCGGAACTCGTCAGTTCCGAGGGACGGACCATCATCGCGGACGCCGTCGTCGCCAAGATCGCAGGTATCGCCACCCGTGAGATCAACGGCGTCTACGACGTGGGCGGCGGCACCGCACGCGCTGTCGGCGCTCTCCGCGATCGGATCCCCGGCGCCCGCGTCAACCACGCCCAGGGCGTCGCCGTCGAAGTCGGCGAGAAGCAGGCCGCCATCGACATCGGCATCGTCGCGGAATACGGCGTCGCACTGCACGAACTCGCGGTCGGCATCCGGCGCAACGTCATCGCGGCCGTCGAGCGCATGACCGGGCTGGAAGTGACCGAAGTGAACATCACCGTCTTCGACGTCATGCTCTTCGACGAATCCGAGGCCGCGTCCGAGCTCGACGGCAAACCGAGGGTGCAGTGACCGGACCACTTCCACCGGACACCCACGCCGAGGACATCTCCGAACGCATCGTCGCCGCCGTCCTCGCAACCCCGGGAGTGGCAGCGATGCACGGCGGCGCGTTCGGTGAAGTCGCGACCTACCTGCCCGGACGCCGGGTGACCGGAGTGACCGTCGGCCCCACGTCCTGTGCCGTCCACCTCGCGGCTCGCTACCCCGCCAACGTCGTCGACACCGCCGAAAGAGTGCGGGCCGCAGTGGAATCGCTGGTGGACGTCCCGGTCGACGTGACCATCGAAGATCTCCTGACAGAGACAGGACAAGCTCAATGAACAGCACAATCACAGGCCTGATCGTCGGGTTACTTCTCGCCATCGCCGGCATCCTCGGCGGTTTCAGCGGATTCGTCTTCGCCGTCCTCCTCGGAGCGCTGGGCATGGCCGTCGGCGCGCACCGCGACGGCCACCTCGATCTCGGCGCCATCCTCCGAAGCCGCGGCCGTGGCTGAACCCTTCACCGCACCCACCGCCGGTCCCCACGACGACGCGGCGCTCGACGACACCGCCCTACGCGGCGAGCTGGTAATCAAGGAGCGCGCCGTCGTGAAGATCGCCGTCGCCGCAGCGCTCCAGGTACCCGGCGTCGTCAAGCAGTCCGGTGGGCTGTCCCGCCTGACGGGTCGGGAACTCCCCCGCGCCGACGTCTCGACGGGAGCGGGCGCCGTCGCGATCAACCTGTACATCGCGGTCCAGTGGCCATGCCACCTCGACCTCGTCAACCGTCGGCTCCGCGCACAGGTGCACCATCAGGTCGAGCAGATGACGGGCATGCCGGTCATCGAACTCAACATCGTGGTCGTCGGAACGGAATCCGCAGCACCCGAGGACAGTTCGGCCGAAAGCCGCTACTCCGAACAAGGCGACCCCGCCGTGCCGCCCGCCCCGGTGGCGCCCGTCCGGCCACGCACGCCGCGCGCGACTCCGGCCGCTGTGCCCGCCGCAATCATCGTCGCCGTCGGAGCTCTCGGTCTCGCGGTCGTCGCGGCGCGTGAACTGCTCATCATGCGCGGCACCTTCGCCAACGCGCCCTGGATCCGCAACACCGTGCAATGGCTGGGCCGGCTGCACTGGTCCGAGTGGATCGTCCCCGTCGCCGCGGGCGCGATCGTCCTGGGGGTCGTATTCATCGTCGCGGCCCTCAAACCGCGGCCGCGCACCCACCTGCCGCTCGCGGTGGGTGACACCCCGATCGTCTGGCTGCGCCCCACGGACCTCGCTCGCAACTCCAGCAGCCACGCCAAGACCGTCCCCGGAGTGCTGTCGGCGCACACGACGGTCGACCGCAAGCACGTCACCGTTCGCGTGGTACGCACCGAGTCGACACCCGCCGGGGACGTGGCCATCTCCGTCCGCGAGGCCGTGGAACCGACGCTGTCGCTGCTCGGCACGTCTCCCGAACTCCGAGTGCAGGTGAAGCCGTGAGACATCGGACGGCCGCCGTCAACCGGGTCATCGTCCTGCTCGTCGGGCTCGCACTCCTCGGATTCGGCGCCTACGCCGTGGCCTGGGACCTGCAGGTTCCGATCGTCCGCGAATGGGTGTCGCGATACGACCGCGCGCGCGTCACCGCACTCCCCGACCAGGACTGGTGGGGCTGGGCACTCGCCGCGACGGTCGTCGTGGGACTGGTCTTCGGGATCGTGCTCCTCGCCCTGGATCTCACCCGGCGACGCACGTCCCCCGTCGCCGTACCGGATCGCGAATCGGGCACCTACGTCACCGTCGACCTCGGCTCGCTCGCCAACGGGGTCGCCAGCGAACTCGGCCAGTACCCCGGAGTCCGGCAGACACGCGCTCGCGCCGTGGTCGAACGCGGACTCCCCACCCTGTCGATCGTCGTGACCGCCGACCCCACCCTCGACATCTACGACTTCACCCGCAAATCCGAGGACGTCGCATCGTGGGTCGCATCGACCCTCGGCGGTGAACAGGTCGCTACCCAGGTCCTGCTCCACCTCGACCGCGCCGACCACCCGGCGCACGTCGAAAACTGACACGGGGCGTTCCGGTCGGCGACCTCCGAGAATGGGATGCGTTTGAACTACCGCTGAGCGTGTACCCCGAAACGCCAATGGCGCCCACCCCTGAGGGTGGGCGCCATTGGCGTTGGTGGAGCTAGATCACTTGTTGATCTTCGTGACCTTGCCGGCGCCGACGGTACGGCCGCCTTCGCGGATCGCGAAGCGCAGGCCCTCGTCCATGGCGACGGGCTGGATCAGCTTGACGGACATCTCGGTGTTGTCACCGGGCATGACCATCTCGGTGCCCTCGGGCAGCGTCACAACGCCCGTCACGTCCGTGGTACGGAAGTAGAACTGCGGACGGTAGTTGTTGAAGAACGGCGTGTGGCGGCCGCCCTCGTCCTTGGACAGGATGTACGCCTGGCCCTCGAACTCGGTGTGCGGGGTGGTGGTGCCGGGCTTGACGACAACCTGTCCACGCTCGACATCTTCGCGCTTGATACCACGAACCAGCAGACCGACGTTGTCACCGGCCTGGCCCGAGTCGAGGAGCTTGCGGAACATCTCGATACCGGTGACCGTGGTCTTGGTGACCGTCTCCTTGATGCCGACGATCTCGACCTCTTCGTTGACGTTGACCGAGCCACGCTCGATACGACCGGTGACGACGGTGCCACGACCGGTGATCGTGAAGACGTCCTCGACGGGCATGAGGAACGGCTTGTCGGTCTCGCGGACCGGGTCCGGGATCGACTCGTCGACCGCAGCCATGAGCTCGAGGATGTTCTTGGTCCACTCCGGGTCGCCCTCGAGCGCCTTCAGAGCGGAGACCTTGACGACGGGAGCTTCCTCGTCGAACTCCTGCGCAGCGAGGAGCTCACGGACCTCCATCTCGACGAGCTCGATGATCTCGTCGTCGTCCACCATGTCGGCCTTGTTCAGGGCGACGAGGATGTACGGCACGCCGACCTGGCGGGCGAGCAGCACGTGCTCACGCGTCTGGGGCATCGGGCCGTCGGTGGCCGCGACCACAAGGATGGCGCCGTCCATCTGCGCCGCACCGGTGATCATGTTCTTGATGTAGTCGGCGTGACCGGGAGCGTCGACGTGCGCGTAGTGGCGCTTCTCGGTCTGGTACTCAACATGCGAGATGTTGATCGTGATACCGCGAGCCTTCTCCTCAGGAGCCTTGTCGATCTCGTCGAAGGCCGAGGCCTCGTTGAGATCCGGGTACGCGTCGTGCAGAACCTTGGTGATGGCCGCGGTCAGCGTGGTCTTGCCGTGGTCGACGTGACCGATGGTGCCGATGTTCACGTGCGGCTTCGTCCGCTCGAACTTCGCCTTCGCCACTGTGTGTCCTCCTGGACTGATTGATGCTTGCGGTATGCAGCAGTGCGGTTGTTATTACTGGGTCGTGCTTCGGCCGGCTGGAACCGAGGTTACTCGCCGGTCGCCTTGGCGATGATTTCCTTCGAGACGTTCGCGGGAACCTCTGCGTAGGAATCGAACACCATGGAGAAGTTCGCCCGGCCCTGGGTCTTCGACCGCAGATCACCGATGTAACCAAACATCTCCGAGAGCGGAACCAGCGCCTTCACGACACGGGCACCACTGCGTTCCTCCATGGCCTGGATCTGGCCACGGCGGGAGTTCAGGTCGCCGATCACGTCACCCATGTACTCCTCGGGTGTGGTGACCTCGACAGCCATGAGCGGCTCGAGAATGACCGGGCCGGCCTTGCGGGCGGCTTCCTTCAGCGCCTGCGAACCGGCAACCTTGAAGGCCATTTCCGACGAGTCGACATCGTGGTACGCACCGTCGAGCAGCGACAGCTTCAGGTTCACCAGCGGGTAGCCGGCAAGAACGCCGTACTGCATCGCGTCCTGCGCGCCTGCATCCACGGAAGGGATGTACTCGCGAGGGATACGACCGCCGGAGACCTTGTTCTCGAACTCGTAGGTGGCACCGTCTTCGCCGACGAACGGCTCCAGCGCGATGATCACCTTGGCGAACTGGCCCGATCCACCCGTCTGCTTCTTGTGGGTGTAGTCGTGCTTCTCGACCTTCTTGGTGATGGTCTCGCGGTAGGCAACCTGCGGCTTGCCGACGTTGGCCTCGACCTTGAACTCGCGACGCATACGGTCGACGAGGATGTCGAGGTGGAGCTCGCCCATGCCGCCGATGACGGTCTGGCCGGTCTCCTCGTCGAGCTCGACGGAGAACGTCGGGTCCTCTTCGGCGAGCTTCTGGATCGCGGTGCCCAGCTTCTCCTGGTCGGACTTGGTCTTGGGCTCGATCGAGACCTGGATGACCGGGTCCGGGAAGCTCATGGACTCGAGCACGATCGGCGCGTCCTGTGCACACAGCGTGTCACCGGTCGTGGTGTCCTTCAGACCGATCATCGCGTAGATGTGGCCGGCCACGGCCTCGTCGACCGGGTTCTCCTTGTTGGCGTGCATCTGGAAGAGCTTTCCGATGCGCTCCTTCTTGCCCTTGGTCGCGTTCATGACCTGGGCGCCCGGATCGATCCGGCCGGAGTACACGCGGACGAACGTCAGCTTGCCGAAGAAGGGGTGCGAAGCGATCTTGAAGGCCAGAGCCGAGAACGGCTCTTCCTTGCTCGGCTTACGCGTGAGGATCTCTTCTTCGTTGCCCAGGGCGTGACCCTGGACCTCGCCGATGTCCAGCGGGTTCGGCAGGTAGTCGATGACCGCGTCGAGCATGGGCTGAACGCCCTTGTTCTTGAACGCGGAACCACACAGAACCGGGTACAGCTCGGAGGCGACCGTCATCTTGCGGATGGCGCCCTTGATCTCCTCGACGGAGAGTTCCTCACCGGCGAAGTACTTCTCCATGAGAGATTCGTCGGACTCGGCAACGGTCTCGAGCAGCTTCTCGCGGTACTCGGCAGCCTTGTCGGCCAGATCCGCGGGGATCTCCTCGATGGTGGGCGCGGCACCCGTCGGCACGACGCCACGCCAGGTGATGGCCTTCATCTCGACCAGGTCTACGACGCCGTCGAAGTCGTCCTCGGCGCCGATCGGCAGCTGGAGGACGAGCGGCTTCGCGCCGAGGCGGTCGATGATGGTCTGGACCGTGAAGTAGAAGTCCGCGCCCATCTTGTCCATCTTGTTGACGAAACAGATGCGCGGAACGTCGTACTTGGCGGCCTGACGCCACACCTGCTCCGACTGGGGCTCGACGCCCTCCTTGCCGTCGAACACGGCAACAGCGCCGTCGAGCACGCGGAGCGAACGCTCCACCTCGACGGTGAAGTCGACGTGGCCGGGCGTGTCGATGATGTTGATCTGGTTGTTGTTCCAGAAGCAGGTCACCGCGGCAGAGGTGATCGTGATGCCGCGTTCCTTCTCCTGCTCCATCCAGTCCGTCGTCGACGCTCCGTCGTGCGTCTCGCCGATCTTGTAATTGACACCGGTGTAGAACAGGATGCGCTCGGTGGTCGTGGTCTTGCCGGCATCGATGTGCGCCATGATGCCGATGTTGCGGACCTTGTTCAGGTCGGTCAGCACTTCCTGTGCCACAGGATTCTTCCCCGCTCGTAGCTCGTGTATCGGGTATCGGCCTCCCCGGTGTTCACCAGCGGGGCCATTGTCTCGAGTTGTAGATCAGCCGGTCCCTGGTGGGGACCGACGTGCGACGACGCCGGAGCAGTCACGGTTGGTGACTGCTCCGACGTGACGTCACCAGCGGTAGTGGGCGAATGCCTTGTTGGCTTCGGCCATCTTGTGAGTGTCCTCACGACGCTTCACAGCGGCACCGAGGCCGTTGCTGGCATCGAGGAGCTCGTTGGCGAGACGCTCGACCATCGTCTTCTCGCGGCGCTGCCGGGAGAAGGTCACCAGCCAGCGCAGCGCGAGGGTGGTGGAACGGCCCGGACGAACCTCGACCGGCACCTGGTAGGTCGCGCCACCGACACGGCGGCTGCGAACCTCGAGGGCAGGCTTGACGTTGTCCAGTGCGCGCTTGAGGGTGACGACCGGATCGGTGCCGGTCTTCTCGCGCGCCTGCTCGAGTGCTTCGTAGACGATGCGCTCGGCGGTGGACTTCTTGCCGTCCATCAGGATCTTGTTGACGAGCTGCGTCACCAGGGGCGAACCGTAGACCGGGTCGTTGATGAGCGGACGCTTAGGAGCGGGGCCCTTACGTGGCATTAGCTCTTCTCCTTCTTGGCGCCGTAGCGGCTGCGGGCCTGCTTGCGGCCCTTGACACCCTGGGTGTCGAGGGAGCCGCGGATGATCTTGTAGCGCACACCCGGGAGGTCCTTCACGCGACCACCGCGAACGAGCACCATCGAGTGCTCCTGCAGGTTGTGGCCCTCGCCCGGGATGTAAGCGGTGACCTCGACGGAGCTGGTCAAGCGCACACGCGCGACCTTACGGAGCGCCGAGTTCGGCTTCTTCGGGGTGGTGGTGTACACGCGGGTGCACACGCCACGGCGCTGCGGGCTGCCCTTGAGGGCTGCCGTCTTGACCTTCGCGGTCTTGTCGCGGCGGCCCTTGCGGACCAGCTGGTTGATGGTTGGCATTTACCGGCTTTCTTCGTGTTGAACAGACTGCTCTGGACAAGCAACCTTGGCTGTTCTGAAATTAGGGATCTAGCAGTTGGGGCAAGAGAGCTGCTGCCCCTCACCCACACCTCGAGCTGCACCCGAGGTCGGGTGTGTCGCATACCCCCACACAGGCAGCCGGATGCTCGTTCCATGCAGAAATCTGCACGAACGCGCGCACGGCAATACCTCGCTAGGCACACAGATCGGCCCGGGCATGCCGGACACGACCCACAACGATACCCGGCGGCGCGCCGGAAGGTCAAAGTGGGCTGGCAGTGGTAAGGGCTGACCTGGGATGTGGGGCACTGCTTGGAGCTGTCGGTACGGGCACGGGCACATCAACTACTCAGATTGAGCGTCAGATCCGCAAGCGTCGATGCCGCCTCACACGGGTCTGCCGCCCCCGTCTGGAACTGTACCCACCAGCCGACGACGCCCGCGGAGGGCGATCCGACCGTCACTCCGCACGCCCCCGGATCACCGGGGGGACGCATCACGACGGCCTTGCGGCCCTGGATGGTGGAGGACTCCACGGCGTAGCCGAGCTTCTCGCCGGTCGACTTCTCCGTGTCGAGTGAACCTGTCTCGAACCAGTTGAACGTCACCTTCACGGGACCGTTGGCACCGACCGCGTCCCACCGGCAGATCGCGCCGAAGAAGCCCCGTTGAATGGCGTCGGCGCCGACGGTCTGGGCGATCTGGTCGTCGGCGACGGCGTTGCACTCCTCCAGCAGGGCCGTGAACTGTTCGGTGTCGCCGGACGAGGCCGCCCCCTCGGCCCTGGGCGAGCCGTCGATCGTCGACCCGCACCCCGCGATCAGCCCGACCGCGGTGGCCGCGGCCAGCACCCGCACGACGCGCAACGTCCCGCTGCTCATCACTCCCCCGCTCACTTGGCCCTCGACACGCTGAGTTCGGCGAGATCGCGCGCCACCTTGCACGGGTCCGCCGCGGGTTGCGCGTCCGCGTACATCACCGACCAGTGAACGAAGTCGCCCCCGAACTCCACACCGAGTTCACACAGAATTCCTTCGGACGATGCAATGAATCCGGGATGTCCCTGGACGTCGATGTCGGTGGCCGGCCTGCCGATCAGCTCGGAACCCGCCCGCTCGCGGCCGATGGGACTGCCGCGGTACCAGGAGAACGTCACGCTGGGACCACCTATTCCCGCGGTTTCCCACTCGCAGCCGACGGAATTACGCGTCACCCCGGTGAAGGGCGGCATCCCGAACGCCTTCGCCACCTCGTCGTCCGTGACCGAACCGCACTGACCGAAGAACGGGCCCGGATCGGTCACCTGCGGGAGCTGCTGCGCGGCGGGTTCGGTACCGGAATCGTCTCCGTCTCCCCCGCAGCCGACCAGACCGGCCGCGACGGTGATCAGGACGAGCAATCCCCATTTCCGGCCCATGGTCGGTGACTCTACCGATCCCCGCGATCTTTGCCCGGTCAGTCGAGAACGGCCGCGTCGAGCCTCCGCGGCCCTATCGATTCACCGCTCCGCGGTAGTGCGGCATCCAGCTGCGCCGCCCACTGCCGCACGATCTCCGCCCGTCGCTTGGAGTCGTCCGTGAGCACGTCGGCCAGACCGAGTCCGCGTGCGAGATCGAGGGTGGCCTGGACGAGCCGGTGCGCCACCGGGTCGGCGTCGTCGAAGCCGAAGTGTTCGACGGCGGTGCGGTGCGCGATCCGGCCGAACCGCTCCTCGAGCGGCACGATCCGGGCCCGGAGTTCGGGGTCGGCGGCGGCGGCCGTCCATACCTGCAGCGCCGCCTTGAACAAGGTGCCCGTGTAGTAGTCGACGAGCCGCGACACCACGGCCTCGGTGCGTCCCTCCCCGGTCGGCAGGTCGGTGGCCTCGCGCCGGGCCTGCTCCATCCGGGCGTCGAACATGACCTCGAGCGCCGCGGTGATGAGGTCCTCGCGGGTCGGGAAATGGTGCTGGGTCGCGCCGCGGGACACGCCGGCGCGCTGGGCGACGAGGCTCACCGTGGTGGCACCCCAGCCGAGTTCGGCGAGGCAGTCGATGGTGACCGCGAGGAGATGCCCGCGCGTGACCCGGCTGCGGTCCTGCTTCGGTTCGCGGGTCATGTGTCACTTCCTCTCGTCGCGCTGCGCGCCCGTGAGTACTCGACGAGTCCTGAGACTCGTCAACCACGCACGGGGCCGGAGGCCCATCTCGGCGGCCGCTTCTGCAGGAACGCCATCATGCCTTCCCGCGCCTCCTCGGATTCGAACAGCCTCGCCGACTGGGCGGTCAGCTCGTCGGTGTAGCGGTCGAAGTCTGCGAGCACGCCACGGGTCGTCAGGGTCTTCGACTCGGCCAGACCCTGCGGCGACGCCTGCCGCAACTGGTCGAGCAATTCCTCGACGGTGTCCTCTGGATCCTCGGCGGACTCACTGATCAGCCCGATGGCCTCCGCCTCGTGGACACCGAACTTCTCGCCGGTGAGGAGGTAGCGGCTCGCGGCTCGCGAATCGATCCGGGGCAGCACCGTCAACGAGATGATCGACGCGGCGAGTCCGAGCCGGACCTCGGTGAGCGCGAAGGTGCTGCGCGGGCCGGCGACGGCGATGTCGCAGGCCCCGACCAATCCCATGCCCCCGGCCCTGACGTGACCGTCGATCCGGGCGATCACCGGCTTGGGCAACTCGACGATGGCCCGCAGCAGGTCGGCCATCTGCCGGGTCCGCGAGCCGACGTCGCCGGACGTCTCACTCAGATCCGCCCCGGCGCAGAACGTGCCGCCGGTGTGGGTGAGGACGACGCCGCGGACGTCGTCGTCCGCGGCGGCGTCCCGCAATCCCTGCAGCAGTTCGCCCACGAGCCTGCGGGAGATCGCGTTCCTGTTGTGGGGCGAATCGAGGGTGAGGGTGGCGAACCCCCGGCTCACCTCGTACCGGACGTACCGGTCGGCTTCCACGTCGGTCATGTGCTGTCCGTTCGACATCAGTACGACTTCGGCAGCCCGAGCGAGTGCTGGGAGACGAAGTTCAGGATCATTTCCCGGCTCACCGGAGCCACGCGGGCGATGCGCGCCGCACCGAGCATCGCCGCGAGACCGTATTCCTTGGTCAGGCCTGCGCCGCCGTGCGTCTGGACGGCCTGGTCGAGTGCCTTGATGCTGGCCTCGGCGGCGGCGTACTTGGCCATGTTGGCGGCCTCGGCGGCGCCGAAGTCGTCGCCGCTGTCGTAGAGGACGGCCGCCTTCTGCATCATCAGCTTGGCGAGTTCGAGTTCGATCTTGATCTGCGCCAGCGGATGCGAGATGCCCTGGTGCGCGCCGATCGGCTCCTTCCACACCGTGCGTTCCTTCGCGAACCGCACCGCGGCGTCCAGCGCGTAGCGGCCCATGCCGATCGCCATGGCGGCGCCGAGAATGCGTTCGGGGTTGAGACCCGCGAACAACTGCATCAACGCCGCATCGGCCTCGCCGACGAGCGCGTCGGCGGGCAGCCGGACGTCGTCGAGGAACAGCATGAACTGGTGGTCGGGCTCGACGATGTCCATCTCCATCGGCGTCTTCACGAAGTTCTCGGCGTCGGTGGGGACGATGAACAGTGCAGGCTTCAGCTTGCCGGTCTTCGAATCCTCGGTCCGCGCGACGATCAGGACGGCGTCGGCCTGGTCGACCCCGGAGATGTAGATCTTGTTCCCCGACAGCAGCCAATCCTCGGCTGAACCATCACCCCTCGCTTCGCTCGATCGGACCCGACGCGCGGTGGTCGTGATCTGGTGCGAGTTGGAACCCGCGTCGGCCTCGGTGATGGCGAACGCCATGATCTTCGAACCGTCGGCGAGGCCGGGGAGCCAAGTCTGCTTCTGCTCCTCGGTGCCGTACTTGCCGATGATCGTGCCGCAGATCGCCGGCGACACGACCACCAGCAGGAGGCCGGCGCCGTGGGCCGCGAGTTCCTCCTGGACGAGGGCGAGCTCGTAGATGCCTGCGCCGCCACCCCCGTATTCCTCGGGAAGGTTGACGCCGAGGAAGCCGAGTTTGCCCGCCTCGTTCCACAATTCGGTCAGCGGTTCGCTGCGCCGCGCCCGGGGCAGCACGTAGTCGACGTAGTTGAAACGCTCCCCGAGCCTCGACACCGAGGCGCGGAGTTCCTTCTGTTCTTCTGTCTCGATGAATCTCATCGGGACTCACGGGCGGAGACCCCACCCTTCGGGTCAGGTACGGAGCCTTCTGGGCGGGTGTGACGTGTCTGGCGTCTGTACATGTCGGTGCTCCTGACTACGGTCGAGGTGTGGAAGAGGTTGTGCGGTACAGCTATCGGCTCCGGCCAGGCGTGATGGCTGTGCGCGCGCTCGAATCCGAGTGGCATCGCTGCCGATACCTTTGGAATGAGGCTGTGCGGCAGCAGAAGACCGGACTCAAGCCGACGTTCGCGAAGCTCGGAAAGCTGCTGACCGAGGCGCGCGGACGTAACGCGTGGCTGCGCGAAGGTGCGCAGGTCCCTCAACAGCAGACGCTGAGGACTTACGCGAAGGCTTTGGAGCACTCGTTCACGGTGAAGGGTCGAGGACGCCCAGCATTCAAGGCGCGCAATAAATCTCTCCCTGCGCTGGAGTACACGTCCCGAGGGTTCTCGGTCCGCAACGGTCGGCTGTCTCTCGCCAAAGGCATCGTGATCCCGGTGGTCTGGTCGCGGGAGCTGCCGTCCAAGCCGACCAGTGTGCGGGTGCATCGAGATTCGCTCGGGCACTGATACGCGTCGTTCGTGGTGCGACGCGAAGCCGTCGCTGCCCCCACTGTCGACGAAACCAGTGGGATCGGCATCGACTGGGATGTATCCGTAACAGCCACGACCACGAGTCCCGGGTTCGACCTGCCATATCTCGGGCACCGGAAGCGCTGTTCCGCAGAGCTTGGTAAGGCGCAGCGAAAGATGGCCAGGCGCCATAGCGGCAAGCGTGGACCGCAGTCCAAGGGATACCAGCGGGCACGGAGAGAAGCCGCGAAGCTGCACAAGAAGGCCGCACGACAGGTGCGGCACGACTCCAGATGCGCGAGAGCCAAGCAGCGACTCGGACTCGCGGAACGAACCTTCCTGTGTCGGAATTGCGGATATACCGACTGCCGGGACAGGAACGCTGCCAGGGTGATCCTGGCTGTGGCAGAACGGGGCCACACTCGTGTTGACGTTGTCAGACATGCGCATTCCTCCTTCGGGTCGGATGTGTGTGCGGTCTGAGCGTGGAATCTCCCGCCTTCATTCGGGGAACCGTTAAGACTCTCTTTGGGGCTGCGCTGCTTCGACTACTGCCAGGACCGTTCCCACGTCGACCTGCTGACCGGCGGTCACGGAAAGTTCGGTGAGGACACCGGAGGCCGGTGCCTTGATCGTGTGTTCCATCTTCATCGCCTCGAGCCACACGATCGGCTGACCGGCGGTCACGGAGTCGCCGACCTCGGCGCCGAGGCGGATGACGGAACCCGGCATCGGCGCGAGCAGCGACCCCTCGGCGACGACGGCGCTCGGATCGGTGAATCGCGGTGCGGCGAGCAGGCTCACCGGGCCCAGGGCGGAGTCGACGAACACGTCGTCCCCGTACCGGGACACCGCGAACGAGCGGCGTAGCCCCGCGACGTCCAGTGCGACGTGCCGCGCCGTGGCCGACACGAGCGCGACGTCGTCGAAGCCCTCGGCCCTCAGCCCGTTCCGGGTGAGCAGGTACCGGATCTCGATGTCGCCGCCGGTGCCCGTGAACGTCTTGCTCTGCGGCGCGGACGCCAGATTCCGCCATCCGCTGGGGAGCGTCGAGTCGACCGTCGCGACGTCGCGGTTGTGCGCAGCGTCCGCGAGTGCGGCGGCCAGCGCCGACAGTCGCTCGGTGTCGGCCGACGCCAGCGGACGCGCCAGCACGTCCAGCCCGTGGGTTTCGAAGAAGGCGGTGTCCGTGTCGCCGGCGAGGAATGCCGGGTGGCGGAGCACGTTGACGAGGAGGTCGCGGTTGGTGCGCAGTCCATGAATCTGCGCGCGACTCAGGGCCGTCGCCAGCCGGGTGGCCGCCTGCGTGCGGGTGGGCGCGAACGAGATGACCTTCGCGAGCATCGGGTCGTAGTGCACGCCGACGGTGGATCCGTCGACCACGCCGGAGTCCAGGCGGATGCCCGGGGAGCGCAGCACGTCGAATTCGACCGCATTCTCGGGAAGGTCCAGACGGTGGACCGGTCCGCTCTGTGGCTGCCAGTTCTGCGCCGGATCCTCGGCGTACAGCCGGACCTCGATGGAATGGCCGGACACGGCGGGCGGTTCGGGGTCGAGCCTGCCGCCTGCAGCGACCTGCAACTGCAGGTCGACGAGGTCGAGGCCGGTGGTGCATTCGGTGACCGGATGCTCCACCTGCAGCCGGGTATTCATCTCGAGGAAGAAGAAGTTCCCGTCGTCCGGGTCATCTCCCCCTCGCTCCGCTCGACCGGAAGCCAGGAACTCGACCGTTCCCGCACCCTCGTAGTCGATCGCCTTCGCCGCGAGCCGGGCGGCCTCGAACAGCCGCTCGCGCATCCCCGGGAGGGCTTCGACCAACGGCGACGGCGCCTCTTCCACCACCTTCTGGTGCCGACGCTGGATGGAGCATTCACGCTCCCCCACCGCCCAGACGGTTCCGTGCCGGTCGGCCATCACCTGGACCTCGATGTGCCTGCCCGTTTCCAGGTACCGCTCGCAGAACACAGTCGGGTCACCGAAGGCCGATTGCGCTTCGCGGCGGGCGCCTTCCAGCTGTTCCGGGAGGTCCGCGAGCTCACGCACGACGCGCATGCCGCGTCCGCCGCCACCGGCGGACGCCTTGACGAGCACCGGCAGGTCGGCTTCGGTGACGGCGCCCGGATCGAGTTCGGCCAGCACCGGGACACCGGCGGCGGCCATCATCTTCTTGGACTCCACCTTGGAACCCATCATCTCGATGGCGGGCGCGGGCGGCCCGATCCACGTCAGCCCCGCGTCGTGGACGGCGCGCGCGAAGTCCGCGTTCTCGGAGAGGAACCCGTAGCCGGGGTGGATGGCATCGGCACCGGCGAGCAGTGCCGCCTCGATGACGAGGTCGCCGCGCAGGTAGGTGTCGACGGGACTGTTGCCCGGCAACCGGACCGCGGCGTCGGCCTCGGCGACGTGTGGGCTGAGTGCGTCGGCGTCCGAAAACACGGCGACGGTCCCGATGCCCGCGCGACGGCAGGTGGCGAAGACGCGGCGGGCGATCTCACCACGATTGGCAACCAGTACGGACTGGATCATTTCGGGCCTCACATCCGGAAGACGCCGAAGTTCTCGGCGCCTTCGATCGGGGCGTTGGCAATGGCCGACAGGCACATTCCCACCACGGTTCGGGTGTCGCGCGGGTCGATCACGCCATCGTCGTAGAGGCGACCGGACAGGAACATCGGCACGGATTCCGCCTCGATCTGGTTCTCGATCATGGCGCGCATGCCGGCGTCGGCCTCCTCGTCGAACGCCTGCCCGCGGGCCTCGGCGGAGGCGCGGCTGACGATGGAGATGACCCCGGCCAGCTGCGCCCCGCCCATGACGGCGGACTTGGAGCTGGGCCAGGCGAACAGGAAACGCGGGTCGAATGCGCGTCCGCACATGCCGTAGTGGCCGGCGCCGTAGGACGCGCCGAGCAGGATCGAGATGTGCGGGACAGTGGAGTTGGACACGGCGTTGATCATCATCGACCCGTGTTTGATCATTCCGCCCTCCTCGTACTCCTTGCCCACCATGTAGCCGGTCGTGTTGTGCAGGAACAACAGTGGTGTGTTGGAGCGGTTGGCCAGCTGGATGAACTGGGTGGCCTTCTGCGATTCCTCGCTGAACAGCACGCCGCGCGCGTTGGCGAGGATGCCCACCGGATACCCGTGCAGCTCGGCCCAGCCCGTGACGAGTGACGACCCGTACATCGGCTTGAACTCGTCGAAATCGGAGCCGTCGACGATGCGGGCGATCACCTCTCGGGGATCGAACGGGACCTTGAGGTCGGCGGGGACGATGCCGAGCAGTTCCTCGGGGTCCGCGAGCGGTTCGATGACCTCGGCCCGCGGCGCGGGCCCCTGCTTCTTCCAGTTCAGGCGCTTGACGATGCTGCGGCCGATCCGGATGGCGTCCTGCTCGTCGATCGCGAAGTAGTCGGCGAGGCCGGACTTGCGGGCGTGCATCTCGGCGCCGCCGAGGGTTTCGTCGTCGGATTCCTCGCCGGTGGCCATCTTGACGAGGGGCGGTCCGGCGAGGAACACCTTGGACCGTTCCTTGATCATGACGACGTGATCGGACATGCCGGGGATGTACGCGCCGCCCGCCGTCGAGTTGCCGAAGACGAGGGCGATGGTCGGGATGCCCGCGGCGGAGAGCTGGGTGAGGTCGCGGAACATGCGGCCACCGGGTATGAACACTTCCTTCTGGGTGGGGAGGTCCGCGCCGCCGGACTCCACGAGGGAGATGACGGGGAGCCGGTTCTGCCGGGCGATGTCGTTGGCGCGGAATCCCTTCCGCAACGTCCACGGGTTGCTGGTGCCGCCGCGCACCGTCGGGTCGTTGGCGACGATCAGGCACTCGACGCCTTCCACCACGCCGATGCCCACGACAGTGCTGGCACCGACCGGAAAGTCGCTGCCCCATGCCGCGAGCGGGCACAGTTCGAGGAACGGCGAGTCGGGGTCGAGGAGCAGTTCGATGCGCTCCCGGGCGAGGAGCTTGCCGCGCTTCTTGTGCCGCTCGGTGTACTTCTCGCCGCCGCCCGCGAGCGCCTTGGCGTGCTCGGTGTCGATCTCGGCGAGCTTCTCCGTCATGGCCTTCGCCGCCGCGGCGTACTCTTCGGAACCCGTGTCCAGCGTGGACTTCAACGTGGTCATGACTGATACCCCAATCGCTTGGCCGCGAGCCCCGTCAGGATCTCGGTGGTACCGCCACCGATTCCGAGGATGCGCATGTCGCGGTACTGCCGTTCCACTTCACTCTCCCGCATGTAGCCGAGGCCGCCGAACAGCTGGACGGCCTGGTTGGCCACCCACTCGCCCGCCTCGACCGCGGTGTTCTTCGCGAAGCAGACCTCCGCGATGAAGTCCTCGTTCGACACCAGCGAACGCTCCACCAGCGCTCTCGTGTAGACGCGGGCCACGTCGGTCTTGCGCGCCATCTCGGTGACCGTGTTCTGCACCGACTGCCTGCTGATCAGCGGACGGCCGAACGTCTCGCGGTCGCGCACCCACTGCAGCGTGAGGTCGAGGCACCGTTGCGCGCTCGAGTAGGCCTGCGCGGCGAGGGCGATGCGCTCGGTGAGGAACGCCTGGGCGATCTGCGCGAACCCGCTGTTCTCCTCGCCGACCAGGTTGGCGGCGGGGACCCGTGCGTCGACGAACGACAACTCGGCCGTGTCCGATGCACGCCAGCCCATCTTGTCGAGCTTGCGTGCCACCTCGAATCCCGGTGTGCCCTTCTCGATCACGAGCAGGGAGACCCCGGACGCGCCGGGACCGCCGGTGCGGACGGCGGTGACCACGAAGTCGGCCCTGACGGCGGACGTGATGAACGTCTTGGACCCGTTGACGACGAAGTGGTCGCCGTCGCGGACCGCGGTGGTCCGCAGATGCCCGACGTCGGAACCGCCGCCGGGTTCGGTGATGGCGAGCGAGCCGATGAGCTCGCCGCGCAGGGTGGGGCGGACCCACTTCTCGATCTGCTCCGGGTCACCGGCCGCGGCGAGGTGCGGCAGCGCGATTCCCGACGTGAACAGGGAAGCGAACGCGCCACCCGATGCACCCGCCTGGTGGAATTCCTCGCAGATCAGCACCGCGTCGACGAGGTCGCCGCCCTCGCCCCCGACGGATGCGGGGAAGCCGGCGCCGAGGAGTCCGAGTTCGGCAGCCTCCCGGTGCAGTGTGCGGGGCAGTTCGCCGTCGCGTTCCCAGTCGTCCAGGTGCGGCAGTACCTGCCGTTCGACGAAGCTGCGCACCGTCTTGCGCAGTTCCTGCCGCTCGGGTGTGTCCCACACGCTCACAACGTCGTCCCTTCGGGGAGGAGTGCTTCCGGTATGTCGAGATGCCGGGATCTCAGCCATTCGCCGAGACCCTTGGCCTGCGGGTCGAACCGGGCCTGGGACGCGACGCCCTGCCCGAGGATTCCCTCGATCACGAAGTTGACAGCGCGCAGTTTCGGCAGCACATACCTCGTGACGGTGAGGTCGGCTGCCTCCGGGAGGAGGAGCTTCAGCTCGTCGACGGTCAGTGCGTGGGCCAGCCACTGCCACTGCTCGTCGGTGCGCACCCACACGCCGACGTTCGCGTTGCCGCCCTTGTCTCCGCTGCGCGCTCCGGCGATGGTGCCGAGCGCCACCCGGACCGTGGGTTCGGCGCCCCGCGGCTCCGGGAGCGCGGGCTCGCCGACATCTTCGAGTTCCCGGACATCGGTGGCGGGTTCGATGTCGACGCGCGTTCCGTCCGGCAGCACCGCGACGTGTGGCGCCTCCTTGGCGTACACGTATCCCGGGGTGAACACACCGTAGGGCTGCCCTTGCCCGGGCGGCGCCGTCAGCGTGAAGCCGGGATAACTCGCCAGCGCCATTTCGACTGCGACGGAGGAGAATCCGCGCCCGACCGCGTTGGCGTCGGAATCCCGGACCACGCAGCGCAGCAGCGCGCTCGCGGCCTCCTCGGTGTCGGCGTCCGGGTGATCGGTGCGGGCGAGCGACCAGTCGAGTTCGGCCGGCCGGGTGGGAAGCCACCCCTCGAGCTGCCGCTTCACCAGGGCCGCCTTGGCCTCGATGTCGAGGCCGGTGAGGACGAACACGGCCTCGTTGCGGAATCCCGCGAGCGTGTTCAGCGACACCTTGAGCTGCGGCGGCGGCGCCTCCCCGACGACGCCACTGATGCGCACGCGGTCGGGACCGTCCTGCGACACTGCGGCGGAGTCGATCCGCGCCGTCACGTCGGGGCCGGCGTAGCGGCCACCCGTGATCTCGTACAGCAACTGCGCGGTGACGGTGCCGACGTTCACGGCGCCACCGGTCCCGGGGTGCTTGGTGATGACGGACGATCCGTCCGAGTCGATCTCGGCGATCGGGAATCCGGGTCGGTCGAGGTCGTCGATCTCGGTGAAGAACGCGTAGTTGCCGCCCGTCGCCTGGGTGCCGCACTCGATGACGTGCCCGGCCACCACGGCGCCGGCGAGCTGGTCGAAAGCGTCTCGCTGCCAGCCGAAGTGGGCGGCCGCCGGACCCACGATCACGGACGCGTCGGTGACACGCCCGGTGACGACGACGTCGGCGCCGGCGTTCAGGCATTCGAGAATGCCCCACGCTCCGAGGTAGGCGTTGGCAGTCAGCGGGCTGCCCAGACCCAGTTCGGCGGCCCGGCCGATCAGGTCGTCGCCTTCGACGTGGGCGATCTTCGCCCGCAGCCCCAGCTTGTCGTTCACCTCCCGCAATGCGTCCGCGAGACCGGCCGGGTTGAGCCCGCCGGCGTTCGCGACGATGCGGACACCCTGGTCGAGGGCCGGCCCGAGGCAGTCCTCCGCCTGACGGAGGAACGTCTTGGCGTAGCCGCGGTTCGGGTCCTTCATGCGGTCGCGTCCGAGGATCAGCATGGTGAGTTCGGCGAGGTAGTCGCCGGTCAGATAGTCGAGCTCGCCGCCTTCGAGCATCTCGCGCATCGCCGACAGACGGTCGCCGTAGAAGCCGGAGCAGTTGCCGATCCGCACGGTCATCGGGTTCCCGCCTCGCGGCCGCCGCCCGCGGGGCCCGCGAAGGCCTGGGCGATGTTCAGCCACGCGTCCGCGTCGGCGCCGGTGGCCTCGAGGGCGAGATCCGCCCGGTTCGCGCGCTGGGTGACGAGCAGGCAGAAGTCCTCGGCGGGTCCGGCGACCTTCTGCGCGGCGTCCTCGGGGCCCCACGTCCAGACGGACACTCCGTCGGGGGCGGTGAGTTCGACGCGGAACTCCTCCGCGGGTGGGGCGAGTTCGTTGACGGCGTAGGCGAAGTCGCGGGTGCGGACCCCGAGGTGGGCGATGCTCTTCAACCGCTCGGTGGGCTTGCGCGGCACCGAGAGCGCGTCGGCGACGTCCTGGCCGTGCGCCCACGTCTCCATCAACCGGGCGGTGGCCATCGAGGCCGCCTTCATCGGCGGGCCGTACCAGAGGATCTTCTGTCCCGACGGCACCGCCAGGAGAGCCTCCGCCAGTCGAGCCCGGGCGGAGCGCCAGGCGGCGAGCAGTTCCGCAGGTTCCCGACGGGCGTGCTCCTCGGCGCCGGCATCGACGAAGCCGGCGGGGTTCGAGGCGGCCACCGTCAGTTGCTCGGCGAAGCCGTCGGGGTCGGTGATCGCCAGGAGGGCGGCCTCGTCGGTCCACAGCAGATGTCCGATCTGGTGGGCGACGGTCCACCCCTCGGCCGGTGTCGGATCGGCCCAGCGGGAGTCGGGGAGGTCGGCGACCAAGGCGTCCAGTGAATCGCTCTCGGCGCACAAGTCATCGATGAACCTCTGCAGTTCAGCCATGCGACCAGCATCACACCGACCCAATAAAAAAGCAAGCACGATTGATTGTTATTTGGCTGCGGATCGTCCCGCGAGCTGCCACGCTGGTCACGTGATACGACAGTTGCTCACCCATGCCGCGCTCAACCCACTCCCCTCCCCGCGCACGCTGGCCGCCCGAGTCGTACCGGGATTCGGCCACCGCATCGCCGGGAAGCGGATCCTCGTCACCGGTGGTTCCTCGGGAGTCGGTGAAGCGGCCGCACGCCGGCTCGCCGCCCTCGGCGCGGAGGTCGTCCTCGTGGCCCGCGGCTCCGACGCCCTCGAGTCCGTGCGCGACGACATCCTGCGGTCCGGTAGCGACGCGCACGCCGTCCCCTGCGACCTCACGGACCCGGAGTCCGTCGATGCCCTCGTCGCTCAGGTGCTCGGGGAGATCGGCCCCGTCGACGTTCTCGTCAACAACGCCGGGCGGTCGATCCGGCGGACGGTCGAGGACTCGCTGGACCGCTTCCACGACTTCGAACGCACCATGGCCGTCAACTACTTCGGCTCGACGCGGCTGACCCTCGCGTTGCTCCCGTCGATGATCGAGCGCCACGAGGGCCACATCATCAACGTCGCGACGTGGGGCGTGCCTGCCGGTGTCATGCCCAAGTTCTCCGCCTACCATGCGTCCAAGGCGGCCGTCGGCGCGTTCGGCCGGAGCCTCGGCGCCGAACTGCGCGACCGCGGAATCTCGGTGACGACCCTCGACTTTCCCTTGGTCCGGACGCCGATGATCGCGCCCACCACGGATTACGACGCGATGGCGGCCCTGACTCCCGAGCAGGCGGCGGAGTGGTTCGTCACCGCCGTGCGCACCCGGCCGATCGAACTGCTCCCCAGTTACGCCGAACTGTTCCGGCTGCTCGGCACGTTCGCGCCGTCCGCGACCGACGCACTGGTACGGCGCACCGGCATCTGAGCGCAATGACAGACTGGGACGGTCTCGAATCCGCGCTCACACCCGAGGGAGTCGTCCATGACCGACGCCGTGCTCACCACCCGCGATGGCGACATCGTCACCTGGACCCTCAACCGTCCGGAGGCGCGCAACCCCATCTCCGAGCCGGACGTGATCGAGGCGCTCGAGAATGCGGTGGCCGACGTCAACGGTGATCCCAGCGTGCGCGTCGCGATCGTCACCGGTGCCGGTTCGGCGTTCTCCTCCGGCGGCAACGTCAAGCACATGCGCGACCGCGCCGGAATGTTCGGCGGCTCCCCCGCCGACCTGCGGCAGGGTTACCGGCACGGCATCCAGCGCATCCCGTTGGCCCTCTACCACTGCGAGGTGCCGACCATCGCCGCCGTCAACGGACCTGCAATCGGCGCCGGATGCGACCTGACGCTGATGTGCGACATGCGGATCGCGTCCACGGCCGCCGTGTTCGCCGAGAGCTTCGTCAAGGTCGGACTCGTCCCCGGCGACGGCGGCGCCTGGTTCCTGCCGCAGGCCGTCGGGATGGCGCGGGCCAGCGAGATGGCGTTCACCGGTGACGCGATCGACGCCGCGAAGGCCCTGGAGTGGGGACTCGTCTCGCAGGTCACCGAACCCGGGGAACTCCTCGGCGCGGCGCGGGCGCTCGCCGACCGGGTGGCGGTCAACCCGCCGCAGGTGCTGCGGATGACCAAGAAGCTGCTGCGCGAAGGGCGTCACCAGAGCCTCGAGAGCCTTCTCGAACTGTCGGCGGCCATGCAGTCGCTCGCCCATCACACCGCGGACCATCACGAGGCGGTCGGTGCGATGCTCGATCGCCGCAGCCCGAACTTCACCGGCCAGTGAACCCGGGCGTCGCACACCGGTGACAGCCGAGCCGCGCAGTCAGCTTCTTCCCGTCGTCTCGGTCCTCGGATCGGTGCTGTCCGTCCAGTTCGGCGCCGCCTTCGCGAGCACCCTGTTCGAGACGGTGGGCGCCGGCGGTGCGGTGTCGCTGCGGCTGACGATCGCGGCGCTCATCCTCGGGGTGATCGTGCGGCCGCGGTGGCGACGGTGGACCCGGACGCAGCGGGAGGGTGTCCTCGCGCTCGGAGTGGCGCTGGCCGTGATGAATTCGGCGTTCTACGAGGCCCTCGCGCGGCTCCCGCTCGGCACCGCCGTCACCATCGAGTTCCTGGGTCCGCTCACCCTCGCCGCCGTGCTGTCGCGAAGACCCCGGGACGGGGTGTGGGTGCTGGCGGCGCTGACCGGCGTGGTCATGCTCGGCCTGCGCGAGAACTCGGGCGCCGAGTCCCTCGACCTCGTGGGGGTGGCATTCGCGCTCACCGCCGGCGCGGCGTGGGCCGGCTACATCGTCGCCGGTTCGAACCTCGCGGCGACGGTTCCCAGCGCGGACGGCCTGGCCGGAGCGAGCATCGTCGCGGCGGCCCTGACGCTTCCGCTCGGCGCGGTGTCCGGCGGCACCGCACTGTTCGACCCCCGAATCCTGGCCGTCGGCGCGGCGGTGGCCCTGCTGTCGTCGGTGATTCCGTACTCGCTCGAGCTGCGGGCGCTGCAGGTGATGAGCAAGAAAGTGTTCGCCGTGCTCATCGCGCTGGAGCCGGCGGCCGCGACCCTCGCCGGGGTGATCGTGCTCGGGCAGGTCCTCGGACTGCAGTCGCTGGCCGCGATCGCGCTCGTCGTCGCGGCCGGCGTCGGCTCCGTCCTGAGCAACCGGTAGCGGCACGGCCGACCGTTCGGGCTGGCAGGATCGACGCGTGAGCACCGCGAACCTGACCCGAGCCGAAACCGCCGAACGTTCCCGCGCGATCGAGGTTCTCGGCTATCGGGTGGAACTGGACGTACTCGGCGCCGTCGACCCGGAGGTCGGGACGTTCGCGACCACCACCACCGTCGAGTTCACCGCCCGCACGTCCACGACGTGGCTCGACTTCCTCGGCGCCGGTGTGGAGTCGGTGACGGTCAACGGCGCCGACGTGCCCGTCGACTACGACGGCGCCCGGATCGCGTTGACCGGACTGCGGAATTCGAACGTCGTGACCGTCGCCGCCCGCGGCGAGTACAGCCGCTCCGGTGAGGGTCTGCACCGGTTCCTCGACCCGGCAGACGGGCAGACGTACCTCTACACGCAGTACGAACCGGCGGACGCGCGGCGAGTGTTCGCGTGCTTCGAACAGCCGGACCTGAAGTCGCCGTTCACGTTCGTCGTCACCGCGCCGCGGGAGTGGGAGGTGGTCTCCAACCAGCAGGTCGCCGAGCGGGAGGACACCACCGGCGGGCAGGTCGTCACGTTCACGCCGACCCTGCCGATCTCCACCTACATCACCGCGGTCGTGGCCGGCCCCTACCACCGGGTCGACTCGGAGTGGAGCGGCGGCGACCGCACGATCCCGCTGGGCGTCCTCTGCCGGGCCTCGCTCGCGCAGTACCTCGACGCCGACACGATCTTCGAGATCACCCGGCAGGGGCTGGGGTTCTTCACGGACGGTTTCGACTACCCCTACCCGTTCGGCAAGTACGACCAGGTGTTCGTCCCCGAGTACAACCTCGGCGCCATGGAGAACCCCGGCTGCGTGACGTTCACCGAGGCGTACGTGTTCCGCGGCGCCGCCACCGACTCCCAGTACGAGGGCCGGGCGAACACGATCCTGCACGAAATGGCCCACATGTGGTTCGGCGACCTCGTCACGATGGAGTGGTGGGACGACCTGTGGCTCAAGGAATCGTTCGCCGACTACATGGGCGCACTGGCCAACGCGGAGGCCACCCGGTGGACCGACGCGTGGGTGGCCTTCGCCAACCGTCGCAAGGCGTGGGCGTACCTGCAGGACCAGTTGCCGACGACGCATCCGATCGTGGCGGACATCGTCGACCTCGAGGCCGCGAAACTGAACTTCGACGGCATCACGTACGCGAAGGGCGCCAGCGTCCTCAAACAACTCGTCGCGTACGCCGGGCGTGACGCGTTCTTCGACGGGGCGCGCCGCTACTTCCGCGCCCACGCCTTCGGGAACACCACCCTGACGGATCTGCTGACGGAACTGTCGGCGACGTCGGGCCGGGACCTGACGAGCTGGGCGCGCGCCTGGTTGCAGACCACCGGCGTGTCCGCACTGAGCCTGCAGCGGGACGCCGACGGACGCGCCTCGATCGTGCAGACCGATCCGCGTCCCCACCGCCTCGGCGTCGGGCGCTACGACTTCGACGACACCGGCGACCTCGTGTGCGTGCAGCGGGTCGAGGTCGACCTCACCGACGCCCACACCCCGGTCGATCTCGCCGACGCGCCGCTCGTGTTGCTCAACGACGCCGACCTGACGTACGCGAAGGTGCGGCTCGACGACCGATCGCTGACCACCGTCGAGACCTCGCTCGACCGGGTGCGCGACCCGCTGGCGCGTGGTCTGATCTGGTCGTCGCTGTGGAATGCGACCCGCGACAGCGAACTGGGCGCCACGCGGTATCTGTCGATGGCCCAGAGGTTCTCACCGGCGGAGGCGCACCCGACCCTCCTCACGTCGGTGCTGGCCAACGCCCCGTACGCGATCGAGCACTTCCTCCCCGAGACCGCGCGCGACACCGCCCGTCTCGACTGGCTCGAACACACCTGGCGCGCGTTGTGGAACGCCACGCCGGGTTCGGGAAGCCAGCTCGCCTGGGCACGGGCGGTGGCATCCGCGGCGGCGATGGACGGCAGCCGTGCGGCCCGCATCCGGTCGATTCTCGAGGCCGGCGGGCGGGCGCCGACCGGGCTGTCGCTCGACCCGGATCTGCGCTGGGGATTCTGGGGCGCGCTCGCCGCCACCGGGCACGCCGACGACGCGGACCTCGACGGTGAGCTGCGCCGCGACGACACCGGCTCCGGCCGCACCGCGTACCTGCGGGCAACATTCTCGCGACCGGACCCGGACGTGAAGGCGAAGGCCTGGGAATCGATCTTCCACGACCGCACACTGTCCAACGAACATCTCGGCGCGGTCATCGCCGGGTTCCGCGCAGGCGCCCGGCACGACCTCGTCGAGGGGTACGCCGGCGGCTACTTCGCCTCGATCCGCTCGGTGTGGGGGGAGCGCAGTATCGAAATCGCGCGGCGGATCGTGGTCGGGCTGTTCCCGTCCGAGACGACACTCGACGCGGCGGACGGATGGCTCGGCACCAATGCCGATGCGCCCGCCGCGTTGCGTCGGCTGGTGCTCGAGCAACGGGATCATCTTGCCCGGGACCTGCGAGCGCAGGCGTTCAACAGCCGGTCGGACGTCACCGGCTGACCGGCCGGGCACCGTTCGACGTGCGGGCCGTCCACCGATCCAGGACGCTCCGCCACAGGCCGGACGTGCTGTCGCCGGCCCAGGCGATGTAGCCGTCGGGACGCACGAGCAGTGCGGGCCCCTCGTCGGTCCGGGTCACCGCGTGGACATCGCCGGGGACAGGCGCCCCGGGCTCGGTGACCAGGACGAAACCGCCCGAGCGCATCACCTCGTACAACCGACCGCCGTCGGTGGGCAGATCCTCGGCACGTCGGCCGACCAGGGTGCTCTCGCCGGCGTCGTGGCCGTACCCGATTCCGATACCCGAGAACATCCGGGCGACCGCGTCGCCGACCGGCGGGAAGCCGAGAAGCGCCGCCACTGCCCCGTTCCGCAGCTTCCGCAGGATCCACGGCCGGACGATCATCATGCGCATCGTGGCACCGCTCGACCGCAGAACCAGCCGCCCCACCGGGTGCCGCTCGGAGTGATAGGTGTCGAGCACCGCGTCGTCCGCGCCGCCGAGGACGGCCGCGAGTTTCCAGCCGAGATTGACGGCGTCCTGAATACCGGTGTTCATTCCCTGCCCGCCTGCAGGCGAATGCACGTGGGCTGCATCGCCCGCGAGAAACACCCGGCCAGTCCGATACTGCGGGACCTGCCGTTCGTCGCTGTGGAATCGCGACTGCCAGCGCACGTCGCCGAGTCCGTAATCCGTGCCCATCGCGACTTCGATGGTGCGGCGAAGTTCCTCCCGGTCGACGGGCGCGGTGTCGTCCACCTGATGCCGCCGGTTCCAGGCGATCACCCGAAACAGTTTGTCGCCGTACGGCGCGATGAACGCGAATCCGTCGCGGACGGCATTGACGGTCACGAGATTGTCCGGTGGGTTCTCGAGTTCGACGTCGGCGAGCATGATCGACCGCAGCACGGCCTTGCCGGGGAACGGCTGCCCGATCATCGTCCGCACCGCGCTGTGCGCGCCGTCCGCACCGACCGCATATGTCGCGTGGAATGTGCTGTCACGTCCCGAACTGTCGTGGCCGGAAACGCGGACGCCGTCCCGGTCCTGTTCCACCCCGGTCACGGTGAAACCACGGATGATGTCGGCGCCGCGGTCCCGAGCGCGCTCCTCCAGGAGGGCGTCGACGTTCCGCTGCGGAGTGACGAGGACGAACGGGAACCGGGACCGCAGGCGCCCGAGGTTGAGTGCTGCACCGCGCCACAGCTTCAGTCCTGGTGAGGCGGCGCCGGTGGCCACGAGCCGGTCGGCGAGTCCGCGGGCGTCGAGCAGTTCGAGGGTTCGGGCGTGGACGCCGAATGCGCGGCTGAGGATGGACGGCGCGGCGCGCTTGTCCAGCACCGTCACCGATCGGCCCGCCGTCGCCAACTCGCCCGCGAGCATGCATCCGGTGGGTCCCGCGCCGATCACCACTACGTCGATGTGCTTCATGACGTTGCCTCCGATCGAAAGGTGTCCCATCAAGTCAACAACTGTTGACTTCGACGGTAGGCGCATCCGCGCGTCAGGTCAACAGCCGTTGACTTAGACTGTGAAAATGCCTGACCGCCGCGCCCGCTCCGCCGTCGCCACCCGCGCCGCGATACTCGACGCCGCCCGCGCCCGGTTCGGCACCGCCGGCTACGAACGCACGACGATGCGCGCCGTCGCGTCGGATGTGGGCGTCGACCCCGCACTGGTGGTCCGGTACTTCAGCAACAAGGAATCGCTGTTCGCCGAGGCCGCCGAGTTCGATCTGCACCTGCCCGATCTCCACGACGTTCCCGCGAAGGACCTCGCGACCGTGCTGATGCCGCGCTTCTTCGCGGTGTGGGAGAACGACGGCGCGTTCCTCCCCCTGCTCCGGGCGGCGGCGAGCAGCCCGCGGGCCGCCGACGCGATGTTGCAGGTCTTCGCCCGCCAGGTGGCGCCCGCGCTCGCCGTGGTCACGGCGGATCGCGCGGACGAGCGCGCCGCCCTCGTCGGGTCGCAGGTCCTCGGACTCGCCTTCTCCCGCTACATACTCCGGGTGCCGCCCGTGGCGGACATGACGCACGAACAGCTGATGCGCTGGGTCGGACCCGTGCTCGAGTACTACCTCACCACGGAACCGCGGTAGCGCTACCGGTGATGCCTGCCGCCGTTCAGCATCCAGCGGGCATCGAGCTCGCTCGTGCTGCGGCGGTGCCGCCTGATGGTGAACGACGTGATCGGAAACCGCTCGACGACGCTCGCCTCGGCACGCGGATCACCCGCGATCCCCTGTTCCAGAACCGAATACGCGGTGTGGTTGACCGAATGCACGGCCAGCCGGAGGGCGTCGAGCGCCGTCGGCCGCGGCCCGAACGCGGCGAGCGT
This sequence comes from Rhodococcus sp. NPDC059968, assembly GCF_042738615.1. NCBI lineage: Bacteria > Bacillati > Actinomycetota > Actinomycetes > Mycobacteriales > Nocardiaceae > Rhodococcus > Rhodococcus sp. NPDC059968. The sequence goes on from NZ_JBHWUE010000007.1 coordinate 66,275, forward strand.
GTGCCCGCCGTCGACCGCGGTTTCGACCACCGCGTAGAAATGCCAGTCCGCGCCCGAATCGCCAGTCATGATGCGCCTCACTCGATGTGCTTCTGTGAGCTGTGCCATCACGGTATCGCGAGGGTACGACACGTTTTCGGAGCGCCGTTCAGGCGACGGACCGGCGGCCGATCCCGAAGAGCTCTTGGGGGACATCGATTCCCTTGAGCCGGTGACTGCCCGCCGGCTCGCCCCAGAATTCGTCGGTATCGAGTTCGTCGTAGAACTCGCCGGTCACGACCACCTCGTGAGACGGTGCGACCGCGACGACGCGACTGGCCATGTTGACGGGCCTGCCGAACCAGTCGCCCGCGCTCGGCACCGCCGTGCCCCAGGCGATCCCGGCCCGCAACGGCGGAAGCCCCTCGGTGCGTGCGGCCTGCACGAGGTCGAGCGCGGTGTACGCCAACGCGTTGGGATCGGGCGAGATCATCATGACGGCGTCCCCGATCGTCTTCACCAGACGCACCGGCGGAAGCACCAGATCGGTGGCAAGCAAGTCGAGCCGCTCGGCCACCCGCCCCAGATCGGCGGGCGCCACCTGCTCACCGAGCAGCGTGAATCCGACGAGGTCGGCGAAACAGACGCCGATCTCCTGCGCTCCCCGAACCTGGAGGTTCGAGTCCCTGGCGATACCCACCGCATCGGAGCGCAACTGGTGGCGCAGAGTGGTAGCGATGAGGTGAGCCAGGATCTGCGCCTCGAAATCCGCGATGCGACGCACCTCCACCGCGTATCGCAGAGCCACCTCGGGGTGATCGCGCGCCGCCTCGAGTCGCTCCTGCAGGAGCGCGTCCGCGGCGTCGGCGACCGTCCAGAGGTTGCGGCCGAGGACCCGGGCGGCCGCGAAGATTCCGCTCTCGTCGAGCCCCAGGTCCCGGTACTGCTTGAGTCCGCGCGCGAGGTCGAGGTCGCCGTCGTCGTAGAACGTCCCGTCCTCCGACGCACCCCGGCCGATCGCCCGGAACCACCGCCGGGCGTCCTCCACGGCGACACCGGTCTTCTGGGAGATCTCGTCGATGCTGTACCGGCCCTTCGGCGACAGCGCGTGCTCGAGCAGCAGGTGCGCGAGGCGATCGTCCCGCGAGGCGACGCGGAGTTCGTCGATCGACACCCCGTCCTCAATCAGGGTGTTCAGGACCCCCATGCGCGCAGAGCGATCCGATCCGCTGAGTCCGTCGAGGAGGCCGGCGGCCTCGAACTCGTGGAGTTGTGTGGGTGGCGGACCCGGGCGTCGGAGCGGGCGAGGCGGCGGGGACACCAGACGTCCCGTCCGGGGCGTGATCCGTCGGGGCTGTCGCGGGATGCGCACATCCTCATCGTCCCAGGAACAACGTCGCCCTTCGCCGTAATCCTGCGAACTCGCCTTCCCCCACGACCACGACCGAACTATATTCGGTATGTGCCGATTCAAAGTCTGTTGCTGGATGCGGCGGAGGGCCATTTCGCCCGCCGCGGCGTCCTCGCGACGCGGCTCGCCGACATCCGGCACGAGGCCGGTGTCAGCGTGGGAGCCGTCTACCACCACTTCCCGAACAAGGAAGAGCTGTACCTCCAGGTCTGGTTACGCGCGCTCGCCGACTATCAGGACGGATTCCGGGCCGCTCTCTCGGAATGCGCCGATGCGCGGTCCGGGGTGGAAGGCGCCGTCGTCCGCCACCTGCAGTGGGTGTCCGGCAACCCGCAGCGGGCCGTCATCCTCACTGCGCCCCGGCCCCCGGGCATCGACGAGCGAGCCGATTCCACCAACGCGGCGTTCTTCCGCGACGTCACCCAATGGTGGCGAATCCACGAACACTACGGAACGGTCCGCCGATTCGACTTCGACGTGCTGTACGCGCTGTGGCTGGGCCCGGCTCAGGAGTACTCCCGCCAATGGCTCGCGGGTGCCATGACCACCGACCCCACCGCGGTGGCGCCCGAACTGGCGCGCGCCGCGTGGAACTCGCTACGGAATCAGGAGTAAGGGATGACAGTCGACGTCGCACTCACCGCCGACACCGCACAGGCCGTGCTGGAGGCCCAGCCGTTCAGCGTGCTCGTCGGCGCCCGCATGACGCAGTTCGGAGAGGGCGGCGTCACCCTCGAGATCCCCGTCCGGGACGAACTGCGGCAACAGAACGGCTTCGTGCACGGCGGTGTCCTGTCGTACGCCGCCGACAACGCTCTGACGTTCGCCGCGGGCACCGTGCTCGGCGCGAACATCATGACCGCGGGCTTCACGATCACCTACCTCCGCCCCGCCCAGGGCGTGCTGCTGCGGGCGGACGCCCGAGCCGACGCGTCGACCCGGCGCCAGGCGCTGTGCCGGTGCGACATCTACGCGGTGCAGGACGACGGCTCCGAGGTACTGTGCGCCGCCGCCCAGGGCACGGCGACGGTCAAGCAGCCGCGGTAGTCGCGGCCGCACGGGATGGAACGATGGGACCATGGCTCACTCCGTCGATCGCGCATCCGTGGACAGGGCGCGTGAGCGCATCACCGGCCTGATCCGCAGGACTCCCACGTTCCGTGCCACCGTCCCCACCGTGCACGGCGCCGTTCCGGTGATCTTCAAACTCGAGTTCCTGCAGTACGGTGGCTCGTTCAAGGTACGGGGCAGCCTCAACGCTCTGCTCCACGCCGAGGAGGACGGGCGACTCGACGACGCGGGCGTCGTCATCGCGTCCGGCGGGAACGCCGCCATCGGAGCGGCCTGGGCGTCGCGGCTCAGGGGTGTGAAGTGCACCGTGGTCGTCCCCGTCACGGCACCCGACGTCAAGATCGACAAGCTGATCGCGCTCGGCGCGGACGTGCGCAAGGTGGGTGCTCGATACGCCGAGGCAGCCGAGTATGCGGAAGAACTCGCGACGTCCGCGAACGCCCTCGCCCTGCACGCCTACGATCTCCCCGACATCGTCGCCGGGGCGGGCACCATCGCACTCGAGATCCAGGACGACGTCGCCGAGCCGCTGTCCTACGTGATCGCCGTCGGCGGTGGCGGACTGCTCTCCGGTGTCGTCGCAGGCAGCGGCGAGGACGACAGCATCTGCGGTGTGGAACCGAGCGGAGCGGCGACGCTGCACTCCGCGGTCGCCGCCCGGCAACCCGTGGACATCGACATCGACAGCATCGCCGGCGATTCCCTCGGCGCCACCAAGATCGGTTCCATCGCCTGGGACACCGTCCGGTCCCGGCCCGTGTCCAGCCTGATCGTCGACGACGACGCCCTGATCGACGCGCGAACGCTGCTGTGGGAGGAGTTCCGGATCGTCGTCGAGCACGGCACCGCCGCGGCGCTGGCCGCGATCGTCACCGGACAGCTCGCCCCCGCCGACGACAAACCGCTCTGCGTGGTGCTCTGCGGCGCCAACACGTCGCTGACCAGCTACTGATCCGCCGAAGTCTCAGCCGCGCGGTTTCAGCCGGCTGTTCGGCAGTTCGGGTGCGGGCAGCGGATCGCCGTCGTAACCCTCGACCGTGCCGAACCGGGGGTCGGCGGGCGCCGCGCCCCGGAGCTCGGACTGCCACTCACGGCGGTAGCCGACGATGTCCTCGTGGCTGCGGCCGAGGAAGTTCCACCACATGATCACCTGCTCGCCTAACGGCTCGCCGCCGAGCAGCAGCAGCCGGGCCCGGGTCCCGCCCGTGTTCCGCAGCGCCACCAGCGACTCCCCGGGCGGCTGATAGCCGAGTTCCGCCCACCGCAGCGTGGTCCCGCGCAGCTGCACCTCGCCCTCGTCGACGAGCACCCCCACCTCGAAGCCGCGCTCGATGTCGAGGGTGACGTCCGCACCCGGCTCCAGAAGGATCTCGGCGCCGAGCAGCGGCGTGAACGTGCGGACCGGCGACGTCGAGCCCGCCGTCCTCCCGAGGAACACCCGCACGGTGGCGCCGTCCAGCTCGACCGGATCGGGTGCGTACGTCTCGAACGCCGGATCCGCGTCCTGCGCCGACGCCGGCAACGCCACCCACAGCTGGGCGCCGTGCAGGATGCGGGTCTCCGGTGTCGAGACCTCGGAGTGCGCGATTCCCCGCCCCGCGGTCATCAGGTTGAGCTCACCGGGACGCACCATCGCGTGCGAACCGATGCTGTCGCGGTGTTCGATCTCGCCGGTGAACAGCCAGCTCACCGTCTGCAGTCCCGTGTGCGGGTGCGGCGGCACGTTCATCCCGCCCGTCGTCCCGACGTCGTTCGGTCCGTAGTGGTCGGCGAAGCACCAGGCTCCGATCAGCGACCGTTCCCGCTGCGGGAGGGTCCGCCGGACCGGCATCGCGCGGGGACCGCCGAGCGGGACCTCGCGCGCGCCGAGCACCTGGATGCCCCCGCCGTCGGGGTGCGACTCGCACCGCTCTTCCACCGAATTCGTCTCCAGATTGCTCACTGTTCCATCGTGCCTTCCGTCAGTCCTGTGCGCCGCGCAGTTTCGCGCAGAGTTCGGAGAGCGTGTCGAGTTCGGCCTCGGACAGGGCCGGGCCGACGTGCCGCCGGATGCTCGCCGCGTGCCGACGTCCGACGGACTTCTGCACGCGCGCACCCTCGTCCGTCAGGGCGACGACTGTCCCGCGGCGGTCGCCGGGATCGCACTCCCGCGTGACGAATCCGGAGCCGGCCAGCCGCTCGACGAGCCGGCTCAGCGACGGTTGGCTGAGCAGGATCTCCCGGTTGAGATCATGCAGGCGCAGTCTGTGCCCGGGTGCCCGGCCGAGGGTGAACAGCACGTCGTATTCGCGCATGCTCAGCTCGTCCCACACGTCGTCTGCGGCGAGGTTGCGCATCACCGCGACCTGGGCGCGGAAGAGCGCCTCCCACGCCTCGGCCGCTCGTTCGGTCCTACTGACGGGCGGCATCGACCGGCTCGCGATCGGCCTTCATCGACGCGTGCGTCGGCGGGTTGTCCGGCACGCCGGCAGGTCGCCGGGCAGCGAACTCCTTGCGCAGCACGGGCACGACCTCGCCGCCGAGCAGATCCAGCTGCTCGAGCACCGTCTTCAGGGGTAGTCCCGCATGGTCGACGAGGAACAGTTGCCGCTGGTAGTCGCCGAAGAAGTCGGCGAATGTCAGGGTCTTCTCGATCACCTGCTCCGGTGTGCCGACGGTCAGCGGGGTCTGATCGGTGAAGTCCTCGAGACTCGGTCCGTGGCCGTAGACCGGGGCGTTGTCGAAGTAGGGCCGGAACTCGTCGACGGCGTCCTTGGCGTTCCGTCGCATGAACACCTGCCCGCCCAGTCCGACGATCGCCTGGTCCGCGCGGCCGTGACCGTAGTGCTCGTACCGCTCGCGATAGAGGTCGATCAGCGCGATGTAGTGCTCCTTGGGCCAGAAGATGTTGTTGGCGAAGAAGCCGTCACCGTGGAACGCCGCGATCTCGGCGATCTCCGGGCTGCGGATCGAGCCGTGCCACACGAAGGGCGGGATGCCGTCGAGCGGGCGCGGCGTGGACGTGAAGCCCTGGAGCGGGGTGCGGAACTGCCCCTGCCAGTCCACGACGTCCTCGTCCCACAGCCGGCGCAGCAGCCGGTAGTGCTCGAGCGCCAGCGGAATGCCCTGGCGGATGTCCTGACCGAACCACGGGTAGACGGGGGCCGTGTTTCCGCGGCCCATCATGAGATCCATCCGGCCGTCCGCGAGGTGCTGCAACATCGCGTAGTCCTCGGCGATCTTCACCGGGTCGTTGGTGGTGATCAGCGTCGTGGACGTCGACAGGATGATCTTCTCGGTCTGCGCCGCGAGGTAGCCGAGCATCGTGGTCGGGGACGACGGCACGAACGGCGGGTTGTGGTGCTCGCCGGTGGCGAACACGTCGAGCCCGACGTCCTCCGCGTGCTTGGCGATGGTCGTCATCGCCTTGATGCGCTCATGCTCGGTGGGGGTGCGGCCGGTGGTGGGATCGGGGGTCACGTCGCCGACGGTGAAGATTCCGAACTGCATAGCTGTTCCTCTCGCGCCAGAACTCCATGCGTTTGCATGAACCTATTGCAACATTCAACCACTTCGTCCTATTCCGAAAACGGCCGAGGGCGGCAAGCGCAATGCGCTTGCCGCCCTCGGCGACGTTCGGATCGAACGAGCCCGATCAGTGCATCATGACCGTCGGGGCACCTTCGGCCTCGAGATGCGGGTTGACCGACTTCTTCCGCGGCAGCAGGAACGCCGGGATGAGCGTCAACGCGATCAGCACGGTAGCGACCAGGAACGTGTTGCCGAATGCATCGGCGGCCTGGCTCAGGACCTGGTCCACCATTCCGGGAGGCTCCTGTGCGGCGACCTCGGGCACGTGCTGCATCGCGACCGTCTGACTGTCGAGACCGCGATCGAGCAGCTGGTTGGTGAGGACCACCGACATGACGGCGGTACCGATCGAACCGGCGGTCTGCTGGACGATGTTCATCAGTGTCGAACCGCGCGCGACCTGCTCGTTGGACAGCGTGACGATCGCTGCCGTCATCAGCGGCATCATCGTGCAACCCATGCCCATGCCCATCACGAACAGCGCACCCATCAGCAGCCAGGTCGGCGAGTCCGACGCCACCTGCGTGAAGACACCCAGACCGATCAGGATCAGCGGCAGACCCGACAGCACGATCTTGCCGGGCCCGATCTTGTCGACCAGACGTCCGGCCACCGGCATGGTCAGCATCGCGCCGATACCCTGCGGAGCCATCAGCAGACCGGCCGCGAGCGTGGTGTGCCCGCCGACCTGGATGAAGTAGCTGGGGAACAGCAGACCCGCACCCATGAACGCGACGATGAACAGCGAAGTCGTGATGACCGCGACCGACAGCTGCCGGTTCTTGAACAGGTGCAGGTCGATCAGCGGGTGATCCTTGCGGAGTGCGTGGAAGACGAACGCGACGATCAGCGCCAGGCCGATCGCACCGGACACGAGCACGCGAGCCGAAGCGACCGTGCCCACCTCCGGGATGGACGACACACCGAACAGGAACAGAGCCAGACCCGGCGAGAGCAGCAGCATGCCGAGGAAGTCGAAGGACTCGGAGGGCGACGCGTTGTCGGACGGCAGGATGATGAACGCAGCGGCCAGTGCGATGATGCCGATGGGCAGGTTGATCAGGAAGATCCAGTGCCAGCTCGCCGCCTCGATCAGCCAGCCGCCGAGGATCGGGCCACCGATGGGGCCGAGCAGCATGGGGATTCCGAGAACCGCCATGACCCGGCCGACGCGGTCGGGGCCTGCTGCCTTCGTCATGATCGTCATGCCGAGCGGCATCAACATGCCGCCGCCGAGGCCCTGCAGGACGCGGAAGCCGATGAGCGAGGTGATGTCCCACGCGAAGCTACACAGCACCGAGCCGAGGACGAACAGCACGAGCGCCGTCATGTAGAGGCGCTTGGTGCCGAACCGGTCGGCCGCCCACCCGGTGACGGGGATGACCGTGGCCAGGGCGAGTGTGTACGCGGTCATCGTCCATGCGACGGTGGCGTAGGTGGTGTCGAACTCCGTGGCGAACGTCGGCAACGCGACGCTGACCACGGTCACGTCGAGGATCGACATGATGGCACCGAGCACCACCACGGACGCGATCTTGAGGACCGTGCCGTCGAGCTTGTCGGGCGCCGCGTTCGCGGCGGTCGGCGATGTCATCCGAATATCTCCTGGTTGAGTTCTCGCAGGGACTCCCCCGCGAGGATCGGTTGTAGTGCCTCGATCAGCCGAGTCCGCTCGATCTCCGGAACCCGCCATGCGAACCGTCGCAACTGATCACGCTTGCATTCGAGGTGCTGGGTAGCGACCTTATGTCCGGCCTCCGACAAGGAGACCCGCTTGACCCGCCGGTCGCGTTCGTCCTCCCGGCGAACGACCAAACCCAGTTTCACGAGTTGATCGACGTTCCGACCCGCTGCGGCCACCGAGAGCCGCAACCGCTCGGCCACCTCGTTGATCGGAAGTGGCTCACCGTGCTGAACCAGCGCGAAGAGCATGCGCACCTGCGAAAACGTGAGGTCCAGCTCGATGAGGTTGTCCATCGACTCCGACTCCCCCGCACTCAACAGTTGGGTGAAGAAATCGTTGAGTAGTTCGAAGAGAAGATCAGGAGATTTGTCGGGCACCCTCGAATGCTAGCGCTCATGCAACTATTGCCCAAGGGCAACTATGGCGCAACCGAATAAATGGTGTCCGGTATCACATTCCCCGACGGCACCTTCGACCTGCGGGTTCAGTCCTGGACGAGCACCGCTTTGCCCAGCACGAGCCCGGCCTCGAGATCACGCAGCGCGTCCGCGGCCTGCTCGAGCGGATACCGGGACGTGACCACGGGACGCAATCCACGTTCCACGTGCCGGATCAGCGCGGCATGCACCTCTTCCAGCGCATTCGGCTCGGTCCGGATGAACTCGCCCCACGCCGCACCCACGATGCTGATGTTGCGGAACAGCACCCGGTTCACCTTCACCTCGGGAATCGTCCCTCCCGCGAAACCGATCACGACCAGCCGGCCTTCCGGGGCAAGCACCCGAACGGCCTCGTCGAAGGCGTCGCCGCCGACCGGGTCGACCACGATCTGCGCGCCCCGACCGCCGGTCAACTCACCGACCCGGGCGCCCCAGCCGGCGCCGAGGCGGACGACCTCGTCGGCCCCCAGCTCGCGTAGGAAGTCGTCGGCCCCGTCCCGCCGCACCACCGCGATCACGCGGGCGCCGTGCGCCTTGGCCAGCTGGATGGTCGACGTCCCCACCCCACCCGCCGCACCGAGGACGACGACAGTTTCACCCGCCCGCAGCCGAGCCCGGCGCTCCAGCGCGAATTCCATCGTCTGGTAGTTGATGATCAGCGACGCCGCTTCCTCGAAATCCAGGTTCGCCGGGATGTGCAGCACCTGCGCCGGCGGCACTGCGACCCGTTCGGCGTAACCGCCTACCTGCGACGCCGCGAGCACACGGTGACCGGGCTCGAATCCGCTGTCGGCCGGTGCCGACACCACCACACCCGCGACTTCGGCGCCGGGAACGAACGGCAAATCGGGGCCGAGCTGATATTTGCCGTAGCTGATCAGCAGGTCGGGGAAGCACACCCCGCTGGCCTTGACGTCGATCAGAACGAGTCCCTCGGACGCCGGTTCGGGTACGTCCTGCAGCGTCATGCCGCCCGGCCCCGACAGCTCCGTCACCACCACTGCGCGCATGCTCGAAACAGTAGACGCGCAGGGGTGGCGAGAGGCGTCAACGAGCGAAGAGCCGCTTCCGCCTCCGGGCGACCGACACCAGCTCGACCTTGTCGGTCATCTTCATGCGGGGCCGGCCGGACCCCGCCGCCCGGCCGGTCTCCGCCTTGTCGATCGCACGCCAGCCGGCGAAGCCGATCTGTTCCGGCTGGCGCCGCTCGATGAGCTTCTTCACGTCCTTGCGGGTGCCGACCGTGCCGAGGAGCTTTCCGGCCTCGAAATCCGCGAGCAGCGACGACACCGTCTCCCTGGCGCACGCCTTGTTGGTGCCGATGACGCCGCTGGGACCGCGCTTGATCCATCCGGTCACGTACACCCGGTCGGTGACCCGGCCGTGCTCGTTGGGGATCACGCCGCGCTTCTCGTCGAACGCGACACCGCCGACGGGGTTGCCGCGGTACCCGATGGAGCGCAGCACGAGCGAGGTGTCCAGCGAGCCCTCCTCGCCCCGAGCCCGGGCGGACAACGTGCCGGACTCGTCGACCACCAGTTCGTTGCGTCCGTAGCGCAGGGCCTCGGCCTTGCCGGAACCGGCGACCTCGAGCGGCGACGTCAGGTAGCGGAACACGATGCGCTTGTGACCGGGCCGCGGGGCACGCTGCGCGAACTCCCGCGCCAGCCGGACCTTCATCGCCGTGGCCGGATCGCCCAGCAGTGCCTCGCTGGCCGGGTCGAGGTCGAGGTCGGCGTCGTCGATGACGACGTCCACGTTCCCGAGGTCGCCGAGCGCCAGGAACTCGGGGTTGCTGTAGGCGGCCTGCGCGGGCCCGCGGCGGCCGAGGAGCACGACCTCCTCGACGTTGCTGCGACGCAGCGCGGCGAGGGCGTGATCGGCGATGTCCGTCCGTTCCAGCTCCTCGACGTTCATCGTGAGGATGCGGGCCACGTCGAGCGCGACGTTGCCGTTGCCGACGATCACCGCGCGCTTCGCGGACAGGTCGAACGTGCGCTCCGCGTAGTCCGGGTGGCCGTTGTACCAGGCCACGAACTCGGTGGCGGCGTGAACGCCGGGAAGATCCTCGCCCGGGATTCCCAGACGCCGGTCGCTCGACGCCCCGACGGCGTAGATGACGGCGTGGTGATTCTCCAGCAGCTCGTCGTGGGTGACGTGCCTGCCGACCTCCACGTTGAGGTGGAACTCGAAGTTCGGCCGGTCGAGGCTCCACTCGAACATCCGGGTCACCTCCTTGGTGCCGGGGTGGTCGGGCGCGACACCCGCGCGAACGAGCCCCCACGGGGTCGGGAGCTTCTCGAACATCTCGACCTCGACGTCCGAGCGTTCGAGCAATTCACCCGCGGCGTAGCAGGCCGCGGGGCCGGCGCCGACGACGGCGACCCGGAGCTTGCCGAGGTCGCGGCGCGGCGGGGTCGCGGGCGTGAGGGGGATCCACCCGGTCGGCATGGGGTTGGTCGTGTAGTACTCGGCGTTGATGTCCTTGTAGCGGGTGAGCGAGCCGATGAGCTTGTCTTCCGGGAATATCGCGTCGACCGGACAGGCATCGACGCAGGCCCCGCAGTCGATGCAGGTTTCCGGGTCGATGTGCAGCATCTCGGTCTGCGCGAATTCCCGCTCCTCCGGCGTCGGGTGGATGCAGTTCACGGGGCATGCGGAGACGCAGCTCGCGTCGTTGCAGCACGCCTGGGTGATGACATATGCCATTGCGGTTTCCTCATACCTGTCCGGACCATCGAGCTCGTTCGTGTTACACGTAGTAACAGTTATATGAACTGTACTGAGAATCGCGTCCGCAAACAAGCACCGGCGCCGGGATGGAAGAATCGGGGCTCCGCCCACGAGCGAAGGAACCGCATCTTGGCACTCGACCGACCCCTCGCCGCTCCCCCCGCACTCGGCCGCTTCTTCGAGACGTCCTGGCCGGTCCGCACCGGCGACATCGATGCCGCCAAGCGCCTGCGCCTCGACGGGATCGCCCGCTATCTGCAGGACGCGGGCCTGGACAACCTCGACGCGGTCGACGCCGCCGACAGCCACCCGCTATGGATCGTCCGGCGGACCGTCATCGACGTCGTACGGCCGGCGGTGTGGCCCGAGCGGGTACACCTCCGGCGCTGGTGCTCCGCACTGTCGACCCGCTGGACGAACATGCGGGTTCAGATCGAGGGTGAGGCGGGCGCCCTCATCGAGACCGAAGGTTTCTGGATCCACATCAGCGGCGAAACGGGAATGCCCACCCGCATCGACGACGGATTCATCGAACGCCTCGGTGAGTCCGCGGAGGAACACCGGCTCAAGTGGAAGCGGTGGCTCGTCGAGAACGCTCCGGCCGCCGACGAGGACGGCATCGTGGACACCGAATTCGTCCTGCGCCGCACCGACATCGACCCGTTCGACCACGTCAACAATGCCGTCTACTGGCAGGCCGTCGAAGAATTGCTCGCCGACCACGAGCATCCGGGCGGCGGCCGCCTCGTCGACAACCCCCATCGCGCCGTGCTCGAGTACCTCTCGCCCATCGTGTCGACCGACGAGATCGTCCTGCGGTCGCGGCGGGACGACACGTCGCTGACCGTGTGGTTCCTGGTCGACGACGCCCTGCGTGCCGTGGCCCGGGTCGGGCCACTCGCCGCCTGATCAGACCATCTGCTGGGTGCCGATCACCCGCAACAGGTCGAGCCTGGCCCGCGCGTCGGAGCCCGGCTGCGGCATGTACACGAGCAGGTGCTGGTAGGCGCTCGGGGTCAGCAGCGTCTCGCAGACGAGGTCGATGCGTCCGACCTCGTCGTGGAGGACGGTCTTCGTGTCGGACCGGCGGACGGCCACATCGTGCCTGTCCCAGAGCGCCGCGAATTCGGCGCTGCTCTCGTAGAGGCGGTGCACCAGTTCCGTCACGTCGGCGTCACCGGCCCGCCGGGCAGCCGTCGCCCGCAGATCCGCGACGTGATTTCCGGCGAGACGCTCGTGATCGTCCTCGGGGAACATCCCGCGCTCACCGGGGTGCGCGAACCACCGCCACGGCACGTAACGATCGAGACCCGAATACCGGGACGCGTCGCCGAACAGGATCACGTGCATGCGGTTCTGGACCAGCACTTCCCCGAGGTCCGAGATCACGCAGCCCGGGGTGTCGTCGAGCTTGTCGAGCAAATGCAGCAGCCCCGGTCCGACGTGCTTGTTGCCCGCGGCCCGCATCGGCGGAACCTGACCCGACAACAGGTAGAGATGGTCTCGCTGATCGTCGGTCAGCCGCAGCGCCCGCGCGATCGACGCCAGGACCTGTGTCGACGGATGCGGGCCGCGTGCCTGCTCGAGTCGCGTGTAGTAGTCCGTCGACATTCCCGCGAGCATCGCCACCTCGTCGCGCCGGAGCCCCGGCGTCCGGCGGCGGACTCCCGGTGGCAGCCCGACGTCGGCCGGAACCAGCTGTTCCCTGCGACGGCGGAGGAAGTCGGCCAACTCGGAGCGGTTCATGCATCAACTGTGCCGGACCCACCGGGACGCTGCCAGGGATCGCCGGTCCCCCGATGAACGGTCTCTGGTTGCCGCCCCCGGCGACGGCGACGCTGGTGTCAGTCCGGAACAGACACAGACCATCGGAGCAGAACATGATCAGCACCACCGCACTCGGAACCACCGGTCCCACCGTCAGCCGGCTCGGCCTCGGCGCCATGGGCATGTCCGGGATGTACGGCAGGACGGACGACGTGGAGTCAGTCGCCACCATCCACAAGGCGCTCGACGCCGGGATCAACCTCGTCGACACCGGGGACTTCTACGGATCGGGCCACAACGAGTCCCTGATCGGCAAGGCCCTCGCCGGCAGCCGACGGGAGGACGTGACCCTCAGCGTCAAGTTCGGCGGCCTGCGCGGTCCCGGCGGCACGTGGGCCGGAGTCGATACGCGACCCGAGTCGATCCGGAACTTCCTCGCGTACTCGCTGCAGCGCCTCGGCGTCGACTACATCGACATCTACCGCCCCGCTCGTCTCGACCCCGACGTGCCGATCGAGGACACCGTCGGAACGATCAGCGAACTCGTCGAGGCCGGCTACGTGCGCCACATCGGTCTGTCCGAGGTGGGTCCCGAGACCCTTCGCCGCGCGGCGGCGGTGCACCCGATCGTGGACCTTCAGATCGAGTACTCGCTCGTCTCCCGGGGTATCGAGGCCGAGATCCTCCCGCTCTGCCGGGAACTCGGGATCGGCGTGACGGCCTACGGCGTGCTCTCCCGGGGCCTGCTCAGCGACTCGCTGCGCACCGATCAGACCCTCGCGGCCGACGACTTCCGCGCGCACAGCCCCCGGTTCCAGGGCGAGAACCTCCGGCAGAACCTCACCCTCGTCGACTCGCTCGCCGCCGTGGCCGCGCAACACGGGGTGAGCGTCGCGCAGATGGCGATCGCGTGGGTTCTCGCCCAGGGCGACGACATCGTGCCCGTCGTCGGAGCGCGCACCGTCGCCCGGCTCGAGGAGACGCTCGGCGCACTCGACGTCCACCTCGGCGCCGGTGACCTCGCGGCCATCGCCGCAGCGGTTCCCGACACCGCAGTCGCCGGGGACCGCTACGCGCCCGCGCAAATGGCCCAGCTCGACAGTGAACGCGCCGGCGTGGGGCGCTAGCGTCTAGCCATGGCCTCGCACAGCTCGTCGCGGAATCGCACCCTGATCCTGATGCGCCACGGCAAGTCGGCGTACCCGGAGGGGGTCGCAGATCACGAGCGGCCGTTGGCGCCGCGCGGACGGAAGCAGGCGGGTCTGGCCGGTGAGTGGCTGCGGTCGACCCAGCCGCCGATCGACGCCGTGCTGTGTTCGACCGCTCGCCGCACCCGGGAAACGTTGGAGGCGACCCGGGTCGGCGCTCCCGCCCGGTTCGCCGCGGAGCTCTACGGCGCGTACCCGTCCGAGGTGCTCATGGAGATCGTGCGGGTCGAACCGTCGGTGCGCACGCTGCTCGTGGTCGGGCATGTTCCCGGCATGCCGTCGACGGCTCTGGATCTGGCGGGCAACCCCGACACCGGGGACGCCGACCTGATGCGGGAGAAGTTCCCGACGTCCGCGCTCGCCGTCCTCACGGTGCCGTGCGACTGGAACGAACTCACGTCGAGCGCGGCGTCACTCGCCGCGTTCCACGTTCCGCGGTAGCGGCCTCAGAACAGCTTCCGGCCGACGACGGCGACGACACCCAGAATCAGGACCAGCACGAGGGCCGACCAGAATCCGAACAGCCACCAGACCACCCCGAAGACGACCAGTGCCGGTGCCACGGTGATGAGTGCGATCGTGGGGCTTTCCCGCAGCACTTCGAGTGCCGACTCGGTCTTGACGCGATCGATCTTCTTCTCGGACATCTCGTCTCCGTTCAGCGAACCACGCATATCGGACAGGTGTGGTCGAGGATAGTCTTCACGGGACGAGAACCCGCTCGACGGCATCGCCGCACTCACCCGGTTCGTCGAGCGCGGGCTCCTCGGCTAACTGCCCGGGAACGTCACGACGTCGAGGTACAGCGGCATCTCGTCGGAGCGCGACCCGGTCGGCGTCCCCGCCTCGTCGACCACCGGGGCGCCGGCGGTGGCAGCGGCCTCGAAGCTCTCTCCCGTCACCCGCCCGTCGAGGTCGAAGTTCTCGAACTCGAACGGAATGCCGTTCGACGCCAGATAGTCCGGCCCGTCCATCAGATGGAAGTGCAGATGCGGCGCGTCGGTGTTTCCGCTGTTGCCCAGCAACCCGATCTGGTCGCCCGCCCGCAGGTCCTGCCCGACGCTGATGTCGTCCACACTGCCGGGCTGCAGGTGCGCGTAGAACGCGTACCGCCCGTTCCCGATGTCCTGGACGACGTGGTTCCCGCCGTACTGGTCGAGGGGAAGTCCCTGCGGACTGGCTCCCGGAACCTGTTCCGACAGATTGCCCACGACGGCGATCACCTTGCCGTCCGACACCGCGCGGACCGGTGCGCCGTAGTACTCGTAGCTCGACAGCTGAGTCTTGTCGCCGACGTAGATGCGTCCCTGCTCGTCGAGCTGGACGAAATCGATCGCGAACCGCTCGGCGGCGAGCATCCGGCCGTTGATCGGCAGCACGGCCGCGCGGTGAGACGTGACCGTGCAGCAGCCGGTGCCGTCGAGCCACCGCGGACCGTCGAGGGGAGCGCGGATCCGGACGGCGTCGCGGGTGTCGACTTCCGTGTCGGCCACGTTCTCGGCGAGCTGCGACGGCACGAGCGACGTCGCCTGCGGGAAGTCGACGTTCACGACATGGCCGAGGCTGCCGGGCACGTCGTCGGGACTGTTCAGTGTCGCGTCGATCCACACGAGTCCCTGCTGTCCGGGGGCGAGGACGGTGCCGGTCTTCGGACCTCCGCCGAGGGCCTGGAACCACGGCGTCAGCGCATCACCGCTCAGGTTCACCAGTGTGCGGCCGTCACCCTTCACCTGCAGCGACGTGATCGTCGCCGGCTGCGAACCGGTGTTCGTCAGCCGCAGTTCGTAGGCCAGGTGCACGCGACCGTCGCTGCCCGTTGCCGGGATCGGTGCGGCCACCACGTCCGCGACCACCGGCGTGAGCACCGCGGGACCGGCGGACGTGGCCGGCGCCGCCGACGACGTCGCCTCGCTCTGCTGGGTGTCCGAGGCGGTGCAGGAAGTCGCGGCTCCCACGACGACGGCCAGTAGGAGTGCGATGGCGAACCTCGACCGGGCCATCATCCGACGCTAGCAACGGCGAACATCAGGCGACAAGGCATGGAGACAGATGAAGGCCCCACCCCCGAAGAGAGAGGGGTGGGGCCTTCGTCCTTGGTGAGTGCTCGGCGAGTCCTGGGACTCGTCAACCACTCACGGGCGCGGAGCGCCTACCGGTAATCGTTGCTGAAACCGTAATCGTCCAGCGGCACCGCGGCACCGGTGTTCTGGCCGAAGCCGTCCGGGCTGTAGTACTGGTCGTCGTAGGACGGAACCGCGTACGCAGCAGCGCGGGCCTCTTCGGTCGGCTGAACCTGGATGTTGCGGTAACGGTTGATACCGGTACCGGCGGGGATCAGCTTTCCGATGATCACGTTTTCCTTCAGACCGATCAGCTTGTCCGAGCGGCAGTTGATCGCCGCATCGGTCAAGACGCGAGTGGTCTCCTGGAACGACGCCGCGGACAGCCACGAGTCGGTCGCCAGCGATGCCTTGGTGATACCCATCAGCACCGGACGTCCGGCTGCCGGCTCGCCACCCTCGGCGACGACGCGACGGTTCGCCGCTTCGAAGTCCGCACGCTCGGTCAGCGAACCGGGCAGGAACTCCGTGGCGCCCGAGTCGATGATCGTCACGCGACGCAGCATCTGGCGCACGATGACCTCGATGTGCTTGTCGTGAATCGACACACCCTGGCTCCGGTACACCTCCTGGACCTCGTTGACGAGGTGGATCTGCACCTGACGGGGGCCCATGACACGCAGCACCTCGTGCGGATCGGCAGCACCTTCCATGAGCTGCTGACCGACCTCGACGTGGTCACCGTCGGCCAGAAGGCGTTCGGTGCCGTCGTCGTGCTTGAAGACACGCAGACGCTGACGCTTCGAGAGCTTGTCGTAGACAACCTCTTCGCCACCGTCGTCCGGGACGATGGTGATCTTGTAGAAGCGGTCGCCGTCCTCGAGCTGCACGCGTCCGGTGACGTCGGCGATCGGGGCCTTGCCCTTGGGGACGCGGGCCTCGAACAGCTCCTGGACACGCGGCAGACCACCGGTGATGTCTTCTCCGGCGACACCACCCTGGTGGAAGGTACGCATGGTCAGCTGGGTACCGGGCTCACCGATGGACTGGGCGGCGACGATACCGACGGCCTCACCGATGTCGACCAGCTTGCCGGTGGCCATCGAACGGCCGTAGCAGGTGGCGCAGACGCCGGTTCCCGTGGTGCAGGTGAGCACCGAACGGACCTTGACCTTCGTGATGCCTGCCTCGAGCAGTGCGTCGATTGCCGGGTCGCCCAGGTCGTGTCCGCGCTGGACGACGACGTTGCCGTTCTCGTCCACCGCATCGGCTGACAGGGTACGAGCGTAGGTGCTCGTCTCCACGTGAGCGTCGCGGATCATCGAGCCGTCGGCCTGCTTCTCCGCGATCGTGGTGATGATGCCCCGCTCGGTTCCACAATCCTCCTCGCGGACGATGACGTCCTGCGAGACGTCCACCAGACGACGGGTCAGGTAACCCGAGTCGGCGGTACGGAGTGCGGTATCTGCCAGACCCTTACGAGCACCGTGCGTGTTGATGAAGTACTCGAGAACGGTCAGGCCTTCCTTGAAGGAAGACTTGATCGGACGCGGGATGAACTCACCCTTCGGGTTGGTCACCAGACCCTTCATACCGGCGAGCGAACGAACCTGAGTCATGTTGCCGGCGGCGCCGGACTTCACGATCATCGGGATCGGGTTGTCGTCGGGGAAGTGCGCCTCCATGGCCTTACCGACCTCGTCGGTGGCCTGGGACCAGATCTTGACCAGTGCGCTGTTGCGCTCGGTCTTGTTCAGAGCACCACGCTGGTACTTCTTCTCGATCTGATCGGCCTGAGCCTCGAAGGACTCCATGATCTGAGCCTTCTCCGGCGGCACGAGGACGTCGGAGATGGAGATGGTGACACCCGAACGCGTGGCCCAGTAGAACCCTGCGTCCTTCAGCTTGTCGACGGTCTGCGCGACCACGATCATGGGGTACCGCTCGGCGAGATCGTTGATGATCGTCGCCTGACGCTTCTTCGGCATCTGCTCGTTGACGAACGGGTAGTCCGCGGGGAGCAGCTCGTTGAAGAGCACGCGACCCAGCGTTGTCTTTGCGGTCCAGCCGTCACCGTAGTTCCAACCCTCGGGGAACAGCTCTGTTTCCAAGTCACGCGGCGGACGCTGAGTCGTCAGACGCACCTTGATCAGGGACTGCACGGTGAGAGCGCCACGGTCGACCGCCATCTGCGCCTCGGCGGGCGAGGAGTACACGCCCTGCTCTGCCTGGTCGTGGCCGGCAGCAACGAGCTCACCGATAACACCCTCGTCCAGACGTGTCAGGTGGTACAGACCGGTGACCATGTCCAGACGGGGCATGGCGAGCGGTCGACCCGACGCGGGCGACAGGATGTTGTTCGACGACAGCATCAGGATGCGAGCCTCGGCCTGCGCCTCCGCGGACAGCGGAAGGTGCACAGCCATCTGGTCACCGTCGAAGTCGGCGTTGAAGGCCTCACACACCAGCGGGTGGAGCTGAATGGCCTTACCCTCGACCAGCTGCGGCTCGAAGGCCTGGATGCCCAGGCGGTGCAGCGTCGGTGCACGGTTCAGCAGCACGGGGTGCTCGGCGATGACCTCTTCGAGGACGTCCCACACCTGTGCGCGCTGACGTTCCACCATGCGCTTGGCGGACTTGATGTTCTGCGCGTGGTTCAGGTCGACCAGGCGCTTCATCACGAACGGCTTGAACAGCTCGAGAGCCATCAGCTTCGGCAGACCGCACTGGTGCAGCTTGAGCTGCGGGCCGACGACGATGACGGAACGACCCGAGTAGTCGACGCGCTTGCCGAGCAGGTTCTGCCGGAATCGACCCTGCTTGCCCTTGAGCAGATCGCTCAGGGACTTCAGCGGACGGTTACCGGGACCGGTGACCGGACGGCCACGACGGCCGTTGTCGAACAGCGCGTCCACGGACTCCTGCAGCATCCGCTTCTCGTTGTTGACGATGATCTCGGGGGCACCGAGGTCGATCAGTCGCTTGAGGCGGTTGTTGCGGTTGATCACGCGGCGGTACAGGTCGTTCAGGTCGGAGGTGGCGAAGCGGCCACCGTCGAGCTGAACCATCGGACGCAGCTCCGGCGGGATCACCGGGACGGCGTTGAGAACCATGCCCATCGGCGAGTTCCGGTTCGTCTGGAACGCTGCCACGACCTTGAGACGCTTCAGGGCGCGGAGCTTCTTCTGCCCCTTGCCGCTGCGGATGGTCTCGCGGAGGTTCTCGGCTTCGGCGTCGATGTCGAAGGTCTCCATGAGCTTCTGGATCGACTCGGCGCCCATGGCACCGGTGAAGTATTCGCCGTAGCGGTCGACCAGCTCGCGGTACAGCAGCTCGTCGACGATGAGCTGCTTGACACTCAGCTTGGTGAAGGTGGTCCAGATCTCGTCGAGACGGTCCAGCTCACGCTGCGCGCGGTCACGGAGCTGACGCATCTCGCGCTCGCCGCCGTCCTTGACCTTGCGGCGGACGTCGGACTTCGCGCCCTCCGCCTCCAGCTCGGCGATGTCGGCTTCGAGTTTCTGCGCGCGGGCCTCGAGGTCGGCGTCACGCTGATCCGCGACGGACTTCTTCTCGACCTGCATCTCGGCTTCGAGAGTGGACAGCTCGTTGTGACGCAGTTCCTCGTCGACACCGACGATGACGTACGCGGCGAAGTAGATGATCTTTTCGAGATCCTTCGGCGCCAGGTCGAGCAGGTAGCCGAGACGGCTGGGCACGCCCTTGAAATACCAGATGTGGGTGACCGGGGCAGCCAGTTCGATGTGTCCCATGCGCTCACGCCGAACCTTGGCGCGGGTCACCTCGACACCGCAGCGCTCACAGATGATGCCCTTGAAGCGGACACGCTTGTACTTACCGCAGTAGCACTCCCAGTCCCGGGTGGGGCCGAAGATCTTCTCGCAGAAGAGGCCGTCCTTCTCGGGCTTGAGCGTGCGGTAGTTGATGGTCTCCGGCTTCTTGACCTCGCCGTAGGACCAATTGCGGATGTCCTCTGCACTGGCGAGGCCAATGCGGAGTTCATCGAAGAAGTTGACGTCGAGCACGTAACTTCCTTTCCCCAGAGGGATTGTGGATCAGCGGTGGCCGCCGATACCTGACTGCCAATTCAAATGTGAACTACGCCCCCGGACCCTGATTTCTCAGGACCCGGGGACCGAAATCTAGTTCGCGAGGTCGTCGACCGTCGCCGCTTCGTTCCGGGACAAGTTGATGCCCAGGTTCGCTGCGGCCCGCTCCAGGTCCTCGTCGTCACCGTCGGCCATCGCGATGGCCGCGCCGTCCGAGGACAGCACCTCCACGTTGAGGCAGAGCGACTGGAGCTCCTTCAGGAGCACCTTGAACGACTCGGGGATGCCCGGCTCGGGGATGTTCTCGCCCTTGACGATGGCCTCGTACACCTTGACTCGACCCACCACGTCGTCCGACTTGATGGTGAGCAGCTCCTGCAGCGTGTATGCCGCGCCGTAGGCCTGCATCGCCCAGCACTCCATCTCACCGAAGCGCTGGCCACCGAACTGGGCCTTACCGCCGAGCGGCTGCTGGGTGATCATCGAGTACGGACCGGTCGAACGAGCGTGGATCTTGTCGTCGACCAGGTGGTGCAGCTTGATGATGTACATGTAGCCGACCGAGACCGGGTACGGGAACGGCTCGCCGGAACGGCCGTCGAACAACGTGGCCTTTCCGTCGGACGCGACCATGACCTCGCCGTCGCGGTTCGGCAGCGTCGAACCGAGGAGACCGGTGAGCTCGTCTTCCTTGGCGCCGTCGAACACCGGGGTGGCGATGTTGGAGTCGGCAGGTGCAGACAGCATCTCCTCCGGCAGCTGCTCCGCCCAATCGGGACGGGAGCCGTCGCCGGCGACCTGAACGTTCCAGCCGGTCTTGCCGATCCACCCGAGGTGGGTCTCCAAGATCTGACCGATGTTCATACGACGCGGAACACCGTGGGTGTTCAGGATGATGTCGACCGGAGTGCCGTCGGGCAGGAACGGCATGTCCTCCTGCGGGAGGATCTTGCCGATGACACCCTTGTTGCCGTGGCGGCCGGCGAGCTTGTCGCCGTCCTGGATCTTGCGCTTCTGTGCCACGTAGACGCGGACCAGCTCGTTGACACCGGGGGGCAGATCGTCGTCGTCGTCGCGCGAGAACACCCGGATGCCGATGACCTTGCCGGTCTCACCGTGAGGAACCTTCAGCGACGTGTCGCGAACCTCGCGAGCCTTCTCACCGAAGATTGCGCGCAGCAGGCGCTCCTCGGGGGTCAGCTCGGTCTCGCCCTTCGGCGTGACCTTTCCGACCAGCACGTCGCCGTCACGAACCTCGGCACCGATGCGGATGATGCCGCGCTCGTCGAGGTCGGCGAGGACCTCGTCGGAGACGTTCGGGATGTCGCGAGTGATTTCCTCGGCACCGAGCTTGGTGTCGCGGGCATCGATCTCGTGCTCCTCGATGTGGATCGAGGTCAGGACGTCCTCTTCCACGAGGCGCTGCGACAGAATGATCGCGTCCTCGTAGTTGTGGCCTTCCCACGGCATGATCGCGACGAGCAGGTTCTTGCCGAGCGCCATCTCACCGTTCTCGGTGCAGGGGCCGTCGGCGAGGACCTGTCCGAACTCGACACGCTGTCCCTCGTCCACGATCGGACGCTGGTTGGCGCAGGTGCCCTGGTTCGAACGCGCGAACTTGCGCATCCGGTAGGTCTTGCGGCTTCCGTCGTCGGCCATGACCGTGACGTAGTCGGCGGAGACCTCTTCCACGACACCGGTCTTCTCGGTGACGATGACGTCGCCCGCGTCGACGGCGGCACGCAGTTCCATGCCGGTACCGACCAGCGGAGCCTCACTGCGAACGAGCGGCACCGCCTGACGCTGCATGTTCGCACCCATCAGGGCACGGTTGGCGTCGTCGTGCTCGAGGAACGGAATCATCGCGGTCGCGACGGACACCATCTGTCGCGGCGAGACGTCCATGTAGTCGATCTCGGCGGACGAGACGAACTCGACCTCGCCGCCCTTACGACGGACCAGAATGCGATCGTCCGTGAAGTGACCGTTGGCGTCGAGGGCCGAGTTGGCCTGGGCGACGACGTGGCGGTCCTCTTCATCCGCGGTCAGGTAGTCGACCTGGTCGGTGACCTGGCCGTTCTCGACCTTGCGGTACGGCGTCTCGATGAAGCCGAACGGGTTGACCCGTGCGTACACCGACAGCG
Organism: Rhodococcus sp. NPDC059968; assembly: GCF_042738615.1. Lineage (NCBI taxonomy): Bacteria > Bacillati > Actinomycetota > Actinomycetes > Mycobacteriales > Nocardiaceae > Rhodococcus > Rhodococcus sp. NPDC059968. Next base: position 88,412 of record NZ_JBHWUE010000007.1, read on the forward strand.
AACCGATCAGACCGATGTTCGGACCCTCAGGGGTCTCGATCGGGCACATGCGGCCGTAGTGCGACGGGTGAACGTCTCGCACCTCCAGGCCGGCGCGCTCACGGGACAGACCACCCGGGCCGAGGGCGGACAGACGACGCTTGTGCGTCAGCCCCGACAGCGGGTTGTTCTGGTCCATGAACTGCGACAGCTGGGAGGTTCCGAAGAACTCCTTGATCGCAGCCACGACGGGCCGGATGTTGATCAGCGTCTGCGGCGTGATCGCCTCGACGTCCTGGGTGGTCATGCGCTCACGAACCACGCGCTCCATGCGGGACAGGCCCACGCGGATCTGGTTCTGGATGAGCTCGCCGACCGTGCGCAGACGACGGTTACCGAAGTGGTCGATGTCGTCGACCTCGACGGGCACCGGAGCGCCGCCGGGGGCGGTCATCTCGGTGTCACCGGCGTGCAGGCGCACCAGGTACTCGATGGTGGCGACGATGTCTTCCTCGGTGAGGGTCGACGCGACGATCGGCTGTCCGAGGTTCAGGCCCAACTTCTTGTTGATCTTGTAGCGACCCACGCGAGCCAGGTCGTAGCGCTTGTCCTTGAAGAACAGGTTCTCCAGGAGCGTCTGCGCGCTCTCCTTGGTCGGCGGCTCGCCCGGACGCAGCTTGCGGTAGATGTCGAGCAGCGCCTCGTCGGTGCCGGCGGTGTTGTCCTTCTCGAGCGTCGCCATGAGGATCTCCGAGAAGCCGAAACGCTCGGTGATCTGCTCGGTGGTCCAGCCGAGGGCCTTCAGCAGCACGGTGACGGGCTGGCGGCGCTTGCGGTCGATGCGGACGCCGACCGTGTCGCGCTTGTCCACGTCGAACTCGAGCCATGCACCACGGCCCGGAATGACCTTGACGCTGTGCAGGTCCTTCTCGGTGCCCTTGTCGACGGAGTGGTCGAAGTAGACGCCGGGGGAACGCACCAGCTGCGAGACCACGACACGCTCGGTGCCGTTGATGATGAACGTGCCCTTGTCGGTCATCATCGGGAAGTCGCCCATGAAGACCGTCTGGCTCTTGATCTCACCGGTGTTGTTGTTGATGAACTCCGCGGTGACGAACAACGGCGCCGCGTAGGTCATGTCTTTGTCTTTGCACTCGTCCGTCGAGGCCTTCACCTCGTCGAAGCGCGGGTCCGAGAAGGACAGAGACATCGAGCCCGAGAAATCCTCGATCGGGGAAAGCTCCGCGAGAATGTCCTCGAGACCGCCGGAGATTGCGCTGTCGCCACGAGCGGCGGCGCGTTCGCGCCAGCTCTGCGCACCGATCAACCACTCGAACGAATCGGTTTGTACATCAAGAAGCCCGGGAACTTCGAGGGGTTCGCGAATCTTCGCGAAAGAAACCCTCTTCGGGGCTCCGGGGATTCCGGAAACTGCCTTGGTCTGGCTAGAGACTGCCAAGATGCGTCCTTCCAGCACCTCACGCGGGCCGCTCTGTGCTGTTGCGACCGCCGCTGTATCTGCTTCGAATTTCGCTGGTCACGACCCGAACGAAACTCGCCACAGTTGCTGAAGAGTGAATCACTTCGCAGCGGTACGGGCGAGGGGTGGACAGGAGGCAGCCAGCGCAACGTCCAAAAGTACACCCAAACTCGGTAGATGTCGAGTCGGGCACCCGAAACAGCACCCAGCCGGGCGCTTGGCCACGCGTCACTGCGCATGTTCACGCATCAGAGTGACGCGTGATCATCGCGGCGTCAAGAGTTAGGGGGCGTGTCGCGTCGTTTCGGCAGGCCCACGGCGCGTTCCCGCCGCCCCTTCCCAGCTGCCGACGGGCGGTGAACAATATGCGCACGCGATCGCCGTCGATTTCTCGAGGGAAGCAGAGCCGTGACGCGCTGGAGTTCGTTCGTCGTCGCCCGTCCGACGCTGGTCCTCGCCGCCACGGTGCTGCTGGTGCTGCTCGGTGGGGCGTGGGGTTCGGGAGTGTTCGACCGGCTGAGCCTCGGCGGGTACACCGATCCAGGCAGCGAGTCCGCGGGCGTCGAGAGCCTGATCGAGGGGACGTTCGGACGGCAGACCCCCGATCTGGCGGTCACCTATCACGCACGTCCGGGTTCGACGATCGACGACCTCGGGCCCGAGGTGGCCGCCCACCTCGCGCGGATCGCCCCCGGAGCGCTCGCCAACACCCCCCTGTCGTACTGGTCCGCGCCGCCGCAGGCGAAGGAGTTCCTGCGGTCCACCGACGGAACCGAGGGGCTGGTGGTGCTGTCGTTGAACGGCGACGAGAACACTCGGATCGCCGCGTACCACGATCTCGAATCCGTACTGGTCATCGACGGCACGGACGCGGAGTTCAGCGGCTTCAGCGCGGCCGCCAACGCCTTCAACGAGGTGTCCGAGAGTGATCTGCTGCGAGCCGAGGCGGTGTCGTTCCCGCTTCTGCTGCTCCTTCTGCTCGTCATCTTCGGCGGCCTCGTCGGCGCGGCCGTCCCGCTGTGCGTCGGCGGTCTCGCGATCCTCGGCGCCCTCGGCGCCCTGCGCGTGATCTCGTACTTCACCGAAGTCAGCGCATTCTCGGTGAACATCGCGAGCCTCGTCGGGCTCGGCATGTCCATCGACTACGGATTGTTCGTCGTGACCCGGTTCCGCGAGGAGCTGCGGTCAGGCGCCCGCACCGACGACGCCGTGCGCCGGACGCTCGCCACGGCCGGCCGGACCGTGGGGTTCTCCGCCCTCCTCCTGGTGTGTGGTTTCGTGGGCATGCTCGTGTTTCCCCAGGCCATCGTGCGGTCCTTCGCCTACGGCGGGATGGCGGCCATCGGGATCGCCGCCGTGCTGTCGCTGTCGGCACTGCCCGCGGCGCTCGCGCTGCTCGGGCCTCGCATCAACTCGCTGACGTGGCGACCGGGTGTGGTCGAACGCGGCGAAGACCGCGCGCACCGGTTCTGGGGCGGCGTCGCCGCCCGGGTGATGCGGCGGCCCGTCGCGATCGCGACGACCATCGTCGCGGGGCTGCTCGTGCTCGCCGCGCCCCTTGCAGGCGCGTCATTGGGTGATCTCGATCACACCGGACTGCCCGCTGCTCACCCGCTTCGGCTCGCCGTCGAAGATCTCGCCGCCGACTTTCCGCTCGCCAACAACGGCGCGACGCTGATCCTGCAGGGCAGCGGCGGCAAGGCCCCGCCCCCGGCCGCCACCGCAGAGTTCTTCCGGGCGACAGCCGCGGTCGACGGCGTCCAGCGGGTCGTCCCGGTCGGCGCCACCGACACGTTCGTCGCGATCCGGGCGATCTTCGACGACGCCGACCGGACGACGGGGGCCATGGAGACGGCCGCAGCGCTGCGCGACCTCCCGCCCCCGGAAGGCACCGAGAAGATGCTGGGCGGTTTGAACGCCCTGACCGCCGACGGACTGGACGCGATGGCCGCGCGACTGCCGTGGATGATCGGGATCATGGTGGCCGTCACCTTCGTGCTGATGCTGCTGGCGTTCCGGTCCGTGGTGCTGCCCCTGAAGGCGATCGCGATGGCCACCCTGAGCCTCGCCGCCTCGTTCGGCGTGCTCACGTGGATCTTCGAGGACGGTCACGGTGCCGACTTCCTCGGCGTGACGCCGGGGCCGCTGCCCGCGACGATGGTCGTTCTCATCATCGCGGTGGTGTTCGGGCTCTCCACCGACTACGAGATCTTCCTGATGTCACGGATGGTCGAGGCCCACGACAAGGGCGCGTCGACCGAGGAGGCCGTGCGGATCGGCACGGCACATACGGGGCGCATCGTGACGGCGGCCGCGGCGCTGCTGATCGTCGTCACCGGCGCGTTCACGCTCTCGGAACTGACGATGATGCGATTCATCGGGCTCGGCATGATCGTTGCGCTGCTCATCGACGCCACCGTCATCCGCATGATGCTCGTGCCCGCCCTGGTGAAGCTGATGGGTGAGGCCAACTGGTGGGCGCCGGGATTCCTGGCGCGGAAGACACCTGCTCCCGGTTCACCCGAGGATCCGAAACCGACACCGCAGCAACAGATTCCCATCCAATCGTGAAGACGATTAGATGGGAATCGGTTCGCTTTGCCGGAGAGGGCAATTCAGCACCCACCCGCCGAGGGTGCACGACTCCTGTTCCGGCTCAATTCTTTCCGGTCGGGAGGATCAGCCCTCACTGTCGGAGATGTCGGACAGCACCCACTTGCCGTCGATCTTCTCCATCTTGATCGACAACGGGGTCGCGGCACTGCCCTGAGCCACGGCGTCACCAGTGGCGCTGACGTTCATGTGCGCGAGCAGCTCGGCGCGGTCGCCGTCGAGCACCGTGACCCCGATGTCGGTGACGGAGGCCTGGGTGGCCGTCTTGGTCTGGATGGCGGCCTGCTTGGTGGTGTCGGCTGTCGAGTCGAACTCTTCCCGCTTGGCGTCGTCGAGGTAGCCGCGCGCCTTGTCGAAGTCCTGATCGATGGTTTCGTAGCTGTACGTGTACAGCGTCTCGATCGCCTCGGTTCCCGCCTTGGTCACCTCGGCGGTGGCGCCTTCGTCGACCCAGGCGGTGTTCGTGATGTCTGCGCCGGGCTTGAATGCCGCGACGACCGCGAACACCCCGAGCACCACCGCCACAGCTCCGAGGATCCCGACGAGCTTCCAGGTGATCCTGCTGGACCCGTTGCCGACGGCCGCGGTCTCGGCGGCGGTGGGGGCCTGCTGCTTACTGATGCGCGGTTGAAGGTTGGGCACCTTCGTCTTCCCCGCGGACGCGGCCTTTGCCGTCGTCACCGCCTTCGCCGTCTCGGCGGACGTGCTCGTGGTGGCCTCGGCGGCCGCTGCTGCGGTCGTCGCGGCCTCGGCCTTCGCCACCGGGGCCGACTTCACGACCGGTTCCGACTTCTCGACCGGTTCCGGCTTCTTCGCAGGTTCCGGCTTCGTGACGGGCTCCGCCTCAGTGACCGGGGTTTCCGATCGAGGAGGCTTCGGCGTTGTCTGACGGGTCCCCGCCACGCGCGGACGCCTGCCCTTTGCAGCGCTGTCCGGCACGTTGTTTCGGCGCTTGGGGGGCATAGTTCACCACTTTCTCATTACACGACGAGCTGTCGTCGACGTGGACACCGCAGCGACACGCCGCCGCGGCACATCAGGACTACTGACCGCCGCTGTCGCCTTCGGGCGCCTGTTCGGCCGGCGCCTGCTCGGCGGGGGCCGGTTCGGTGGGGGCCGGGGCAGGAGCCGCGCCGTCGGCGGGCACCGGACCGCTCTCGAGCGGAATACGTCCGCCCACCGGTTCGACCGACGAGGCCTTCCAGACCCCGTCCACGTCCTGGACGTCCATCCGCATCGTTACCTTGGCCTTGTCGAAGCGGTCGGGCCACGTGGTGGTGACTGCCACGACGACCAGCGCCTTCGCGGTGCCGTCGTCGGTGTTCAGTTCCGTGAGTGTGCCCTGGATCAGCTCGGCCTTACTCGCCGCACCCGATTGACGCATCTGGTCCGTGAACCCGTCCATCGTCGCCTGGAGATCCTGGTTCATCTTGTCGCCCGTGATCGACGACTTCATGTTCTCGAAAGATGCGTCGAGGTCTTGGGAATCGACCGAGTTGAGGTTGATCGCGGCCTGCTGGGCGCCTGTCAACGCAGAATCGCGTGCATCGGCGATCGGCTTCTCCACGAAGAGAGCGCGCGCCCACCCGAAGCCAAACCAACCGGCTGCGACAACCGCGACCACCACCAGTGCGGTCACCGCAGCAAACGAGGCCTTCAGAATTCTGTCCTTCCCCGGAGCCGGTTGTCCCGCCTCCGGGGGCGTGGTAATTCGCGTCACACCAATACCCTACTGATTGTTTTCTTCTACTCGCCGTCGGTCGGGACCGAATGCTACTTGGGAGTAACCCCGAGGAGCGGCGCGAGCTGCGTTGCGATGGGATTCAAGTTGAGAGTGTCAGGCATGACCTTCGGCTTGAAATCCCATGGCTGGATCGTGTCCGGATCGGCGAACACGATGCGATCTGCACTTCGCACACCCGTCACGCTTCCCTGAGGAGCGTCGCAGTTGGCCTTCGTGTTGAACGGGAAGTCCTGCTGGGTGTCGTCGAAGTTCGGGTCCTGCCGCTTCATCTCGGCCAGGGTCTCCTGCGTCCCTTCGTAACCGAGTGTGCACGACGGCGGATTGTTGGTTTCCAGGACGATGCCCTGGTGCACCGTGCCGTCGCCGGGAGCCACGGTCGACGCGGACGCCGCGATGGCGGGCAGGAACATCAGGATCGGCCGCAGCGCGATCGCCTGCGGTGCCAGCTTGTCGCCGACCGCGGCGAGGTTCGTCAGGTCGGTGGTGAGACTCGGACCGGTCTCGTTCACCAGCAGACCGATCTCGTCGCTTGCCGGAATTCCCTTGTCGATGATCGCGCGGAGATCGGGGTCGCTGGTCCGCAGCTGCGCCGCAACCGCGTCGAGGTCCGAACTGAACTGGACGATCGCGGAGGACTGATCGGACTGCGTCGCCAGCACCGTCTGGCTGTCCCTGATGAGGGCCAGCGTCTGCGGGAGGACGTCGAGTCCGTCCTTCGTCAGCGTCGACAGAGAGTCCGCGAGTGTCTGCAGATCCTCGCCCTTGCCGTTGAATGCCGTTCCCAGCTGGGTGACGACCGTGCGCAGCGAGTCGACCGGAACCGACCTGACCAGACCGTCGGTGGCCATCAGCACCTGCTCGACCGGAACGGGTGTCGACGTGTCGGCCTCCGTGATCACCGAACCCTGTTCGAGGAACGGCCCCTGGTCGCTGTCGGGCTGAAGGTCCACGTACTGCTCACCGATCGCGGATCGGTTGGCGACGACGGCCTTGGCCGACGCCGGGATGTCCGGCCCACCCGAGGAGATCTTCAACTCGACGTTGATGCCGTCCGCGGTGAGGGACAGATCGCCGACGCGGCCGACGGGAACCCCGCGGTATGTGACCTCGGCGTTGGTGAAGATGCCGCCGGAGTCCTTGAACTGCGCGTTCACGTCGAACTCACCGAACCCGAGCAGGTTGTCGAGGCGGACGTACTTGGCGCCGACGTAGACCAGCCCGAGCATTGCCACGATGGCGAACGCGACGAGCTGGATCCTGACCAGTCGTGACCTCACTGTCCACCCCCGATTCCGAACTGCTCCAGCAGTCCCCCGAGCGGGTTCTGCGGCGACGGCGCTGCGCCGTCCGTCGTGCCGTTCTCTGCGCCACCGTTGCCGGCCGCGGGTGCGGTTCCGGGGAGACCCGGGATCCGCAGGCCCGTCGGGGCGGGAATGATCGGGGGAATCGGCAGTAGCGACACCGTCGGCCATCCCGGCTTCGGTCCGTTGCCGTTGTAGTACGGATTCGACGGATCGACGATCGGCTTGGGCTCACCGAATTTCGGCGGCACGTACACCGGGTCGCCCTGACCGACGCCGAGCGCGCTCAGCGCGTCGCCGATCTGCAGGTCGACCGTGAGGAACAGGTTGACCGATCCGCCGAGCGCGATCTTCTCGACGCCGTCCGGGAACGGGACGGTCGGGATGAACGCGAGCGAATTGGGCAGGTTGTCGCCCGAGTCGGCGAGCGCCTTCAGCGTCGGCCGCAGCGCGAGGAGATCCGCGATCAGATCGTTCTTCGACCGGTTGATCACGTCCGTGCCGACGGTACCGAGCCGGTCCAGTTGCGTGAGCATCTGGGTGAGCTGCGGGCGCTGCTCGTTGAGCACTTCGGCGGCGATCGGGAGCTGGTCGAGGATCAGCCCGATCTTCTCGTTCTGTTCGTCCACTCGCGTGGTCAGGGCGTCGAGTCCGTCCAGTGCGCGGGTGATGTCGTCGCGCTGCTGGTTGAGACCGTCGATGAGCGTGTTCGTCTGCTCGAGAAGTCCCCGGACACGATCCTCACGCCCGTCGAGTGCGGTGGTCAGTTCGTGCACGATCGGCTGCAACTGGCCGACACCGCCGCCGTTGAGCAGCAGCGACAACGCGCCGAGTACCTGCTCGATCTCCGTGGCGTGCCGGGTGCGATCGAGAGAGATCGTGTCGCCGTCCTCGAGCCGTGCGGGATCCTTGTCTTCCGGCGGTTCGGACAGCTGGACGAACTTCTCGCCGAGCAGGTTGGTCTGCTCGATGGCGGCGACCGCGTTGGCAGCGAGGTCGACGGACGAGTCGAGGACGACCTCCACGTCCGCCGTCCAGCCGTCCGGCGCCACCTTGATCGACTCGACCCGGCCCACCGGAACACCGTCGACCTTGACGGCGGACTGCGGGACGAGGTCGAGGACGTCGTCGAACTGGATCGTCAGGTGCATCGGGTGGTCACCGACATCCGGACCGCCCGGCAGCGGAACCCCGTAGATTCCCTCCGACGAGCAGGACGTCACTGCGATGGCGACGGCGCACGCACCGGCGCCGAGGATTACCGACCGCTTCATTCGCCCTCACCACCCGTTGCGCTTTCGAATCGCGGCGACACGACACCCGGCACCGTGCCGGGCGTGACCGTCCGCTGAATGTTGTCGGCACTCATGATCCCGAAGGGAAGCACGAGCGACGGCGTCTTCGCCGATTGCGTGATCTGCGACGTGACGTTGGCGCAGTTGTCGATCAGCGGCTGCATCTGACGCCCGAGTTGCTCGAAGCGCGGATCGCCGGGAACCAGCTTGCCGAGGTCGATCAACTTGCACGCGACGCCGGCCGGATCCTGCAGATCCGGGAACGCCAGGCGCGAGGCCAGGGTGCCGGACTCCGCGTCGTAGGAGTTGGCCAGGTTGCTGATCGCCAGCGGAAGCAGGGTCAGCGAATTGACCAGCGACTCGCGGTTGTCCGCGAGGGTCTGCGTCACCGGAACCAGATCGTCGACGTTCTCGGCAAGGATCTCCCGGTTGTCGGCCACGAATTTCGAGACGTCGCCGAGGGCGATCGCCAGCTGGTTCAGGGCGGCACCGAGGTTCTCCCGCTCCCCCGCAAGAAATCCGGACAGGTCGGAGAGCTGCGAATTGAAATCACGGACCTGCTGATCGTTGGCCGCCAACGCACCCACGAACACCTGGAGGTTCTTCACGGTGTCGAACAGGTCACCGCGGCTCTCGTTGAGCGTGCGGGCGGCGTCGGACAGCTGATTGATGCTCTGCCCCAGCGCCTCCCCGTTGCCGTCGAGGTTGGCCGCGCCGGTCTCCACGAACTGTGACAGCGCGCCTTCCTTGTTCGCCCCGTCAGGGCCGAGAGCGGTGGAAAGCTTCTCGATGCTCGCGTACAGCTCATCCACCTCGACGGGAGTGGCCGTGCGGTCACGCGAGATCACGGCACCGCTCTGCATCTTGTCGCCACCCGTGTAGGCAGGCGCGAGCTGGATGTACCGGTCGGACACCACGGACGGCGTGACCTGTGCGGCCTTCGCGTCGGCGGGAATGTCGACGCCACGATCGACGCGCATGCCGACCTTCACCTGATCGCCCTGCGGCTCGACACCGTCGACGGATCCGACCTTCACACCGAGGATCCGCACGTCGGAACCCTCGTAGATGCCTACCGACTTGTCGAAGTACGCGGTGATCTTCGTGGTGCCCGCGCGGGTGAACACCCACCACAGGGCGCCGGCGATCACCAGCGCGACAATGACGATTCCCACGATGAGGGCGACCCCGCCGCGTCCTCCGCGCTCGGCTCCGTTCTCGACGTCTGCCATCAGTTACCCCCCAACGTGCGGACGGGATCGCGCGGACCGGGAATGTCGGGCAGACCCGGCGGCAGGAGGTTCACCACGACCTGGTCGAACCAGCGACCGTTACCGACCACGTTCGTGTACAGGCGGACGAACGGCTCGTACAGTTTCATCGCCTTGTCCAGGTTCTCGTTATTGGCCTTGAGGATCTCGACGACACCGTCGAGCTGTTCGAGCGCGGGGCCGATGGCGGCCTCGTTGTCGCGCACGAGTCCGGTCAATTGCTGCGACAGCCGCTGAGTTCCGGTGAGCAGCTGGGAAATCGACTGCTGACGGCTGTTGAGCTCACCGAGCAGCAGACCGGCGTCGCTGATCAACCGGTTGAATTCGGAATTGCGGTCGGCGAGGACCTTGGTGGTCTTGCCGGTCGCGTCGAACAATTTCTGCAGTTCCTGATCACGGCTGGCGATGGTCTGCGACAGCCTGCTGACACCGTCCAGAGAGGCGCGGATCTCCGTGGGAGTTCCCTCGAACGCCTGCGACAGCGTCACCATGCTCTGTGCGAGCTGATCGGAGTCGATGTCACCCACCGTCTGTGCGGCGGCCGAGAACGCCTCGATCACGTCGTACGGAGACGTGGTGCGGTCCAACGGGATCACGTCGCTCGGGTTCAACGTGTCCGAGCCGCGGGGGTCGAGGGCCAGGTACTTCTGGCCCAGGATCGTCTTGATCTGGATGGACGCGGACGTCTCGTTGCCGACCCACGCGTCCGACACCTTGAAGGCGACGTCCACATGGTCGCCGTCGAGTTCGACGGACGTGACCTTGCCGACCTTGACGCCGGCGATCCGGACCTCGTTGGAGGGCTTGAGCCCCGCCGCCTCGGTGAATTCGGCGTGATAGGTCGATCCGGCGCCGATGAACGGCAGCGAATCGAGGAAGAAGGCCGACAGGGTGGCCAACAGCACCACGAGAATGCCGAGGGCACCAGCCACTGCCGGGCTGCGACGTCTGCTCATCGTGTCTGCAACTCCTGTAGGCCGTCCTGCGTGCACCGTTTCGCCGAGTTCGTGTACAGCGGCTGGTTGACGGTGGGCAAGCCCGTGGGCAGGTTCAGTTGGGGCGCGGTACCTGGTCCTGCGACGATGTCGACTCCACAGAGGTAGAACTGGAACCAGGATCCGTAACTGGCTGCCCGGCCGAGCTTCTCGAGCTTCACCGGAAGCGTCTGGAGAACGCTGTTGACCGTGTCGGAGTTACGGTTCAACGTCGTCGCCAGCGTGTTCAGCGACGTGATGGATTCCTGGATGGACGGTCGGGTGGGTTCGAGCAGGTCGGCCGTGGCGTCGGTGAGTCCCGCGAGGGACGTCACCGCCGAACCGACGGTTCCCCGCTCGTTCGCCAGGCCCGTGACGAGTTGCTGGGTGTTGACGATCAGCGAATCGAGTTGATCGTCACGCTGATTCACCGTGGCCAGCACATCGTTGAGGTTGTTGATCACCGCACCGATCACCCGGTCCTTGTCGGCGACGGTGTTGGTGAGGCTTGCCGTGTTCTTGACGAGTTCCGTGATGGTCCCCGACTCACCCTGGAACACCTGGATGATCTGGTACGACAACTTGTTCACGTCATCGGCGCTGAGGGTCTGGAACAGCGGACGGAACCCGTCGAACAGCGTGGTGAGGTTGACGGCAGGCTTGGTCCGCTCCATCGGAATGGTGTCGCCGCCGCTCATCTTCATCCCCTGCTGGCCCTCCCCCTGCTCGAGCGCGATGTAGCGCTGCCCCACGAGGTTCCGGAAGCGGATGGTCGCGGTAGTGCTGGCGGGCAGCCAGTCACGTTCCGCCACCGTGAATTGGACCTCTGCCTCGCGGTCGTCGTGGATCGCGATCTTCTCGACCTGACCCACGCGCACACCGGCGATGCGGACCTCGTCGCCCTCGTTGAGCGAGGTGACGTCCGAGAAGATCGCGTTGAACTTGGTGCCACCGCCGCCACCGAGGTTGGCGATGGTGGCGGCCAGCAGACCGGTCGCCAGGATGGTGACCACGGCGAACACGATCAGCTTGACCAATGGTGCGGTCAGGCCCCTCACTTGAAGCTCACCTCAGTCCCCCTCATGGTCGGCGCGCCGACGAGTGTCGTCCAGCTCGGCACGTCCTCCGGCGCCATGCCCCCGGCCTCGCCGTAGACGACGTCCAGGGTGTCCTGCTCCATCTTCGAACCCGCGTAACTTGCCGGCGTGACCTGGGCTCCGTACCCCGGGACCTGATCGGGGACGCCGGCGGGCGCCGGGAAGAAGTCGATGGTCGACGGGCCGGGATTGCGCGAGGGCACCTGGTAGGCACCGTCGTTGTAGGACGACCCGCCCGGGTACTGCGGGAACTTTCCACCCGGTGCGGTGACCTGGTCGTAGCAAGCCGGTCCGCGGTTGTCGAGCAGGCGCGGCTCGTCCTGGTTGGGCACGTAGCGACCCTTCGGATTGACGAACTGCACGCTGGCACGCACACCCGGGTACGGATCGTCCGGTGCCAGCAGTTCACGGGCGACCGGTGCGGCCTTCGCGAAACCCGCGAACGTGCACTCGAAGCTCGGGGAGTAGCGGCCGAGGATCTGCAGTGCCTCACGCGAATCGGCGGCGATACTGACGATCGATTCGGCGTTCGTCTGCAAGAGGTCCGCGGTGGATGACGCGGTTCCGGTCAGCGACGCGAGCAGCGTGGAGATCTCGCCCTGCTTTTCCACCACGGTGTTTCCGGTGGTGCGCAGGTTGTCGAGGGCGTTGACCAGGTCGGGTGCCGCCTCGGAATACGTCTGCGAGAAGTCCGCCAGACCGCGCAGATCCTCCTGGATGGCAGGTAGTTCGGTGTTCAGCCCGCCGAAGATCTCCTCGAGCCGGTCGAGTGTCAGGCCGAGTTCGGCGCCGCGGCCGCTCAGACCCTGGGACAGCGCGCCGAGAGTGTTCGCCAGGTCCTGCGGCGGAATCGCCTGCAGGAGCGGCAGCAGACCGTCCAGAACCTCGCCGACCTCGACGGCGTTGCCGCTCTTGTCCTGACGCAGCGTGTCGCCGGCCTGGATCGGCGGAGCGGTGTCGCCCTCCGGAACGATCAGCGACACATACCGTTCACCGAACAGCGTCTTGGGCAGCAACCGTGCCGTCGCGTTGGACGGAATCAGCGGCGCCTTGTCCGGCTGGATCGCGAGAGCCAGAGTGACCTCGCCCTCCTGGGAGGACGCCGAGCGCACCTCGCCGACGATGAGGCCACGGACCTTCACGTCAGCATTGGGCGGCAGGGCATTTCCGGCGGTATCGGTGAGGAGGTCGATCTTGACGACCTTGGTGAACGTCTTGTTGAACATGCCGATGGTGAAGGCCAGGAACAACGCGAGGACGAGGAAGAACACCAGCCCCAGCACCCGTCGGCCCACAACAGATGTCGTGTTGCTCATCCGGCCACCCTCACTGTGGTCGTCGTGCCCCAGATGGCGAGGCTCAGGAAGAAGTCGAGAACTGCGATGGTGACGATCGCGGTGCGGACCGCCCGACCCACGGCCACACCCACACCGGCAGGACCACCCGAGGCGTGATAGCCGTAGTAGCAATGGATCAGGATCAGCACGAACGCGAAGATCAACACTTTCGCGAACGAATACAGGACGTCCTGCGGTGGCAGGAACAAGTTGAAGTAGTGGTCGTACGACCCGGTCGACTGGCCGTTGAACACGGTACTGATGACGCGGGACGCGAGATAGGCCGCAAGCAGACCGACGATGTACAGCGGGATGACGGCGACGAATCCCGCGATCATGCGGGTGGTGACGAGGAACGGCACACTCGGTACCGCCATCACCTCCAGCGCGTCGATCTCCTCCGAGATCCGCATGGCGCCGAGCTGCGCGGTGAAACCACAACCGACGGTGGCCGAGAGCGCGAGTGCCGCAACGATCGGCGCGATCTCACGGGTGTTGACGTAGGCCGACAGGAAGCCGGTGAGAACCGAGCTGCCCAGCTGTTCGAGCGCGGCGAAACCCTGCAGTCCGACGACGACGCCGGTGAAGCCGGACATCATCGCGATGACGCCGATGGTGCCGCCGATGACGGCGAGCGCGCCGCTGCCGAACGTGACCTCGGCGAGCAGCCGAAGCACTTCCTTGCGGTAGTGCACGAGAGTGTGGGGCGACCAGGCGATTGCCCGGGCGTAGAACGACATCTGCTCACCGGCCCGGTCGAGCACGTTGAGCGGCGCACGACCGACTCGGCGTGCTGCCATCAGCGTCCGGTCACCGCGTCCCTTGGCGATTGTCATCGGGTCACGATCCCTTCGCCGGAACGATCTGGAGGTACACCATGGTCAGGATCAGGTTCGCGAAGAACAACAGCAGGAACGTGATCACCACAGACTGGTTCACCGCGTCACCGACGCCCTTGGGTCCGCCCTTCGGATGGAGGCCCTTGTACGCGGCGATGACACCGGCGATGACACCGAAGACGGCCGCCTTGAGCTCGCCGACCCAGATGTCGGGAAGCTGCGCGAAGGCCGAGAACGATGCCAGGTACGCACCGGGATTACCCCCTTGGAGGATGACGTTGAAGAAGTACCCGCCCGCGATACCGACCACGGACACGAGGCCGTTGAGCAGGATCGCGACGAGGACCATGGCAAGCACCCGAGGCACGACGAGGCGCTGAATCGGGTTGATACCGAGAACCTCCATGGCGTCGATCTCTTCGCGGATCGTCCGCGCACCGAGATCCGCCGTGACGGCCGAGCCCGCAGCCCCGGCCACCAGTAGTGCCGTCACCAGCGGGGAACCCTGCTGAATGACGGCGAGCACGCTGGCCGCTCCCGTGAACGACTCCGCACCGAGCTGCTTGATGAGCGATCCGGTCTGCAGTGACACCACTGCGCCGAACGGAATCGCGACCATTGCCGTCGGCAGGATCGTGACGCTGGCGATGAACCAGGCCTGTTCGATGAACTCACGGAACTGAAAGGGCCGTTTGAACGTGTTTCGTGCGACGTCGACGAAGAGCTCGACGATGTTTCCGGCCTGCGTCAGCGCACCGTTGACCGGCCGCAAGACCGAGCTGCGGGTAACCCCCATCCGATATGCCTACCCTTGCCCGTGAGTGGTGTTTTCGTACCCTTCGCCCCGGTATGCGGGGATGACCTGTGTGTCTTCCTGGCTGTATGCGTAGTCGTAGCCCCCGCCGCCGTTTCCGCCGGAAGTCTCGTCGAGGCTTTCCTGGATGGCGATCTGGGCATTCTCCGGCAGGGTGTGCATGATGTGCCGGACGCGTTCCTGGCGGCGGGCGACGGCCTGCCGGAACGGCATCCCCGGCGTCGCCTTCATCTGCGGGACGATGCCCTCGACGTCGTCGACACCACCGGCGTGGTGACCGGCGTCGACCATCGCCTGCTCCTGCGCCATGGTGGCCTCGTCCTTCTCCTCCGACATCCCGATCGGACCGATCATCGTGCCGTTCAGGAACTGCTTGACGACCGGCTCCTCACTGGTGAGCAGCACCTCCCGCGGACCGAACATCACCAGATGCCGGCGGAACAGCATGCCGATGTTGTCCGGCACCGTCCGCGCGAGGTTGATGTTGTGCGAGACGATCAGGATCGTCGCATCGATCTCGGCGTTGATGTCGATCAACGTCTGCGAGATGTAGGTGGTACGCACCGGATCCAGACCCGAGTCCGGTTCGTCGACGAGGATGATCTGCGGGTCCAGCACCAGGGCCCGGGCCAGGCCCGCACGCTTGCGCATACCACCGGAGATCTCGCCCGGCAGCTTGTCCTCGGCCCCGAGCAGGCCGACGAGTTCCATCTTCTCCATCACGATCTTGCGGACTTCGGACTCGGACTTCTTGGTGTGCTCGCGCAGCGGGAACGCCACGTTGTCGAACAGGTTCATCGAGCCGAACAGGGCACCGTCCTGGAACAGCACTCCGAACAGCTTGCGGATCTCGTAGAGCTCCTTGCTGGAGCACTCGAGAATGTTGGTGCCGTCGATCACGATCGAGCCCTGCTCCGGGCGGAGCAGACCGATCAGCGACTTCAGGAACACCGACTTACCCGTACCCGACGGCCCGAGCAACGCACTGACCTCACCGGCGGGGAGGGTCAACGTGACGTCCTGCCAGATCCTCTGCGAGCCGAACGACTTGGTCAGTCCCTCGACGGATACCTCGACTCCCACCATTACCTCCGCGACCGTTCGATGCACTCACCCCGTGTGGGTTGCGTCACTGTATCGCATCGACGTGTTACCTGTGACAAGGGATGCTACTCATGAGTAAGGAAGCATGCCAACAGCGGGTCCCACTATGCAAAACAATGCGTCTGAACTGGGATAACGGTAGCGAAATTTCTGGTCGCGCGTCCAGCTTTCGGCCAGGAATCTCGACACTCCGAAGCCGTCTGCGGACGCGAAAAGAGGGCCACTCCCCACGGATGGGGAGTGGCCCTCTTCGTCTGCTCGGCGAGCAGCGCGGGAGAGACCGTCTTACTTGACGGTGATCTTCGCGCCGGCAGCCTCGAGCTTCTCCTTGGCGGCGTCGGCCGCGTCCTTGGCAACCTTCTCCAGGATGGCCTTCGGAGCGCCCTCGACGAGGTCCTTGGCTTCCTTCAGGCCGAGGCCGGAAACGACCTCACGGACGACCTTGATGACCTGGATCTTCTTGTCGCCGGCCGACTCGAGAACGACGTCGAACTCGTCCTGCTCCTCAGCAGCCTCAGCGGCAGCCGGTGCTCCGCCTGCAGCGGCAACGGCAACCGGAGCAGCGGCGGTGACCTCGAAGGTCTCCTCGAATGCCTTCACGAACTCCGAGAGCTCGAGGAGGGTGAGCTCCTTGAACTGGTCCAACAACTCTTCGGTGCTGAGCTTCGCCATTGTGGCGGTCCTTCCTGTAAGTCCCATGTCGCTGATCCGCGACCGGGCGGGGTTATAGCAGTGATGCGCGGGTGCGGATCAGCTTTCGGCTGCAGCCTCGGCGGGAGCTTCGGCAGCTCCGCCTTCTGCGGCCTTCTTTTCCTGCAGAGCAGCAGCCAGTCGGGCCACCTGCGAAGCAGGAGCGTTGAACAGGCCTGCGGCCTTTGCCAAGTTGCCCTTCATCGCGCCGGCAAGCTTGGCCAACAGGATCTCGCGGGACTCGAGGTCCGCGATCTTGTTGACCTCGTCCACGGACAGCGCAGCGCCGTCCATGTAGCCGCCCTTGATGATGAGCGCCTTGTTGTCCTTCGCGAAGTTCTTCAGAGCCTTCGCAGCATCGACGGGCTCGCCCTTGATGAATGCAATGGCGGTCGGACCGACGAAAAGGTCATCAAGGCCCTCAACGCCCGCCTCAGCAGCGGCACGCTTGACCAGGGTGTTCTTGGCGACGGAGTAGGTGGCACCTTCTCCGAGAGCGCGTCGCAGTGTCGTGATGTTGCCCACCGTCAGACCACGGTATTCCGTGATCACAGCAGCGGTCGAACCCTTGAACTGCTCGGTGATCTCCGCAACCGCGGAAACCTTCTCAGGCTTTGCCATACTTCGCCTCCTCTCATGACAGTCGTTATCCCACTTCGGAACCGCTGCGCACCGCCGGGTATCCCGGAGCACACAATCCACGACATGCAAAACGCCCCGGTGCAGGGCACACGGGGCGTGAAAGGAAACGATACGGTCGGGGCGCGAGCCCACAGCCGAAACGCATCCCCCTACCTCGTCCTCCTGCGTGGGCCGCCGGACATTCCCGGACTTTCAATCGCGCCCTCACGGAAGCGATCACCAACGGTCTTGGGTAGAACATGATTTGGGGTGAAGCTCAAATACTGCATTGAACTCCGCACGACAGATTACGGCATGGCCTGCACAACCGCCAAATCGCGGCCGGACTCCACCTCGATGACGTGACCGGCGTCACTACACGCACGGCAGTGTGGTTCATCAGACTGAAGCTGCGCCAATTATCTGTTACGTGACGTTACATATATGAGCTAGCTTTTCCTCATGACAATCCTCGAAGCCCGAGCCGTCGTGGCCGGGTCCCGGACGCGCCGCTTCCTCGCGCTCGCCGTGATCTGCCTGGCCGAACTGCTGGTCGTGCTCGACAACACCATCGTCAACGTCGCTCTCCCGTCGATCGGTGTCGAACTCCGCACCAGTGTCAGCGGCCTGCAGTGGGTCGTCGACGCCTACACACTGACGTTCGCAGGCCTGCTCCTGGCGTTCGGCAACCTCGGCGACCGCTACGGCCGTCGACGCGTCATGGTCATCGGCCTGATCGGCGTCGCCGTCATGTCGATCGCCGGCGCCAACGCCGAAAGTCTGGGGCAGGTCATCGCGGCCCGCGCGGCGATGGGTGTCTTCGCGGCCGCCGTCTTCCCCGCGACCCTCGCCCTCGTCATCAACATATTCACCGACGTGCGGGAACGGGCGCTGGCCATCGCCGCCTGGACTGCAATGGCCGGATTCGCAATCGCCATCGGGCCGATGGCCGGCGGGTGGCTGCTCGAGCACTTCAGCTGGCACTCCGTTTTCTGGATCAACGTACCGATCGCGGTGGTCGCGGCAGCAGCGACGCTGCTCCTGGTGCCGGAATCGCGTGCCTCCGTCATCGGACGCATGGACCTCGTCGGAATCGCCGCCTCGATCACGGGAATCACCGTCCTCGTGTGGGCCATCATCGAAGCCCCCCACCACGGGTGGACGTCGTCGGTCACCGTCGGTGCCGCCGCCCTCTCGATCGCAGTCGTGATCGGATTCGTCTACTGGGAGCTGCGCACCGAACATCCGATCCTCGACCTGCGGCTGTTCCGCAACCGCAGGTTTTCCCTGCCCGCGCTCGCGATCGCCATCGGGTACTTCTCGATGTTCGGCTTCCTGTTCCTCATCACGCAGTACTTCCAGGGTGTCCGGGAGTACACGCCGTTCGAGTTCGGTGTCGCATCGCTGCCGTTCGCGGTGTCGGTAGCCGTCGGCGCCCCCTTCGCCACGCTTCTGGCTCAGCGAATCGGGACGACCCCGGTCATCGTGTTCGGCCTCCTCCTCACCGGCGTCGGCCTGTACCTCGGCGGTCAGGTGGCCGTCGACAGCAGCTATCTGACGGACGTCCTCCCGTCGATGGTGTCGATGGCGCTCGGCTTGGCCATCGTGCAGGGGCCCGCGACAGAGTCGATCATGGCGTCGCTGCCCCTCGACGAGGCCGGAGCAGGCTCGGCCGTGAACGACACGACCAGGGAAATCGGAGGAACGCTCGGTGTCGCCGTGCTCGGATCGATCGTCGCGTCGTACTACGCGACGACGATGAGTCCGCTGCTCGACCGGATTCCGGCCGCGTTGATGAACGACGACGAGAAGGGCTTCGCACGCGCGACGGTCCTGAGTGTGCTCGAGATCCGCAAGCGGGAGATCCCGCCGTTCCTCGAACAGCAGCGTGAGAATCTCATCCTCACGATGAAGACGACGGTCCTGCAGGGGTCGCACACTGCGTCGCTCGTCGCGGCGGGCGCCGTGGTGGTCTGCGCGGTCGTCGTCGCGATCTTCATGCCCTGGGCGCCGGCACGCACGGATTCCGTGATGCTGGCGTGGCGGAAGAAGACCGAACCGGGAACCGTCGACGAAGACTGAACCCGGAAAAGCAGTTCGGCCGGTACGGAAGATTTCCGTACCGGCCGAACTGTGTGAAGCGTGACTTACGCGTCGGCATCCTCGAGAAGGTTGCGGGTGCGGTTCGGGTCCACCGGGATGCCCGGGCCGGTGGTGGTCGAAACGGTGACCTTCTTGACGTAGCGGCCCTTCGCGGAGGACGGCTTCGCACGCAGGATCTCGTCCAGCGCGGCGCCGTAGTTCTCCACCAGCTTGGCGTCGTCGAACGATGCCTTGCCGATCACGAAGTGCAGGTTGGCCTGCTTGTCGACGCGGAAGTTGATCTTTCCGCCCTTGATGTCCGCGACAGCCTTCGTGACGTCAGCCGTCACGGTGCCGGTCTTCGGGTTCGGCATCAGGCCACGCGGTCCGAGGACGCGGGCGATGCGGCCGACCTTGGCCATCTGATCGGGAGTCGCGATGG
This sequence comes from Rhodococcus sp. NPDC059968, assembly GCF_042738615.1. Taxonomy (NCBI): domain Bacteria; kingdom Bacillati; phylum Actinomycetota; class Actinomycetes; order Mycobacteriales; family Nocardiaceae; genus Rhodococcus; species Rhodococcus sp. NPDC059968. Next base: position 108,095 of record NZ_JBHWUE010000007.1, read on the forward strand.
CGGCGTCGAAATCGAGCCATCCACCCTGAATCCGCTCGATGAGGTCCTCGGCGCCGACGGCGTCGGCTCCAGCTGCCTCGGCCTCGGCGGCCTTCTCTCCGACTGCGAACACGATGACGCGGGCGGTCTTACCGGTGCCGTGCGGCAGGTTGACCGTGCCGCGGACCATCTGGTCCGCCTTGCGGGGGTCGACGCCCAGACGGACGGCAACCTCGACGGTCGCGTCCATCTTGCTCGACGACGTCTCCTTCGCCAGCTTCGCAGCCTGCAGCGGGCTGTACAGCTTGTCGAAGTCGATCTTCTCAGCGGCGGCGAGATACGCCTTGCTGCGCTTTGCCATTTCTTCTGTCCTAACTTCTCACCGCAGTGTGTGTCTTGTCTGCGGTGGTGAATGGTTCAGTAGTGGTCTGGGCCTGGCCGGCCCTCCCACGCTTTCTTCGACGGCGGTGCCGTCAGTCGATCGGCGACGGTGATTCCGTCGATCGATCAGGGCCGACTCAGCCGTTGACCGTGATACCCATCGAGCGTGCGGTGCCGGCGATGATCTTCGCGGCCTGCTCGATGTCGTTCGCGTTGAGGTCTTCCTGCTTGGTCTTCGCGATTTCGCGCACCTGATCCATGGTCACGGAAGCAACCTTGGTCTTGTGCGGCTCGCCGGAGCCCTTCTGCACGCCTGCAGCCTTGAGCAGCAGCTTGGCAGCCGGAGGGGTCTTCAGCTTGAAATCGAAGGTCCGGTCTTCGTAGACCGAGATCTCGACCGGCACCACGTTGCCGCGCTGGGACTCAGTCGCCGCGTTGTAGGCCTTGCAGAACTCCATGATGTTCACGCCGTGCTGACCAAGCGCGGGACCCACGGGCGGTGCAGGGTTAGCCTGACCGGCCTGGATCTGAAGCTTGATGAGCCCTGCGAGCTTCTTCTTCTTGGGGGGCATCTCGTTTTCCTAATTCTTGCTGGGTGTGTTTCTTGCTACTGCAGTGCAAGTATGTGCCGCTAGATCTTCGCGACCTGCGTGAAGGACAACTCGACCGGGGTCTCACGACCGAAGATCGAGACCAGGACCTTGAGCTTCTGCTGCTCGGCGTTGACCTCACTGATGCTGGCGGGCAGCGTGGCGAACGGGCCGTCCATGACGGTGACCGACTCGCCGACCTCGAAGTCGACCTCGATGAGAGGCTTCGCGAAGCTCTCTCCGCCGGTCTCCCCCGCCGCAACGGTCGCCGCGGCAGCCTGCTTCTTCTGCTCCTGCTGCGGGAGCAGGAACTTGGTCACCTCGTTGAGGGTCAGCGGGGACGGACGTGACGTCGCACCGACGAACCCGGTGACGCCGGGCGTGTTGCGCACAGCTCCCCAGGACTCGTCGTTGAGATCCATGCGGACCAGAATGTAGCCGGGCAGAACCTTGCGGTTGACCTGCTTGCGCTGTCCGTTCTTGATCTCGGTGACCTCTTCGGTGGGAACTTCCACCTGGAAGATGTAGTCGCCGACGTCGAGGTTCTGGACGCGGGTCTCGAGGTTGGCCTTGACCTTGTTCTCGTAGCCCGCGTACGAGTGAATGACGTACCAGTCACCGGGTGCGCGACGCAGAGCAGCCTTGAGTTCCGCAACGGGATCCTCGGGCTCTTCGGCAGCCACAGCCTCGTCGGCGGTCTCGGCCTCGTCGGCGGTCTCGGCCTCGTCGGCGGTCTCGGCCTCGTCGGCGGTCTCGGCCTCGTCGGCGGTCTCGGCCTCGTCGGCGGTCTCGGCCTCGACTATCTCGTCGGCCTGGGAGTCCTCGGCAACGTCGTCACCGACGGTTTCCGCGGCTTCGGTGCCCTCGTCGGCAGCCTCGACATCCACTTCGGCTGCCGCCTCGGCAGAAACACGCTCTTCGGCCAAAGCCTCATTCGTGTCGTTCTCGGGGGTGCTCACTGGGGCACTCGCTTCCTCTCGTCACTCACATACTTCGGATCCACCGGGGCGGATTCCGTCAACCGAACAACCAGGTGACGCCTTTGATGACCGCCAGATCCAACACGCCGATGAACGTCACCATGAACACCACGAATACCAGGACGACGCTGGTGTAGGTGATCATCTGCTTGCGATTGGGCCAGATGACCTTGCGCAGCTCGGCGATGACCTCGCGGAGGAACCGGCGCAGGCGCTTGAAGATGTTTTCCTTGCGCGGTTTGTCGGCGCGATCCTTCTTCGCCGGCTTGACCTTGGTGGTCGTGTCCGACTTCGACAGTTCCGGTGACTTCACGGAACTCGCGGCGACCTCGGCACCTGCCGGCGAACGACGGCCCTGGCGCTTACCGCTGGGCTTGCCCGAGGGAGTGGCGGAACGCGTGGTGGCGTCGGCCGCGGTGTCGTCGGCACCGTCCGGGCGCGTCGACCCTGAAGTGTCGCCGTCGCGCTTGGCGCGCTCCTCGCTCACGTCGTTCCTCTCAGTCGCTGGCATCCGGGGGCAGGGGCGACAGGACTTGAACCTGCAACCTGCGGTTTTGGAGACCGCTGCTCTGCCAGTTGAGCTACGCCCCTTTGGTCGGGAGACCTGGTCCGAAACTAGCCTTGGACCAATTCTTGACCGACCTCTCTGTGATTACATGACACGCGCGCCACCCTTGCCGGCCGTACAGCACCGTAGGGCAGCGCGCAGCGCTGAGTAATCCCAGAAATCTCAGTGTACTTCAAAGCCCCGGAACAAACCCAATCCACCCGGCTGTCAGGCCAGACGGACCGTTGCGGTGGCGCGGCCGAAGATCTTCTTTCCCTCGGAACGCGCCACGATCGCGACTACTGCTGTCTTGCTTTCCTCGTCGAGCGACTTCACCTTACCGGTGTACTCGACCTGCGCGGCCTCGTCCTCACGGACGTAGACCGAGCTCGTGAAACGAACGTTGTATTCCTTGACCGCACCCGGATCGCCGAGCCACGACGTGACGAAGCCGCCGCCGAGACCCATGGTGAGCATTCCGTGCGCGATCACATTGTCCAGACCGGCGAGCTTGACGACCCCGTCGCTCCAGTGGATCGGGTTGGGATCGCCGGACACGCCCGCGTAGTTGACCAGGTCGCCACGCGTGAGCTTCACGATGCGCTCGGGGAGTTCTTCCCCCACCGAGACGTCCTCGAACTTACGAAGCGCCATGCATGATCACGTCCTTGACTGCGTGAGCGATGTTCTCGTCGACCTCGCCACCGGTGCGCGCGACGAGCGTCGTCCATGTGGTCTGAACGAGCTCGTCGTACTGGTCGGTGACGATGTTCTTGGTGACGATGATGTCGCTGCCGCCCATCTGACGGAACGACTCCAGGTACACGTCACAGACCAGACGGTCGCCGACCTTGATCGGCTTGTGGAACTCGAGCCGCTGGTCGGTCTGGAGAATCTGACTCGGATCGTAGCCAGTGACGATCTCCTTGAAGAGACGTCCCTGGGCGATGATGCCGACGAGCGAGATGAACGTCAGAGGAGCGAGGAGTCCGTCGTAGCCGAGGCCTTTCGCAGCTTCCTCGTCGTGGTGAGCGGGATGCCAGTCCTGCACGGCACGCGCGTACTCGCGCACCTTCTCGCGTCCGACCTCGTAGAAGTCGTCGACGCGGTAGTGGTGCCCGACCATCGCCAGTGCGTGCGCGGCAGGATCAGCAGGAACAGTCTCGGGCACGTATGCCTCTGTCTCCGTCACAGTGTCAGTCACGCGAAAGAACCTCTTCTACCCTTGACGTCAGCGCGTGAGGGCAGCCTAGAGGACTCCCTTCGCGAGCGCAGTCCTAGTTCCGGACCGTGTTACTTGGACTCGCGATGCGACTGGTGAGTTCCGCAGTTCGGGCAGAACTTCTTGATCTCCAGGCGATCGGGGTCGTTGCGCCGATTCTTCTTGGTGATGTAGTTGCGGTGCTTGCATACCTCGCAGGCCAAAGTGATCTTGGGCCGAACGTCAGTCGAGGAGGCCACGGGATGCCTTCTTTCGGGTGAATCTGATTACGAGCAATCAGGGTGGATCATGCATATTGTGTAGCGGTGACCGGACTTGAACCGGCGACGCAACGATTATGAGTCGTTTGCTCTACCAACTGAGCTACACCGCCTCGGTGTCGAGTGTCGCGCACTCGGCGCTCCACTTCAATCCAGCGAGCCCCCTAACGGAATCGAACCGTTGACCTTTTCCTTACCATGGAAACGCTCTGCCGACTGAGCTAAGGGGGCGTGCTTCGCTCGCACATCGCTGCGCGCTGAAGCCTTGACGAGATTACACAGAGTTCGCGTCCAGAACCAAATTGCCTGGTCACCGGCTTTCGCATGTCGCTGCAACCGACAGTTCGGGTGGGCAGCCCACGAAGGTCGGGGCGCCGGCCAGGCACCCGGTCTCGTCCCCGAACGACAGAACCCCGGTGAGCTGTCGCTCACCGGGGTTCTGTGTGTGGCAGATGTAGGATTCGAACCTACGTAGGCATAAGCCGACGGATTTACAGTCCGCTCCCATTGGCCGCTCGGGCAATCTGCCGGGTTGCACGAGGAGCGCGAAATCTGTGCGAAATCGCTCTCCGCTGCGGAAAGAAGAATACAACGAACGGCCCCCCGTTTTGCAAACCGGGTGGATACGGGCGGTTGCGAACCGATAGCGTCGAATCTGCTCGCCGGCATTCGGCGGGCGCCCGGCCGGGTCGCGGCGGGGAGAACTAGACGAAACCGGGAGTGTGAAGTGGCTGATTCGTCCTTCGATGTGGTGAGCAAGGTGGAGCGTCAAGAGGTGGACAACGCCCTGCATCAGGCCGGCAAGGAGCTGTCGACCCGGTTCGACTTCCGGAACACGGGAGCATCGATCGAATGGTCCGGCGAGGAAACCATCACCCTGACGGCCGACACCGAGGAGCGACTGCTCGCCGCCCTGGACGTCTTCAAGGAGAAACTGATCCGGCGTGACATCTCCCTGAAGGCGTTCGACGCAGGCGAGCCGGCGCAGTCCGGAAAGATCTACAAGCTGTCGGGCAGCCTCGTCCAGGGCATCACCACGGAGAACGCCAAGAAGATCACCAAGAAGATCCGCGACGAGGGCCCCAAGGGCGTCAAGGCGCAGATCCAGGGTGAGGAACTGCGGGTGAGCAGCAAGAAGCGTGACGACCTGCAGGCCGTCATCTCCCTGCTGAAGGGCGAGGACTTCGGGATCGCGCTGCAGTTCGTGAACTACCGGTAGGCGCTCCGCACCCGTGCGCCTTTCTGGTTGCAGGAACGACCAGAAAGGCGCACGGGCGGCGAAGCCGCCTACATGCCCGCCATGCGCTCGAGACGCTCGATCCGCTCGGCCATCGGCGGGTGGGTGGAGAACATCCGGCTCATCTTCTCGCCGGTGCGGAACGGGTTGGCGATCATCAGATGCGACTGCGCGGCGAGCTGAGGCTCCGGCGGCAGCGGTGCAGCCTGAGTGCCCTGCTCCAGCTTCCGTAGCGCGGACGCCAGCGCCAGGGGGTCGCCGGTGAGTTCTGCACCCGACTGGTCGGCCTGGAACTCCCGGGACCGCGACACCGCGAGTTTGACGACGGTCGCGGCGATGGGCCCGAGCAGCGCCACCAGGAGCAGCGCGATCGGGTTGGCGCCCTGTCCCCCGCCGCGCCCGCCGAACATGTTGGCGAACATGGCGAAGTTCGCGAGTCCCGACACGACGGCGGCCATGGCGCCGGCGACGGAGGAAATCAGGATGTCGCGGTTGTAGACGTGCGACAGCTCGTGTCCGAGCACGGCCCGCAACTCTCGTTCGTTGAGAATCTGCAGGATGCCGCTCGTGACGCACACCGCGGCGTGGCGCGGACTGCGCCCGGTGGCGAAAGCGTTGGGCGCGGAGGTGGGGCTGATGTAGAGCCGCGGCATCGGCTGGTGCGCGGTGGTGGCCAGTTCCCGGACGATGCGGTAGATGACCGGCGCCTGCACCTCGGTGATCGGCTGGGCGTGCATGGCCTTGAGTGCCATCTTGTCGCTGTTGAAGTACACGTACGCGTTCATTCCCACCGCGAACACGATCGCCAGCAGCAGGATGGTGGGGTTGCGGAACAACGCGCCGATGAACACGATCAGCGCCGACATGCCGACCAACAGAACCAGAGTCTTCGCCCCGTTTGCGTAGCGCACGTCACGCCTTCCTTGCCGTTGTCACCCGATCAGGTCGCCCGAGTTTCGGGATCTTGATCATTCAACGAAACACGGTGGCGGGACGGTTCCCGGTCGGACAACGAGAATCGGGTGAAGACGAGTCAGGTACTGACGATACGGCTCAGCCGACGCGCTCGATCGTGTAATCGACGAGCTTCACGAGGGCGTCGTTGGCGGGGCCCTGCGGCAGCTCGGCGAGCTGCGCGCGTGCCTGGACCGCGAACTCCTCCAGCTTGGCCTTGGCGGCGGCCATGCCGGGTGACCGTTCGAGGAGCGCGAGCGCCTCCGCGACGTCGTCGTCGTTGGTGACGGGTCCGTCGAGGAGCACCCGGAGGCGATCGGCGTCGGGTCCGTCGTCGCGCAGCGCGTACAGGACGGGCAGCGTGTGGACACCCTCGCGCAGGTCGGTTCCGGGGGTCTTGCCGGACTGCGCGGACACCGAGGAGATGTCGATGATGTCGTCGGAGATCTGGAAGGCGGTGCCCACGGCGTCGCCGAGTCGTTCGAGCCGCTTCACGTGGTCGGCGTCCGCGCCGGAGAAGGTGCCGCCGAAGCGCCCGCACGCCGCGATGAGCGAGCCCGTCTTCTCCCACACGACCTTGAGATAGTGCTCGACCGGATCCTGTTCGCCGCGAAGTCCGATCGTCTCGCGCATCTGGCCGGTGACGAGTTCGGCGAACGTCTCGGCGATGATGCGCACCGCCTCGGGACCGAGGGTCGAGACGAGACGGGACGCGTGCGCGAACAGATAGTCGCCGGCGAGGATCGCAACGCTGTTGCCCCACCGCGAGTTCGCACTGGGTGCACCGCGGCGCATCGACGCCTCGTCCATCACGTCGTCGTGGTAGAGCGTGGCGAGGTGGACCAGCTCGACGACGGTGGCCGCCGTGACCACCGACGGGTCGGAGGCCTTCGGTCCGAGCTGGGCGGTGAGCACCGTGAACAACGGGCGGAAACGCTTGCCTCCCGCCTTCGCGAGATGCAATGCGGCCTCCGTGAGGAAATCCTCCCCGTCGGAGAGCTCGCTGACCAGCAGTTCCTCTACTTGCTTCAGTCCTTCACGGACCGTGGCAGCGAGCTGCGGGTCGCCGAGATCGATCCCGGCGACCGTAGTGCCCACTACAGCGTCGGCAGCGGTGTGTGCTGCGCCCTCGGTGCTCACGTTCTCAGTACCCATCCTGTCGTCAGTGACGGCTCGGTTCCCGCGCCGTCGGTGGCGGCTCGGCTACCACGGTAGTGAACCTAGCGGTTCCACCGCCCGTCGGCCTCGCCGCGGTCGCATAGCGAAGCCTGACAGGATGTAGGTGTGGTCGCAGCAGAACAGTCCCCCGCGGGATCCCCGCATCCCACCGCCACCGATGTCCTGGTCATCGGTGCTGGTCCGGCCGGTTCCTCGGCTGCCGCGTGGGCGGCGCGCGCGGGACGTGACGTGGTCCTCGCCGACGCGGCGGTGTTCCCCCGCGACAAGACGTGTGGCGACGGACTCACCCCGCGTGCCGTCGCCGAACTCGACCATCTCGGTCTCGGCGACTGGGTGCGGTCGAAGGGGACCAACCGCGGGCTGAGGCTCAGCGGGTTCGGCCACGAGCTCGAACTCGAGTGGCCGGGCAGGTCGTTCCCGGCCGTCGGCAGCGCGGTGGCCCGCACCGAACTGGACGACAGGATCCGCGCCACCGCCGTCGACGCCGGAGCCGTCATGGTGCAGGGCGCCAAGGCGATCGGGGTCGAACGGGACGGCGACCGGGTGACGGCGGTGACCCTGAAGACCTCCGACGGAACCCATACCATCGGCTGCCGGACGCTGATCGTCGCCGACGGCGTCCGGTCCACGCTGGGCAAGCAGCTGGGTCGCGAATGGCACCGGGACACGGCCTACGGTGTGGCCGCCCGCGCCTACATCGCCACCGATCGCAGCGCCGACCCGTGGATCACCTCGCACCTCGAACTGCGGGACGATGCGGGGACGCTGCAGTCGGGCTACGGCTGGGTGTTCCCCCTCGGCACCGGAGAGGTGAACATCGGCGTCGGCACCCTCGCCACCGCCAAACGTCCGGCCCCGGGTGCGCTGCGACCGCTGCTCGACCTGTACACGGCACAGCGCCGCGACGAGTGGAACTGGGACGGCGAGCTGCGCGCGGTGGCGTCGGCGTTGCTGCCGATGGGCGGTGCGGTGTCCCACATCGCAGGCCGGAACTGGGCGATCATCGGCGACGCGGCGGCGTGCGTGAATCCGCTGAACGGCGAGGGCATCGACTACGGGCTCGAAGGCGGGCGCCTGATCGCGGAGATCCTCGACGCCGACGACCTGACGGAGCTGTGGCCCTCGATTCTCCGGGAGCGGTACGGCCGGGCGTTCTCCGTGGCGCGGCGACTCGCCGGACTGCTGACCGTCCCCCGGGTTCTGCCCACCTCCGGTCCGGTGGCGATGCGGTCCCGGGCGCTGATGACCGTCGCGGTCCGGGTCATGGGCAACCTCGTCACCGAGGAGGACAGCGACCTCACCGCCCGCGCGTGGCGGGCATCCGGGCTGCTGTCGCAGAAGGTCGACTCGCGACCGCTGTTCGGCTGACGTTCAGCGGGTGGCGCGGTGCAGGGCCACCACACCGCCGGTGAGGTTGCGCCACTGCACGTTCCGCCACCCGGCGGCCTCGATGCGCAGCGCGAGTTCCTGCTGGGTCGGCCAGGCGCGGATCGACTCCGCGAGGTACACGTAGGCGTCGGGGTTACTGCTGACGGCGCGCGCGACCCGCGGCAGCGCCTTCATCAGGTACTCCATGTAAACCGTGCGGAACGGCCCGAACACCGGGGTCGAGAACTCGCTCACGACGAGGCGGCCGCCGGGCTTGGTGACGCGGGCGATCTCGCGGAGACCGGCGTCGAAGTCGGAGACGTTGCGCAGTCCGAAGGAGATGGTCGCGGCGTCGAACACGGCGTCGGCGTAGGGCAGGTGCATCGCGTCGCCCGCGACCATCGGGACGTGGCGTCCACTGCCGGCCTGCAGCATCCCCTTGGAGAAGTCGGTGGCCACACACCACGCACCCGACCGTCCGAGTTCGACGGTCGACACGCCGGTTCCCGCCGCGAGGTCGAGAACGCGCTCCCCCGGCTTCAGTGCCAGGGCCGAGCGCGTCGCCTTGCGCCAACTGCGGTCCTGACCGAACGACAGGATCGTGTTGGTGAGGTCGTAGCGCTTCGCGACGCCGTCGAACATCGACGCGACCTCGTGCGGATCCTTTTCGAGCGACGCCCGCGAACCGTGTGTAGTTGCCACGCCCGAAACGCTACCAACCGCGCCCGCCGCCGATGTCGGCGCCGGGCGCGGTGGCGTGGCGGTCACTTCTTGGAGACCCGCACCAGCTTCTTGTTGACGAATTCGTCCATCCCCCACGGGCCGAGTTCGCGGCCCACGCCGGAGCGCTTGACGCCACCGAACGGCAACCCGGGAAGCGTCGTGCCGTGTTCGTTGACGAAGGCCATGCCGACGTCGAGCCGGTCGGCGACCTCACGTGCCCCGTCGAGGTCGGTGCTCCACACCGAACCGCTGAGACCGTAGGAGGAGGAGTTGGCGAGTTCCACGGCTTCGTCGGCGGTGGCGACCTTGTAGACGACGCCGACCGGGCCGAACAGTTCCTCGCTGTACGCCCGCATCTCGGGGGTCACGTCGACGAGCAGAGTCGGTTCGACGTACGAGCCGGGGCCGTCGATCTTCTTCCCGCCGGCGAGGAGCGTCGCGCCCTTGGCGATGGCGTCCTCGATCTGCTCGATCAGCGAATCCGCGGCGCTCTGCGAGGACAGCGGCCCGAGGACGGTCTTCGCGTCGAGCGGATCGCCGGTCGGGGTGGCCTTGAACGACTCGGCGAGCTTCGAGACGAACTCGTCGTAGTTCGGCTCGGTCACGATGAATCGCTTGGGCGAGTTGCAGGCCTGGCCCGCGTTGGACAGGCGGGCACGGGTCGCGGTCTTGACCGTGGCGTCCATATCGTTGGTGTCGAGGACGACGAACACGTCGGACCCGCCGAGTTCGAGCACCACCTTCTTGAGGTTGCGGCCCGCCGTCTCGGCGACGCTGGTCCCGGCCCGCTCGCTGCCGGTGAGGGAGACACCCTGGACACGCGGATCCGCGATCATGTCGGCGATCTGCTCGTTGGTGGCGAACACGTTGATGTACGCATCCTCGGGGAGACCGGCCTGCCGGAAGATCTCCTCCATCAGCAGCGCCGACTGCGGACAGTTCGGGGCGTGCTTGAGCAGCACGGTGTTGCCGAGCATGAGGTTCGGCGCCGCGAAACGGGCGACCTGGTAGTACGGGTAGTTCCACGGCATCACGCCGACGAGCGCACCGATCGGCCTGCGGTAGACCACGGATTCGTCCGCGCCCGGCACGTCGAGTCGTTCCGCCTCGAGCAGTGCGGGGCCGTTGTCCGCGTAGTAGCGGTAGATCGCCGAGGAAAGCTTGACTTCGCCTTTGGCCTCCCGGACGGGTTTGCCCATCTCGAGGGCGATCATCCGCGCCAGTTCGTCTTCACGCTCCGCGTAGAGATCGGCGGTTCGGCCCAGAATCCGGGCGCGTTCCTCGGCGGGGGTCGTCCGCCAGTCGAGATATCCGCTGTGGGCGCGGGAGAGCGCCGACTCCACACCTGCATCGTCCAAGGTCGTGAATTCCCGGACGGTTTCACCGGTCGCGGGATTGACAGTCTTGTACTTCGCCATACTCCGGGCAACCACGAGACGGCCTCTCGAATTCCCCACCGGTATCGATCCGGTGGTCAGGCCGCTCGGGACTCGCGAAAGTCCTGCCCGCCCACAACCGCCGCGTAGTGGCCCAGCAGCTCGTCGCAGATCGCGGGCCACGTGCGGTGCAGCACCGACTGCCGGGCGGCCTCCCCGAAGCGGGCCCGCATGCGGCGGTCGCGCAGTGCGTCGACGGCGCTCGGCAGCAGTTCGCCGAACCGGTCGACCGGGAGCAGGTAGCCGTTGCGGCAGTGCGCGACCAGATCGCGCGGTCCGCCGGCATCCGGTCCGATCACCGGCACCCCGCTGGACAGCGCCTCCTGTACCGCCTGGCAGAACGTCTCGTGCTCGCCCGGGTGGACGAAGACGTCCAGGCTCGCGTAGGCCTCCGCGAGCTCCACACCGCCGAGTTGGCCGGTGAACACCGCATCGGGCATCAACCGGTGCAGGCGGGCGCGCTCCGAGCCGTCGCCGACGATCACCAGCCGGACCCGCTGGTCGTCTGCGAGTGCGGCCAGCCGCTCGACGTGCTTCTCGGGTGCGAGCCTGCCCACGAATCCGACGACCAGCCGGTCCGAGCCGCCCAGCCAGGAGTCCCGCAAAGCGGTGCTGCGGCGGGACGGCGCGAATCGGGTGGTCTCCACGCCGCGGGCCCAGCGGTGGACCCTCGGAATCCTCTGCTCGGCGAGTGCCTCGACCGCCGACGTGGACGGCGCGAGGGTGCGGGTGCAGCCTCTGTGGATGCGACGCGTCCAGGCCCACGCCGCGCGGCTGGTGATGCCGAGGCCGTAGCTCTCGGCGAAACCCGCCACGTCCGTCTGGTACACCGCGACCGTGGGGACGTCGAGCCGGTGGGCCGCACCGAGCCCGCCGGCACCGAGGAGGAACGGTGACGCCAGATGCACGACGTCGGGGTCGAACGCCCGCAGCGCGGCGGTGAGTCCGGGCTGCGGCAGACCCACCGGGAGCGAGCTGACCTTCGGCACCATCACCGCGGGCACCCGGTGGACGGGCACGCCGTCGTGTTCGGTCGGCGCGGACGTCTGCGATCCCACCGTGTCCGGGGCGACGACCATCGCCTGGTGTCCGGTGCGCTGGAGGTGGTCGAGGACCCGCAGCACCGAGTTGGTCACACCGTTCATGTTGGGAAGAAACGATTCCGCGACGATGGCTACTCTCACGCGCTCAGCGTGGCAGTGCTCGTAGTCACAGCAGCGAGATCGACGTGACGGTCGCGCGAAGTTCCGGGAAACTCAGGATGACACTGCCGGCGAGGGCTCTGCCGAATTCTCCCGCCGCCGCAGGTACCAGATCACCGGTCCCGCGATCAGCCAGGTCACGACGATCAGCGAACCAGCGGGGACGACGGCCACGCTGGCGTCGCGGCCGGACACCCGCACCAGGTCGGGGTCGCTGCGCGCGTACTCGACGTCGATCCGCTGCCCCACCGTGAGCTTGGTCGGGTACAGCACGCCGAGTTCGGGGTTGTGCGTCACCCCGTCCGGCGTGACGAAGCTGATGGCCGACCGCAGCGACCCCGCCGACAGCACCTCTGCGGTAGCCACGCCCCGGTCGGATTGGATCGTGTGGTCGTTGCGCCAGGCGGCCAGGACGAGGAGCACGGCCAGGATCGAGATGCCGATCGCCGTCACCAACACCCCGCGCCGGACACGCCGCGTCACTTTCGCATTCACAGTTGTGCCCGCACCGCGGCGTGCAGTTCGCGCAGCCCGGAACGTTCGGTGGTCACCTCGAGCACCCGGATTCCGCGGTCGCCGGGCGCTTCGGGCGCGCTCAGCCGCGTCGACAGCTCACCCAGACCCACCAGATGATGCTCCACCCGGTAGGCGGCGCACAGTGCGGCGAGATCCATACCGTGCGGAGTACCGAAGACCCGCTCGAACACCCCTGCGTACTGCGGATCGCCCTGCTCGAGCAATTCGAAGATGCCGCCACCGTCGTCGTTGGCGACCACGATCGTCAGGTCCCGGGGCCGCGGTTCGCCCGAGCCGATGAGCAACCCGGACGCGTCGTGCAGGAACGTGAGGTCGCCGAGCAGGGCCACCGTCCGCCCCTCCTCGTAGGCCAGGGCCGCCCCGACGGCCGCGGACACGGTGCCGTCGATGCCGGCGACACCCCGGTTGGACAGCACCCGGATCTTCGGTGCGGGATAGCTGACGAGTGCCGCGTCACGCACGGGGTTGGACGCCCCGAGCAGCAACTGGTCACCGTCGGTGAGGGCGTCCATGACGGCGGCCGCCACGTGCAGACCCGTCGACTTCGAGTGGGCGGCGAGTTGCGCGCGCACCGCCTTGTCGGTGTGTTCGGACAGCGTGCGGCACCGGTTGATCCACGCCCGGTCGGGCTCACCGGACACGACGGCGCGGGTGCCGGTGGCCAGCACGTTGCCGGACACGTCGGGCCAGCGGGGGCCGGTGGTAAGCGCGTAGACGGCCACCGCCGGATCGGCGAGGACCTTCGACACGGACCGGTGGAGCGTGGGGCGTCCGGTGATGACGGCCTGCCGCGGTTTGAGCTGCGGCAGCGCCATCGGATGCACCGGAATGCCGTGCAGTGGCGCGGTCGGCTCGGCGACCGTCGGCAGTCCGGCGAGTTCCGGCCGGAGCGCAGACCCGTGCCCGGAGATCACGATGGTGTCGGGGGTGATGTCGAGGTCCATCGGCACGTCGAGCGTCGCGTGCTGGGTGGTGGTCCACGCCGCCCCACCCGGCCGTCCCTGCGGGACCGGACCCTGCGCGTGGACGTCGGGAACGAGCGGTTCCCGGAGCGGGATGTCGAAGTGCACGGGACCGGCGTTGCCCGACCTCGTGCCGCGCGCCGCGGCGAGGACCCGGCACACGGCCGAACGCCACTGGCTGTTCTGCCGGGCGTCGTCCTCGGCCAGGCCCAGGCTGATGGTCGCGCGCACCTGGCTGCCGAACAGTCCGAGTTGCTCGATGGTCTGGTTGGCGCCCGTGCCGAGCATCTCGTACGGACGGTTGGCGCTGAGCACCACGAGCGGCACCCGGGCGTAGTTCGCCTCGAGGACCGCGGGTCCGAGATTGGCGACCGCGGTGCCGGACGTCATGACGATCGGGACGGGGCGCTTGCCGGCCACGGCCAGGCCGAGCGCGAGGAATCCCGCGGTGCGTTCGTCGATGCGCATGTGCAGACGCAGCCGGCCCTCGAGATCGGCGGCCTGCAGGGCGAACGCCAGCGGCGCGTTGCGCGAACCCGGGCAGAGCACGACCTCGCGTACTCCCCCGCGGACCAGTTCGTCGACGACCGCGGTGGCTTGTGCAGTGGACGGGTTCACGACATCAAGAGTGTCAGATACTCCGGCAACCCTGTCCGGCGACCTCGCCGGGTGAGTTCACGGCCACATCGCGGGCGCTGACACCATGAACGCATGCGCACTCTCTTCGATCCCGCCGAGCTTCCCCCACACCGCATGTATCAGGTGCTGACCGCTTCGATCGTGCCCCGGCCGATCGCGTGGGTGTCCACCGTCTCGGCGGACGGGGTGGCCAACCTGGCCCCGTACAGCTTCTTCTCGGTGTCCAGCACCCACCCGCCGGTGGTGCAGTTCACCTCGGTCACCCGCAAGGACAGCCTTCGCAACATCGAGGCGACGGGAGAGTTCGTGATCAACCTGGCGACGGAGCCGCTGATGTCGACGGTCAACGCCAGTTCCGCCACGTATGACAGCGACGTCGACGAGTTCGCCGCGCTGGGCATCGACACCGAACCCAGCGAGCGGGTCCGTCCCGTCCGGGTCGCGGGTTCGCCGGTCGCCATCGAATGCACCCTGCACCAGGTGATACCTGTCGGTGACTCGTTCGTGGTGATGGGCGACGTCGTCACGGTCGCGGTGCGGCCCGAGGCGCTCGCCGACGACGGACTTCCGGACTTCGCGGAACTCGCCCCGCTCAGCCGCCTCGGCCGCAACGAGTGGGGCCTGCCGCCGAAGGTCGTGATGCGCGACCGCCCTCGTCGCCCCGAATAAGAGATCGATTGGTTAGGCTTACCTGACAAAATCGCACCGCTACCCGGGGGAGTAACCAACGCCATGGCTCAACGCAGCAAGTTCGTCAAACCTCAGAGTCGCCGGATCGCGTCCGCTCGAGTCGTCGCGGGCAAGCAGATCAGCCCGAACTTCGTCCGCGTCACGATCGCGGGCGAAGAACTCGACTCCGTCAGCCCGATGGGGTTCGACCAGTGGTTCCGGATGTTCATCCCCCAGCGGGGACAGAGCACGCTGCGGCTTCCGACCAGCGCAAGCAACCTCTGGTACGCCCAGTACAAGCTGATGTCCAAGGACACCCGGCCGGTCGTGCGCAACTACACGATCCGCGAGATCCGCGTGGCGGGATCGGGAACGTTCGGCGACACCACCGAGATCGACATCGACTTCGCCTCGCACGGTGACCTCGGTCCCGCATCGGCGTGGGCGGACGCGGCTGCGGCCGGTGACGAGGTGGCGATCCTCGACGAGGGCCTGATCTACAACCCGACGCCGGACGCCGAGTGGCAGCTGCTGGTCGGTGACGAGAGCGCCCTTCCCGCAATCGTCGGGATCCTGCGATCGGCACCGCGGGACCTGCGGGCCGAAGTGTTCGTCGAGATTCCCGATGCCGAAGACGCGCAAGATGTTTCGGTGGGTGACGGCGTGAACGTGCACTGGCTGGTGCGCGAGGACGCCGATGCCCGTCCGGGAGTGCTCGCGCTGAACACGGTGAAACAGGCGGAACTGCCGACCGGGCCGTCCTATACGTTCGTCGCCGGCGAGAGCGAGTTGACGACGGCGTTGCGCCGCCACCTCGTGAACGAGCGCAGCATCCCGAAGTCGAACATCTCGTTCACCGGGTACTGGCGCCACGGCCACGCTGCCAACTGACCACAGGTGAGTGGCACGGCACGCCTGGGCGCGCCGTGCCACTCACCTGGGTTCTCAGTTGGCGTGCTTCTGAACGAGGGCGCCCAGACGCGGAAGTGCCTCGATCACATTCTTCTTCGCCGACGGACGCAGCGACGAGTACACCTTCTTGACAGCACCGCGGTCGCTGCCCTCGATACGCTCGTCGGTCACACCGAGGAGCGAGTCCGAGACCTCGTCGCTACGCGCGACCAGGTACTCGGAGAATCCGGCCTCACCACTGACGGTGAAGGCCTGCCAGTACGGCTCGAGCTTGGCGACGAATGCCGGCAGCAGGCCCTCGATGGCGTCCGGCACGATCGACGGTCCCACCTTCTTGACGGCGCCGTATCCACCCTTGAGTGCCAGTCCCGAGGCCCCCGACTTGTCCGAAACCTCCGCGTCGATGAGAGCCTGGACGTCTGCGATGACCGCAGGAACGCGCGACTCGTCGAGCAGGGTTTCGTTCAGAGCTGCAACCACTTTCAATGCCTCCGTATTGACTGAGCGATCAGGTCCGGCCAGACACTATACGAAAAACCGGACTCCGCGTTGTTCGAGCAGGCCATGGCACCGGCGCGTCCGCTCGATCCACCAGCGTGAACGCTCCGCGGACGCGGCGAGAGCCGCGACGAGTTCGACGTCGGGTACCACCGCTTCGACGGTGAGCTCGCCGTCGACGGGTTCGCGGGCACGGGCCACGTCCGCCTCGAAGAGTCCCCCGGTACCCAGGCCGCACGCGAACTGCAATTCGGGGAGGGCTGCGGCAGCGGCGACACCGGCGGCGATGCCGACAGCGGTGTCCAAGGCGCTCGACACGACCACCGGCACACCGTACGACGACAACTCGTCCGCGAGCGACAGCAGCCGCCGCATCCCCCCGAGCGGGGCGACCTTCACGACGGCCACATCGGCACCGCCTGCCCGCACGACCTTCAGCGGATCCTCGGCGCGCCGGATGCTTTCGTCGGCGGCCACGCGCACGTCGGGCATCCGCCTGCGGACCTCCACCAATTCGGGCACACTCGCGCACGGCTGCTCGGCGTATTCGAGCGGACCGTCCGCGGTCAGTGCCCGCAGCGCGGTCTCGGCCTCGTCGACCGACCATCCCCCGTTCGCGTCGACGCGCACGTTCGGAACGAGTGCGCGGACCGCCCGCACCCGCGCGACGTCGTCGTCGAGGGTCTGACCACGTTCGGCCACTTTCACTTTCGCGGTCCGCGCCCCGGGGTAACGGTCGAGCACGGCGGGCACGCGGGCGGCGTCGACGGCAGGGACGGTGGCGTTGATCGGCACCTGCGTGCGCACCGCGGGCGGCGGCCCCAGCCAGGCGTCCTCGATCGCCGACTGCAACCAGTGCGCCGCCTCGTCGTCCGCGTACTCGGGGAACGGCGCGAACTCGCCCCACCCTGCGGGACCGCGCAGCAGCAACGCTTCTCGCGTCGTGATGCCGCGGAACCGCATGCGCATGGGCAGACTCACCACGACGGCGTCGGCCAGGACCTCCTCCACGGAGGGCAGGGATGTCACGGGGTCAGGGCTGCCCGGGCAGCAACTGGAGCATGAGGGCCTCGCAGTCGGCGAGCAACGTGTCGTCCTGCATCAACCGTGCGGTGATGAACGTCTTGCGCCCCTCCACGCGGTCGACGCTGCCCTCGACGGTCAGACGCGTGTCGAGCGGGGTGATCGCGCGATAGTTCACGTGCAGGTAGGCGGTGCGACTGATGGGCCGACCGTACGCGTGGACGATCATGCCCATCAGGTCGTCGAACAGCAGCGGCAGCGTGCCGCCGTGCGCGGCGCCGTTGCCACCGAGGTGGTAGCGCCGGAACATGCCCACGCTGCGCACCCCGTCAGGCCCGAACTTCTCGATGGTCCACGGCGGCATGAGGAGACTCCCCCGGCCCGGCAACTCGATCGTGCGGCCCGCCGGCGACCGCCCCTCGGGAACGACGTGCGGTCCGAGCAGTTCGGCCAGCTTCTCCACCTGGTCCGCGGCCTGCGTGAGCACGTCGTCCGGGGCGTCGACCGACACCGCGAGGTCCTGCAACGTGCGCATTCCCTCGACGAACCGCGCCCAGTCCGGACCGGGTGTCACCGGCTCGTACTTGGGGAACCCGCCGTGGTGCTCGTACTCGTCGTCGCCCTTGCCGTCGAGACGGGTGACGTCGGCAGCCTGTTCGCTCATACCTGCACGGTAAACCCGGGCAAACCCGTGCGCGCGCGGACACCCGCCGACGGCACCCGATAACCTCGGAGCCGTGACTTTCAACCCGCAGCACTGGCGACCGGTTCCCGGTTTCGAGAACCTGACCGACATCACCTACCACCGGCATGTCACCCAGGGAATCGTCCGGGTGGCGTTCGACCGTCCCGAAGTGCGCAACGCCTTCCGCCCGCACACCGTCGACGAGTTGTACCAGGCGCTCGACCACGCCCGGATGACGTCCGACGTGGGCGCCGTGCTGCTCACCGGCAACGGTCCGAGCCCCAAGGACGAGGGCTGGGCGTTCTGCTCCGGCGGCGACCAGCGCATCCGCGGACGCAGCGGATACCAGTACACCGAGCAGGATGCGACCACCGGCCGCGCCGGCGAAACCGCGGACACCGTCGACAAGGCCCGCGCCGGACGTCTCCACATCCTCGAGGTCCAGCGGCTGATCCGGTTCATGCCGAAGGTCGTCATCTGCCTCGTCAACGGCTGGGCCGCGGGCGGCGGTCACAGCCTGCACGTGGTGTGCGACCTGACGCTCGCCAGCCGCGAACACGCCCGTTTCAAGCAGACCGACGCCGACGTCGGCAGCTTCGACGGCGGATACGGCAGCGCCTACCTCGCCAAGATGGTCGGCCAGAAGTTCGCCCGCGAGATCTTCTTCCTCGGTGAGACGTACACCGCGGAGGAGATGCACCAGATGGGCGCCGTCAACAAGGTCGTCGACCACGCCGAACTCGAGGACGTCGCGATCGACTGGGCCACCAAGATCAACGGCAAGTCCCCGCAGGCGCAGCGCATGCTCAAGTACGCGTTCAACCTGCAGGACGACGGTCTCGTCGGTCAGCAGCTGTTCGCCGGCGAGGCAACCCGCATGGCGTACATGACGGACGAAGCCGTCGAGGGCCGCGATTCCTTCCTCGAGAAGCGCGAACCCGACTGGAAGCCGTACCCCTGGTATTTCTGACGCGGCCCGCATCCCGTACTTCTGAGGTCCCCTACGTGTACTCGACCGCCATGCGGTCGATGGTGCCGTTGAACGGGAACGGCGCCCGGTCGTAGTAGTCCAGCGACACCGGGGAACCGAGGCAGGTGCCGACGTCGAGACAGTCGTTGGCTGTGAACAGCAACGGCACGCTCACCGGCACCTGCCCCTCCCCGACGACACTGCCGTCGACACAGAGCTTCACGTTCAGCGGGCCGCCGGGCCGCGCCTCGACGAACTCCGTGACCACCTGCACCGTGCGGGTGCCCGGCGGGATCGGCACGGTCGAACGAATCTTGGTGCGCATCAGGATGAACAGGTTGTACTCGAAACAGAGGTAGCCGTCGTCGACGAAGCACGTGAGTCCGCCGGCGTTGCTTCCCAGTGCGTAGAGCACTCCGCTCGGATTCTCCGGCGCCGAGAGGTCGAGGGTCACCCGGTTGTTCTTGTTGCCCAGCGCGGGAGCGCAGAACTCGGGCATGCGGATCGTGTCGCCGGAGAACTCCCAGCTCGTGTACGGCGTCGTGATCCGCTGTTCGGGATGCAATGCGATGACCCACAGCCCGCCGCCGACCGGGAGCGCATTGTTCTTCGCGGCCTCGATCGCGAACAGTTCCCGCAGTTGCGCCAGCTTCTGCGGATGCTGCTCGGCGAGGTCCCGGTTCTGGGTCCAGTCCTCGTCCAGGTTGTAGAGCTCCCACGTGTCGTCGTCCGGGCTCCAGTCGCGGATGCCACCGGGCACACCCGCCGCCCAGGGTGCGCGTGGCCCGAACGCGGACGCCATCCAGCCGTCGTGGTAGATCGCCCGGCTGCCCATGATCTCGAAGTACTGGGTGAGCTTTCCCCCTGTCGCGCCGGGTTCGACGAGCGTCTGCGCGAAGCTGGCGCCGTCTACCGGGTCCTGCGGAACACCGTTCACCGTCCGCGGCGGGGTGATCCCGACGATGTCGTACAGCGTCGGCATCACGTCGTTGCAGTGCAGAAAATGCGTGCGGGGTGTCGGGTCGGGGGTCACCTTCGCCGGCCACCGCACGACCATCGGGTTGCGGGTGCCACCGAGATGGGACGCCAATAGCTTCATTCCCTTGTACGGCGCGCTGCCCGCCCACGCCCAGCCCGCGTGATACATGTTGTCGGTCTTCGGCGACCCCAGGACGTCGAGACCACCGAGTTGTTCGAGGGCCGCGATGTGCTGCGCCGGTGTCGTGGGAATGCCGTTCTGCGCCAACAGTTCACTGATCGTGCCGTTCTGCCCCTCACCGGACGAGCCGTTGTCGCCCCAGATGTACAGGATCAGCGTGTCGTCCCGGTACCCCAAACGGTCCAGCTCGTCGAACAGCCTGCCCACCTGGACGTCACAGTGCTCGGCGTACCCGGCCGCGACCTCCATCAGCCGACGCTGGAAGGGCTTCTCGTCCTCGGGAATGTCGTCCCACGCGGCCATCGTCGGATCGCGGTCGGTCAGCTCCGCTTCGGGGGGAATCCAGCCCTTCTCCTTCGCCCTCGCGAAGACCCGCTCCCGGTAGGCATCCCAGCCGTCGTCGAACTTCCGGGCGTACTTGTCGGCCCACGGTTTCATGATGTGGTGCGGTCCGTGCAGGCAACCGCTGGCCCAGTACATGAAGAACGGCTTGTCGGCGTCGAACGCCTTGTGCCTGCGCAGCCAGCCGATGGCGTCGTCCGCGAGATCCTCACTGAGGTGGTACCCCTGCCCCGGGGTCTTCGGGGGCAGCACCACCGTCGTGTTACGCACCAGGTTCGGCTCGTACTGCGACGCCTCGCCGGCGAGGAATCCGTAGAAGTACTCGAACCCGAGACCCGTCGGCCAGTTGTCGAACGGACCGGCGGCGGTGGTCTCCTCGGCCGGCGTGTTGTGCCATTTCCCGAATGCGGCAGTGCTGTACCCGTACTGGCGCAGGACCTCGGGCCCCGTCGCACTCGACCGGGGGATGTGGCCGGAGTAGCCGTCCCAGTCGTTGGCCAGCTCGGCGATCTGCCCGTTCCCCACGCGATGGTGGTTGCGGCCGGTCAGCAGCGACGCCCGGGTCGGCGAACACATTGCGGTCGTATGGAATCGGTTGTACCCGACACCGTCCTGCAACATCGCGTCGAGCGTCGGGGTGTTCACCTCACCGCCGAGGCCGCTCGGCAGACCCGGCCCGGCGTCGTCGATGAGGACGATCAGAACGTTCGGGGCGTCGTCGGGCAGCCTCCGCTTCTTCGGATGGGGGCTGTACACCGACTCCTGCATCGTCCGGCCGGCGATGCTTCCCGACGGCGTCGGCGGAAATGGTAACGATTCGCCGCCCGGCATCGGCTCGCCTGTCACGCTCGAACTCATGGCCCAGTCCCCTCGTCGTCCGACGCTGTCGATCCAGTCCAGCACCGGGCGGTCACGCACGAGTAGACCCTCGGAGGGTGAAATACGCGGGCGGATTCGTCGCCTCGGCAGGAGAGGGCACGCCGCGTCTCCGATTCGGGCACACTGACCCACATGAGCATCGACCGCGAGCTCCCCGCACCGGAACATCGTCGTCCGCCCGGAGTGAGTGACGACACCGTCGCCGCGC
The DNA here is from genome assembly GCF_042738615.1 of Rhodococcus sp. NPDC059968. Classification (NCBI taxonomy): domain Bacteria; kingdom Bacillati; phylum Actinomycetota; class Actinomycetes; order Mycobacteriales; family Nocardiaceae; genus Rhodococcus; species Rhodococcus sp. NPDC059968. The sequence continues at coordinate 129,636 of NZ_JBHWUE010000007.1, forward strand.
TCGGAAAGTTGTCGGAGGCCCTCGAAACGGTCGAGCGTGCCCGCGGGCACCTCTACTCGTTCCATCAGCTGATCGGACACGCCGATCTTCAGCTCGGTGAAGCCGTCGACGCGCTGCGGGACGCCGGACACGCGGCCGTCGCGGACCGGGTGCAGTCCGAGCTCGTGGGCCGCAACGTCGTCGAGGGCCGGTGGACGTTCCAGCTCGTCGAGGAGTTCGACGACCACTACTGGTCGCCGCTGCGCGAGCACGAACGTGGCGCACGTCACGAACTCGCCGACGGACGGCGGCACCTGTTCGAGGCGGAGATGAAGGAAGATCGACGCACACACGGCCGGACGGGACACGAAGCCCGGCCCGGCGAAGGAGGGTGACGGGTGGAGATCCTCAGCAGCAGGACGATTCTGCGGCCGCGCGACTACACGACGACGCTGAGCTTCTACCGCGACATCCTCGGGCTCGCCACCGCTCGCGAATACCCCGGGGGCACGGTGTTCTTCGCCGGTCAGGGCCTGATCGAGGTTGCCGCGCACGGTGGAACCGGCGAGTCGTCCTCCTTCGACGGCGCCCTGTGGCTGCAGGTTCGCGATCTCACCGCAGTCCAGACCGAGCTGGTTCTCGCCGGGGTGAAGATCGACCGCGAGGCCCGGCAGGAACCGTGGGGGCTGTTCGAGATGTGGATCGCGGACCCCGACGGAATCCCGATCGTTCTGGTGCAGATCCCGGAGGATCACCCCATCCGCCGCGACCTCCGTCCGAAGGGTGAGAACTGACGGGAGGCCATACGCAGGAGTGATTCTGTACACCGGACGTCAGCTGTACATTTTCGGTTGAAATCCGCACAATCTGGGTGTGACCGCAGAGCTCGTAGTTCTCCTGGTGGTAGTCGTCACCGCCCTCGCATTCGACTTCACGAACGGCTTTCACGACACCGGCAATGCAATGGCCACCTCGATCGCGACGGGAGCTCTGCGACCCAAGGCCGCTGTCGCGCTCTCCGCATCGTTGAATCTGGTCGGCGCGTTCCTGTCCGTGGAGGTTGCGGCGACTGTCGCCAAGGGCGTGGTGAACCTGGGAGAAGTGGGCGGCGAGGATCTGCTGCTCATCGTGTTCGCCGGCCTGGTCGGCGGCATCATCTGGAATCTGGCGACGTGGCTGCTCGGCCTGCCGTCGAGCTCTTCCCACGCACTGTTCGGCGGACTGATCGGTGCCGCCATCGCGTCCATCGGCATGAGCGGTGTCGAGTGGGGTGGCGTGCTCAGCAAGGTCGTCGTTCCCGCCGTCCTCGCCCCCGTGGTCGCAGCACTGGTCGCCACCGCGGGCACCAAGCTGGTCTACCGGATCACCTCCGGCGTGCCGGAGGACACCAAGGAACACGGATTCCGCATCGGTCAGATCGGTTCCGCGTCCCTGGTGTCGCTGGCCCACGGAACGAACGACGCCCAGAAGACGATGGGCGTGATCTTCCTCGCACTCGTCGCACACGGATCCCTGTCCGCCGACGACGAAATGCCGTTCTGGGTGAAGCTCAGTTGTGCGATCGCCATCGCGCTCGGCACCTATCTCGGCGGCTGGCGCATCATCCGCACGCTCGGCAAGGGACTCGTCGAGATCGCCGCTCCCCAGGGCATGGCCGCGGAGTCTTCGTCCGCCGCCATCATCCTGACGTCCAGCCACCTCGGACTGCCGCTGTCCACGACACACGTCGCGACCGGTTCCATCCTCGGCACCGGGCTCGGCCGCAAGGGCGCCGAGGTTCGCTGGGGCATCGCCGGACGCATGGCCGTCGCATGGCTGGTCACACTGCCGTCCGCGGCGATCGTGGGAGCCGTGTGCTGGGTCATCGCGCACGTGATCGGCGGTCTGCCCGGTGTTCTCGTCGTGTTCGCCGCCCTGATCGTGCTCGCCGGGTTCATGTACCTGCGCTCCCGCCTGCAGCCGGTGACGTCCGGCAACGTGAACGCCGAGTGGGAGTCGGGCGAGGCCCACGTTCCCGCCGAACCCACCGAGCCGGGAGTGGCCGAGACCGCGGACTCCGCCGGTCCCGCCACGAACCGCTGAGGGGCTCGCCATGACATTGCTGACCACCACCATCCACTCGCTCTGGCAGGTCATCCTCGTCGGTCTGCTGTTCGGTGCCGGCCTACCCGCGATTTTCGCGCTCGGCCTGCGGTCGCTCGGCGGCACGGACACCGGTGAGGGAGTCTCGCAGCCGACCGTCGCCGGCCGGATCGGCGCCTGGGCCTGCTTCGCCGTGGTGCTGATCGCGATCATCACTGGGATACTTCTCTTGATGCAGGGCTTTTTGGCCGGCAGCTTCGGTATCCACATCTTCTGAGCGGCGACCACGAGTCCCGTTCCATCGACGAAAGAGGCCGAACGCGTGCCCACGAATTCACTTCGCTCCGTGCTCGACTGGCTACGCGCCGGGTACCCCGAGGGAATCCCGGCGAAGGACCATTTCGCGCTGCTGGCAGTGCTGCGTCGCCGTCTCACCGACGACGAGATCGAACAGGTCGTCGCGCTGTCCATCGAGATGGCCCACGAGACACCCGAACGCCACGTCGACTACGACAACATCCGCCGCCTCATCAGCGAGATCACCCACGAGGAACCCTCCGAGGACGACGTCGCCCGGGTGACGGAGAACCTCGAGGCCGGAGGGTGGCCGGTCGGACCCGACGCCGAATGCGGCGAAGGTTCCGGCGACACGGAAGAAATCCGCGACGCAGGCTAGCCATGAGCCTTCCACCGTTTCTCTCCTCCATCATCGGCTGGCTGCGAGCCGGCTACCCGAACGGCGTGCCCGAGCAGGACTACATTCCGTTGTTCGCGCTGCTCACCCGCCGTCTGTCGGAAGACGAGGTGGACGCCGTCGCCGACGCCCTCGTCGAGGAGGGCGACCTTCCCATCGAGAAGACCGACATCCAGGTGCTCATCACCAAGGTCACCGACGAGTTGCCGCTCGAGTCCGACGTCGACCGGGTGCGCAGCAACCTCGCCGCAGGCGGCTGGCCGCTTGCCGGGCCAGCCCAGTGATGCGATGGCCGCTGGCCGGGCCAGCCCAGTGAGCGAACTGCAGGTCCTGCCCGTCCCCTCCGGCGCCGGGGTTCTCGACATCCTGCCGCAGCTGTCGGCGATCCTCGACGGAACCGCCCCCGCCGCGCTCCCCGTCCCCGCCGCTGACGAGCGGGAGACCCGCCGACTGACGGACGCACTGCGCCCCGGGGAGCCGATCGACGACGGTGTCGCACTCGTGGTCGCGACATCCGGCACGACCGGAGTGCCGAAGGGGGCCATGCTCTCCGCGGCCGCCCTCCGTACCAGCGGTGACGCGACACACGCGCGCCTCGGCGGTCCGGGCGCCTGGCTGCTGACGCTTCCCGCCCACCACATCGCAGGCATGCAGGTGTTGCTGCGCAGTGTCGTCGCGGGCACCGAGCCGGTGGTGATCGACGTGACCGACGGCTTCGACCCCGGTGCGCTGCCCGCCGCAGTCGCGTCGATGAGCGGTCCCCGCCGCTACACCTCGCTTGTCCCGACCCAGCTGGTCAAGGCCCTCGACCACCCCGACGCGGTGGCGGCACTGGCCGCACTCGACGCCGTCCTCCTCGGCGGCGCCGCGACCCCCGCCCCGGTCCTGCGGCGCGCCGTCGACGCCGGCATCACCGTCGTCCGCACGTATGGAATGAGCGAGACGTGCGGTGGATGCGTGTACGACGGGGTGCCCCTCGACGGCGCCCGGGTGCGGATCGACGGCGACGGCCGCGTCCTCCTCGGCGGGCCCATGCTCGCGTCCGGTTACCGCGGCCTCCCCGACCATCCGGCGTTCGCCGAACCCGACTGGTTCCGCACCGACGACGCCGGCGCCGTCACCGACGGCGTCCTCAGCATCTCCGGCAGGCTCGACGAGGCCATCTCCACCGGCGGTCTCACCGTCGTCCCGCAAGTGGTCGAGGCGGCCCTCGTCGCGCACCCCGCGGTCCGCGAATGCGCGGTGATCGGCCTCCCCGACGAGCGACTGGGGCGCCGCGTCACCGCCGTCGTCGTCGCCGAGCCCGGCACCGAACCGACACTCGCCGAACTCCGCTCCTTCGTCGAACGCACCCTCGACCCCACCGCCGCCCCACGCGAACTGCACCTCGTCGACGCCCTCCCCCTCAGAGGTCCGGGGAAGATCGACCGGCGAGCGCTGGAATCGCGGTTCGGCTAGCGGTTCGCCTGTCTGCGTAGTTGCACACCGATTCGCCAGATTCCCGTGCAATTGCGTGTGATTCCAGCCATTCGGTGGGCGGGAATGGGTCACCGGCGCCGCGAGCGAACACACGCGCGCTCGAATCGCGCCTTCACGGCGTCGAACCGCCCGAGGTCCGCCCACACCCACCGGATCACCTCGAGGCCCGTGTCGCGTATCGCATCCTCCCGCAACTTCTCCTTCGCCACGATGTCGGCCGATTGCCCGGAGCCGAATCTGTACTTGCCCATCCCGTCGAACTCGCCGACAACTCCCCAGCGCTCCCAGAAGAAGTCGACGCGGCCGACGAACGCACCTACGTCGGTGCGCACTTCGTGTTGCAGCGCGGGCGCCGGCATCCCACACTCGCGCATCCTGATTCGACTGAGCGACTCACCAGGACTCTCACTGCCTCCGTCCAACAGAGCCACTGCGCGGCGCGCGGCACCGATGCCTTTGCGGCGCCCGTGACGCTCCACCACAGCCTGGACGTCGCCGATCGACAGACCGCCTCGATGCAACGCGCAATCGCCGATCACGACGGCCTGGTCCAACGATTCCGATCGCGCCACGTCCACCACGGTCCGGGCGAGCGAGGTCACTGCCACGCCGTCGATCTCCGTCACATCGTCACGGTCGAGTGGAGCGATGTGACAGTGCAGTGTCGCGGTCCGTCGGCCGCCCGATCGACGCTCCCGGCTCAGGTGCACCCGATCGAGGTTCACCGCACCGACATCGAGTCCGTGAAGGACGGCGGCGGACGCGTGGCTGACCACGACCTCACCCCCGTGCGCCACGACGGCCGCAGCGACCCGGGCTCGGTGCATCTCAACCGCATCCAGTGATGCCGCGCTGTCGCAGTGGAGGTAGGCACCCGCAGCCACGGCGACCAGTTGTCCCGACGTCCTCGCGCGGCGCAGGTCCGGGTCGGTGATTCCGTCGGCCAATGCATGGCGGCGAAAGATCAGGTCCTCTGCTCTCTTATCGAGCATCCTGCACCCTGCTCGACGCCGGCCGCCCTCTCCGACCAGGGAAAACAGTCCACCTGTGGATAACCGACTGGTTGTGGAAAACCACATCCGCACACCGATTCGTCAGATTCCGACGCAATTGCCCTCGATTCCGACCAATGTCTGTGAATCCGCAGAACAACAAGGTCCGCAAGGCCGTGCAAGAGGCGTGCAAGCCCGCTGCAAGGGGTGGGCTGCATCGTCTACGGCATGAACCTCACTGCAACTCCCCCAGCCATCGAGGCCGACGGGCTCGTGAAGCTCTTCGGCCGTCAGCGTGCCGTCGACGGCGTGAGCCTGTCCGTTCCGACCGGGTCGGTGTACGGAGTGCTCGGCCCGAACGGCGCCGGCAAGACCACCACGGTGCGAATGCTTGCGACGCTGTTGCGTCCGGACGGCGGTGAGGCTCGCGTCTTCGGCCACGACGTGGTGCGCGAACCGAACGCGGTGCGCTCGCTGGTCGGTGTCACGGGCCAGTACGCGTCCGTCGACGAGGACCTGTCGGCGGTCGAGAATCTGGTGATCTTCGCCCGGCTGCTCGGGCTCAGCCGGGGTGATGCCCGCCGCAAGTGCGCGGAACTGCTCGAGGAGTTCGACCTTATCGAGGCGGCGACGAAGCCGCTGAAGAATTTCTCGGGCGGCATGCGCCGACGTCTGGACCTGGCGGCCAGCCTGATTGCCCATCCCCCGCTGTTGTTCCTCGACGAGCCGACGACGGGTCTGGACCCTCGGACGCGCGCCCAGATGTGGGACACCATCCGCAGGCTGGTCGCGGAAGGGTCGACGGTGCTGCTCACCACGCAGTACCTCGACGAAGCGGATCAGCTGGCCGACCGGATCGCCGTCATCGACCACGGAAAGGTGATCGCGGACGGCACGGCCGACGAGCTGAAGGCGTCCGTGGGCATCTCCTCGCTGCAGTTGACCCTGGCCGACCGCGGACAGACCGACGACGCGCGTTCGGTGATCGCACACACCCTCGGTGTGGACGTGGCGATCACGCCGGAGATCGGCCGCCTCACCGCGCCGATGACCGATCCGTCGCTCACCGTGGAACTCCTGATCCGACTGCGCGACCACGGGATCGCCGTCGACGAGATCACCGTCCAGAAGCCGAGTCTCGACGAGGTCTTCCTCACCATCACCGGCCACGGCGCAGACGCCACTGAGGCCGACACCGAACGGAGCGTCGCATGACCACCACCCTCGAATCCCGCACTTCCGCGGGCCCCCGACCGATTCCGGAGGCCCGGAACCGAATCAGCCTCGAGCAGTCCGTCGCCAACACGCTGACCATGGCGTACCGGGGACTGCTCAAGATCAAGCACAACCCGGAACAACTGTTCGACGTCGTCGTCCAGCCGATCATCTTCACGTTGATGTTCACGTACATCTTCGGTGGCGCCATCTCCGGCGACGTGGCGTCGTATCTGCCGATCATCATCCCGGGCATCCTGGTCCAGACGGTGATCACCACGTCGATAGTGACGGGGACCCAACTGCGGGAAGACATGGACAAGGGCGTCTTCGACCGCTTCAAGTCCCTGCCGATCGCCCGCATCGCGCCGCTGTCCGGTGCGCTCCTCGCCGACGTCGTGCGGTACGGCATCGCCACGACCATCACGTTCGCCGTCGGTATCGCGATGGGTTACCGGCCCGGCGGCGGTGTCGTCGGGGTCGTGTCGGCAGGCGCGCTCGTCATCGTCTGCGCCTTCTCGATCAGCTGGATCTTCGCCCTGATGGGCGTCCTGATGAGCAAAGCGTCGTCGGTGCAGGGCATTTCGATGCTCATCCTGTTTCCGCTGACGTTCATGTCCAACGCATTCGTGCCCGCCGACACGATGCCGGGCTGGATGCAGGCGTTCGTCAACGTCAACCCCGTGTCGCACGTCGTGACCGCGGTGCGTGAACTCGTCAACGACGGCCACTTCGGTGTCCACGTCGTGTGGGCGCTGCTCGGCGCCGCCGTGATCGTCGCGATCATGGCTCCGCTGACGGTCCGGACCTACATGCGTAAGGCCTGACACCCGAAGAACGAAGCGAGCCGGTGGACGCGGGGTCCACCGGCTCGCTTCGCCTATTTCTCCAGTTCGGGGGCGTCCGCCTGCAACTCCCCCACCTCGGTCTTGAGGATCCGCATCGACCGTCCCAGGCCGCGGGCGGCGTCCGGAAGCTTCTTCGACCCGAACAGCACCACGAGCACCACCGCGATGATCGCCCAGTGGCTCGGGCTCAGCGCCCCCACTACTGGGGCTCCTCACCGTCGGGGTACACAGCGTCCACCTCGACCTCGACGAGCCAGCCCGCGGCAGGCAGGCTCGCGACCTCGAGCGCGAACCGGCTGGGACGCGCGGAGTTCCGTTCCATCGGGGCGGCCGGTTCCGCGGTGCCGAGCGGGACCAGTTCGGTGTCACCGGTGTCGAGGTTGGTGTTCGCGAAGAACTGCCGGTAGGCGCGGTTCCAGCCGGCGTAGTCGGCGCGGTCTGTGCCGGGGGCGTTGTCGAGGAACACCCGCATGGTCACGACGTCCTCGAGCGTGAGGCCCTGCGCCTCGAGATTGTCGCGAATCCGCTTCAGCGCGTTGATGCCCTGCGCTTCGGTGATCGTGACTCCGGCCGGGAGTGCGCCGCCCGAGAATACGTCGGTGTCGATGTACGACTCGGGGGTTCCCTCGGGTGCGGCCTTGTTGGACGCGCCCGGGCCGATGCCGCTCGACTTGTAGACGGCGGTGCCGCCACCGATGGCCACACCCTGCGCGATCATCGGATTCGCCTCGCCGGCTTCGAGAACGGACTTGGAGACGAAGGTGCTCGCGGGCGCTTCCGCTGCCGCCTCCTCGGAGGAGCACGACGTCGCCCCGGCGATCAGAGCGGATGCGGCAAGTGCCGCGGTGACGGCCTTGGTACGAAAAGACTTCACAGTGCACAACTCCTTGTTCGAGGGGAAGGTCAGGCTTCCTGGGCCACGCGCTCGTGGATGTGGGTGACGACGTCGCGGGCGGACGTCAGGGCGCCGTGCTGCCAGGCGATGGCGTTGGACAGGTGGTCGCCGGCGAAGTAGATCTTGTCGACGGGTTCGAGCAGCTTCTCGTACTCGGGAGTGGCCGCCCCGCCGTGCGAGCCGCCACTGCCCGCCCAGTTGGCCCAGGCGCTCTCGGAATATTTGGTGCGCCGCCAGCTGCCCGAGAACGACGACGAGATGTCGCGGGTGTACTTGTCGCCGTGGATCTCCGAGCCCTCCGCGATCGCCTTGGCGAGCCGCTGGCGGTGCGTGAGGGACTCGAACGCCTCCTGCCGCTTGCCGCTGCTGTAGTAGGCGACGACCACGCCCCGGTCGGAGTTGTAGTGGTCGTACGGGAACATGATCTGCGAGATGTCCATGTCGGTGTTGGATGCGCCGCCGTAGATGCGGTCCTCCGTCTCCCACCACCGGCGCGAGTACTCGATGCCGAGCTTCCCGGACGACGACGGCTTGGCCGCCTTCAGCGCGGTGAGCACGTCGGCGGGCAGATTGTTCTGGAGTCGTCCGACGAGGTGCGGCGGGATCGTGCAGATCGCGTAGTCGGCGGTGATCGACTTCTTCGAGCCGCCGGCGGTGTACTCGACGGTGACGCCTTCGGACACGTTCTTCATCGACGTGACCTCGGCTCCGAAGACGATGTTGTCGGTGCCGATCCTGTCCTGGAACGCGTAGTAGATCCGGTCCATGCCGCCGACCGGAGAAAACATCATCATCGCCTGGTCGTAGCCGAAGTCGAAGCTGAAGTTGCGGCCGATGCCGCTGCGGATCACTTCCTGCATCGCGAACGGCTTCTTCTCGGTGCCGAAGTTCAGGCCGGCTCCGGGCTCGGAATCGTAACCGCGACGCGAGGATCCGAGGTAGCGGCCGTCGTCCGACAGGTCACCGAAGTCACTGAGGAACTCCGACAGCGCGTCCTTGTCCTCCCGGCTCAGCACCTGGTCCAGGGCGCCCTGATCGGTGGCCTTCTTCAACAGCTCCGACATGTAGCCGAACGTGTCGGCCTTCGCGGCCCGGTAGGTGACGGACTGCCCCGACAGCGACGTGTCGCTCTCGTAGTTCACGAACGTGTTGGCGTTCTGGTTCCCGAAGCCCTGGATCTCGACGCCGAGTTCGCGGCAGTAGTCGAGCGTGATGTGGCTCTGCGGGATGCGGGTGGCGCCGACGTTGTAGAAGTGGCCCTCCGAGAACGTGCACTTCTGCGTCTCGCCGCCCAGGTCCGTCTCCTCGGTGCCGCCCCGGGCGGTCCAGACCCGGCCACCGGGCCGGGTGCGCGCCTCGAGGACCGTCACCGTGTATCCGGCCTTCTGCAGTTCGAACGCCGAACACAGACCGGCCGGGCCGCCGCCGAGCACCACCACGGAGTGATTGCCCTTCACCTTCCCGATCAGATCGCCGGCCGCGAGCGGCTGGAAGGCGCGGGCGGGCGCGGCGGTCGACGGTGCGAGCCCGAGCGTCGACATCGCCCCGTACGCGAGGCCCGCGCCCCCGGTGGCCCCGAGGCCCTTCATGAAAGATCTACGTGTGAATGCCAATTCGCGCTCCCATTCTTGCGCCCGGCGACCCGGGTAACTTGTCCGGATTCATCCTGGGAGGGAGGCGAGTCGGGCAGTTGTCGGCGGCGAAACAGTCTGAGGCCGGCGAGCGAGAACGGGCGCGTGCCGTTCTCACTCCCGAGTCGGAGTTCGACCCGAAACCGAAACTTTTCGGCAACACGACCCGGCTAGTTTCACGCGCATGTCAGCCCTTTCCGACGCGATCGCGCGTTCGTTCGCCACCCGCGAGCCCGAACGTCAGGCCCTGTCGCCGTTGCGCGCGCTGGGCCGGCGGCAGTTGTCCGGCTTCGAGGTTCTCGCGCAGTCGGTGGCCACGACGGCTCCGGCGGTGTCGATGGTGGTCCTGCCCGTCACCATGTTCACCCATCAGATGCTGCTGAGCGGTCTGATCACGATCGTCGTCGCGACGGTGGTGGTCTCCCTGATCGCGGTGTGTGTCTCGCAGTTCACGCGCCGCATGGCGGCCGCGGGCGGCCTCTACAGTTTCGTGTTCCAGGGCCTCGGCACGCGAGCCGCGCTGACCGCCGGGGTCGCCATGCTCACCAAGTACGTGGGCAGTGCGGTGATGACGCTGTACCACGGTGGCCAGGCCGTGATCGCGACGCTCGGCTTCTTCGGTCTGGAATTGCGTGACCCCGCCGAGCGTCTCCTCGTCTATGCCGGGATCGCGATCGTGATCCTCGGCTGCCTGGTCCGGGGGGTGCGGTTCGCGGCCCTCGCCATCCTCGCCGTCGAATCGTGCTCGTTGCTGTTCATCGTCGGTCTGATGATCGTGACCGGCGCGGGCGGCCAGCACGCCGCGGTGCCGCCGTCCGATTCCGCGTACGGGCCGCTGCTCATGACGCTGGCCGCGGTGTTCGCCCTGGCCGGCTTCGAGAGCGCCACGTTCTTCGGTCCGGAGGCCAAGCGCCCGCTCGCCACCGTCACCCGCACCGTGATGCTCACGCCGATGATCTGCGGCGGCCTGTTCATCTTCTCGGCGTGGGCCGCCTGGTCCGGTCGCACGGACACCCTGGTCAACGCTTATCTGCACGGCACCGGCACCGGGGTCGACCCGGCCGTGGTGATCGCCCTGAACCTCGGGTTGGGCACGTCGTGGCTGGCGTCGGCGATGGCGTCGTCGAATGCCGCTTCGCGGCTGCTGTATTCGATGGGGATCGAACGGGTCGTCCCGCGTCTGTTCGCCCGGGTACACCGCAGCTATCGCACTCCGTACGCGGCGCTGGCCGTCATCGTGTGCGCCGTGTGCGCCGGTGCCGCAACGTTCGGCATCGTCGGGAAATCGACCGGATTCGGTCACGTGCAGCTGATCGCCAGGACTGCGGTGGTCGCGGCGTACGTCCTGGTGGCCGTGGCGTCGGTGCGGTTCCTCAACCGGATCGGGGAGCACACCCCTCTCGTCCTGGCAGCGGGAGTCGCGGGCAGCGCCGCCGGCGGAATCGTCCTGGCCTACATGCTGTTCGTGAACGTGGCCCACGGCTTCTCGATGGTCCCCACCGTGGTGCTGACCCTGTTGCTGTCGGGTTCGGTGTGGCAGCTGTACCTGCGATGGCGCCACCCGGCGACTGTGCGGTCGATGGGTGTGTTCGACACCGCGGAAACGGACGATGTGCTGCCGGGAGCCGGGGTGTTCGCCACGGACGCCGCCGGAAACCTCGCGTTGACGGCGGCTGGACGTACCCCCGGGTCCCGGTGATGGGCGCCCGAGCCGGGGAGATCGCGGGCCACGAACCACGCGCCGTGCAGAAGGCACTCGCTTTGCTCGAGGCCGTAGCTCAGCTCGGGTCCGGGGCGACCGCGCGAGACATCGCCGCACACGCGGGGATCCCCCAGGCCACGGCGTACCGGCTGCTCAATCTCCTGACCGCCGACGGCTATCTGGTGCGGATCGCCGATCTGTCCGGGTTCGCGCTGGGCCGCAGGACCAGGCAGCTCGCGGGGGCGGATGCGGCGCCGGACCCGGTCGACCGCCACGCTGTACTCGAAGAGCTGCGGGAGCAGGTGCGTTTCGGGGTCCATCTGACGTCGTTCGCGGGCGGCCGGGTGCGACTGATCGACCGGGACCCCGACCACGAACTCAGCGGCGAGAACACGATCGCCACGCACCTGCACGCGTCCGCCATCGGCAAGATCCTCCTCGCGTCCCGTCCGGACCTGGTGCCGCCGAGTCTGCGCCGGGTCACGTCGCGGACCATCACCGACATCGGCGCGTTGCAGGGCGAACTCGACACCGTCCGTCACACGGGTTCGGCCCGAGAGGTCGACGAGGTGCGGGTGGGCCGCAGCGCCGTCGCCGTCCCGGTGCACGACGCGCAGAACACGGTGGTCGGTTGCCTCGCGGCGATCGGCAAGACCGGACGCCTGGCCGTCGACGATCCGGAACTCACCGACCTCCTGCGCTCGTGCGCGGCCCGGGTGAGCGGCCGGGTCCCCGCCTGAGGCCGGCACTCACCTCGAACTGGCGAGCATGTCCAGGATTTCGGCGCGCACCGCGCGACGCGACCAGTTGCCGAACCGCTTCTGCGCCGACTCCCAGCGGTCCGCGCCCACCCGCTCGAGTGCGAACGCGAGGTGCCGGGGGTGTCGCAGCGAGGCGATGTCCTGCCGGGCACGGGCCCGGACCGACAACGCCAGCAAGGCGAGGCCCCGATCCGGATCACCGGCAGCGAGCTCGAAGCAACCGACACCGGCCGCGACGGCTCCGGTGACCGGCAGATCCTGGTAGGCACCCTGTCCCAACCTGGACAGCGCTGCCTCCGCGAGCTTCGGCACGAACTCCACCATCATCTCGGACCGGCCGTGCAGCACGTGAGCGCACACCACCGACGCCGCCAGCATCATTCCGAACGGATCGGCGAACGGCTCGGACAGCATCCGGGGATACACCATGTCCAGCGCCTCACGATAGAGGGCTAGCCCGCGTTCGACGTCGCCGTCCGCGAGATCGATTTCCGCGAGACTGCCGGTGGCGGCGGCCCGCCATTCGTCCGGCCGGTGGTCGTCCGTCCCCGTGCCCGCACCGCGATGCTCGAGTACCGTCTCGGCCAGCACTTTCCGGCCGGCCTCCACGTCACCGTCGGCGATCAGCGCAGAGGCCTGGAAGCCCCACAGCTGATCCGCCTCCTCCTGCGCACCCAGCTTCCGCATGCCCTCGACAGCGTCCTGATAGTGCCGCACCGCGTCCCGGTACTCGCCGGACTGGCTGTGCAGTGAACCGAGGAACTGCGACGCCATCGCTGTGCCCCACACGTCACCGATCGCCCCGCACAGTTCGGACACGGTCGCGGCATCCTTCATCGCGCCGCGGAAGTCGCCGAGGTTCTCACGCATGCTTGCCCGCGCGGACATCGCGGCCGCGCGGGTCTCCGGATCGTCGGAGCGCACGCCTTCCGCGACGATCCTGGCCAGGCGCCGTCCCGAACCCAGCGACAGGATGAGCCGCACCGCCAACCCGGTGATCGATGGAACGTCGGGGCGCTCCCGGAGCAGGTGACGCAGCCGGATCCGGGTGCGGGCGAGCGTGCGCGTCTGGCCGCCGAACACCAGGTGCATCGCCGCGAGCAGGAACGTGTACGCCACCAATTCCGAACCGACGTCCGCCAGGTCCGCGTCCGCCGTCGACCCGAGAATGCGCGGCGTCCAGTTCATCACCTCCGAGTGCGCGCCCCGAATGGCCCACAGGCCGCCCAGCACCGGGAACACGGTCGCCACCGTCTCGGCGTCGTCGCGCTCGACCGCCCACCTGAGGACCGCGAGCAGGTTGTCGTGATCGGCGTCGATGTCGTCCGCGAGCGCGACCTGGTCGGTGCGGCACCGGCGGAGCGCCTCGGACGCGAACCGGCTTGCCCAAACCCCTTGTCGGGCAAACACTTCCGATTCCTCGCCGACCGCCGCGAGCTGTTCCTCACCGTATTCGCGCACCGTCTCGAGCATGTAGTAGCGCAGCGTGTCCGATGTCTCCGACACGGACAGCAGGGATTGATTCACGAGTCCCTCGACGGCGTCCACGACGTCGTCGACGCCGTCCCACTCCGCGATCGTCCGGGCGGCGTCGAGGGTGAACCCCGCCGGGAACCGGCAGAGTCTGCGCAGCGCGATCTGCTGTTGCTCGCCCAGAAGCTGCCAGCTCCAGTCGATGACGGCGTGCAGGGTGCGGTGCCGCGCGGGCGACGTCGGGTCGTGCGACCGCAGCAGCGCGAACCGGTGCTCGAGCCGTCGGCCGATGTCCTCGACACTCATGCTGCGTACCCGCGCGGCGGCCAGTTCGATCGCGAGCGGGAGACCGTCGAGGGTGCGGCAGACACTGCGCACGGTCTCCGGGTCGAGGCGCGCCGTGGGCCGCACGGCGCGGGCGCGCGCCGTGAACAGTTGCACGGCCGGCGCCTCGTCGTCGTCGATCGCGAGCGGCGGCAGCGGGTACACGGTCTCGGACGCGAGCATGAGGGGTGACCGGCTGGTGGCGAGGACGGTCAGCTGGTCGCCCGCCGCCACCAGGTCGGCCACGACCTCGGAGCAGGCGCCGATGACGTGCTCACAGTTGTCGAGGATCAGGAGCATCGGCCCCGCCGACAACGCTTCCCGGAGCCGCTCCCGCGCCGAATGGACGCGGCTGACGGTGAGCCGGCCCGGCGCGATGTCGACCTCGCTGAGCCCGAGCGTGCTGCTGATCGCCGCCACGACGTCCTCGCTGCTGCGCAGCGACGCGAGCTCCACCAGAGCCACGGACGTCCCCACGGCGGCCCGCGCACCCAGTTCGTGCGCGAGTCGCGTCTTGCCGGCACCGCCGGGCCCGAGGATGGTCACCACCCGCGAGGACGTGAGCAACCTCTCGATCTCCGCGATGTCCGAGTCGCGCCCCAGGAGGGCGTTGGGTGCCGCGCGGAGCCCGATCGCCGTCCGATCCGGCGACGCGAGGTGCGGAGCCGCCACCTCATCGGGACGTCCGCCGCGCAGGATCTCGGTGTGCAGGGCGACGAGCGCCGGCGACGGATCGGCCCCCAGCCGGGACACCATCCGCTTGCGGAAGGTCGCGAACACGTCCAGCGCCTCGTTGTCCCGACCGAGCCCGGCGAGCGCCCGCATCAGGTGCGCGTGCGCCTGCTCGTCCAGAGGTTCGGCGGCGACGTGGCCCAGCGCCTTCGGGAGGACGGCGTCCCAGTCTTCGACCGCAACCAGCGCCGCCAGTTCCGCGGCCTCGAGCTGCCTCCGGATCACGGCGGCGTCGGCGGCGAGTTCCGTTGCGGTGGCACCGCCGGGAAGGTCGGCGCCCGGGTCTCCCCGCCACAACGCGAGGGCGTCGCGGATCTCGTCCGGCCCGACGCTGCGTCCGTTCCCCCGGCCCCTCAGCCGGCGTGCCACGTCCTCCGCGCGCGTCAGATCGACGGCGTCCCTGGGTACCGCCAGCCGGTAACCGGCCGGGCCGATCTCCAGCGCCCCGTCCGGCAACGCCGCGCGCAGACGGGAGACCTGCGTGTGCAGCGCATTCATCGGGGACCGCGGTGGATCCTCGCCCCACACCTCGTCGATGAGCGCCTGCGCCGACCGGCTCCGGCCAGGATCGCGGGCGAGAGCAACCAGCAGGCTGCGCGCGCGGGTGCCGGGCAGCGGTGCGAGCACGCCCGATCGCCACGTCGATACCTCACCCAACAAGGCGACCTGAATCGGTGTGCTTGCCGGTGCCGCCCTCTCGTCCACGCTCATGTGCTGGTCCACCGCGTTCGATGGTATTGCACGGCGTGGGTGCGGGCGTCTTCTCGCTCGGTGCAAAGATCGGTACATGGCAACGGCTGCTCAATGGATCGAAGGCGCTCGTCCGCGCACCCTCCCGAACGCGATCGCCCCGGTGCTCGTTGGCACCGGCGCCGCGGCGTCGCTCGGCGGCGCGGTCTGGTGGAAGGCAGTGCTGGCACTGGTGGTCTCTCTCGCGTTGATCGTGGGCGTCAATTTCGCCAACGACTACTCGGACGGGATCCGCGGCACCGACGACGAGCGGGTGGGGCCGCTACGGCTCGTCGGGTCGAAGCTGGTGACACCGTCGGCGGTGAAGGCTGCGGCCATCGCCTGCTTCGGCGTCGCCGCGGTGGCCGGCCTGGTCCTCGCCGCGACCACCGCCTGGTGGCTCGTACTGATCGGCGCCCTGTGCATCGTGGGCGCCTGGTTCTACACGGGCGGCAAGAAGCCGTACGGCTACAGCGGCTTCGGCGAGGTCGCCGTCTTCGTGTTCTTCGGTCTCGTCGCCGTGCTGGGCACCCAGTACGTGCAGGCCGAGACGGTGGATTGGGCCGGTCTCGTGTCCGCGATCGCCGTCGGTTCGTTCTCGAGCGCGGTTCTCGTCGCCAACAATCTGCGGGACATTCCCACCGACACCGAATCCGGCAAGCGCACGCTCGCCGTCCGGCTCGGCGACTCGCGGACCCGCATTCTGCATCTCGTCACGCTGACGGTCCCGTTCGTGGTGACTCTCGTCCTGGTGCTGCGCACCCCCTGGGCGCTCGTCGGACTGCTCGCGCTGCCTCTCGCGGTCCGGGCGAACGCGCCGGTCCGCTCCGGCGGCCTGGGCCTCGCACTGATTCCCGCGCTTCGGGATTCGGGGCTGGCGATGCTGATCTGGGGCGCCGCCACCGCCGTGGCCCTGTCGGCCGCCTGAGCGGCCCGCCGCGTCAGTCGCCGTCCGGGAGAAGGATGCCGAGGAGGAAGTTGACGATCGAGATGATCAGGCCTCCCCACAGTGCGGTCCAGAAGCCGTCGACGGTCAGGCCGTAATCGGTCTGGGAGCTCAGCCATGCGGTGAGCAGCAGCATCAGGGCATTGATCACCAGGGTGAACAGGCCGAGCGTCAGGATCAGCAACGGCAGCGACAGCAGCTTCACCAGTGGTTTGACGAAGATGTTGACGACGGTGAACACCAGCGCGATGCCGAGCAGCACCACGATGTCCCATCCGGTTCCGTTGCCCGAACTGGAGATGTCGATGCCCGACACCCAAGCTGCCGCCAGCCAGATCGCGAACGCGTTGATGACGAGGCGTACCAAGAAGGTCATGGGTGCATGCTGGCACATCGTTCGGACAAACGGGAACCGGATAACCCGGGACCCGCACGGTCAGGCGGCGCGGTCGTCGAGGGCCGCGTGTACGCGACGGCGGAGTTCGCCGACACCGACCTGGACCTCGAGGATCTCCCGCGTCGTGCCGTCGGCCACCCGCAGCACTCCGAGGAAGATGTGCTCGGCGCCGATGTGATCGTCCTTGCGCGCCAGCGCCTCCCGCAGTGACAACTCGATTGCCTTCTTGGCGTCGCGGGTGAACCCGATGTGCCCCGACTTCCGGCCGAACCAGCCGCGCTTCTCCGACGGCTCCTCGGGATCGAGGACGCCCTTGCCGAAGTTCTGCTCGAGGCTCTGGCGCACCGCGTCGAGGTCGATCCCGATCGATTCGAGCGCTTCCGCGTCGGCGTCGCTCAAGGCCGTGCCGTGCGTCGCGACGGTCGATCGCGACTTCTCCTCCTCGATACCGGCGTCGGCGAGGATGCCGTGGACGGGTTCGGTTTGCACGGACAGCAGCGCGAGCACGAGGTGTTCGGGCCCGATCTGTGGCGACTTTAGTGCGCGCGCTTCCTGTTGCGCGCCGATCACCACAGCCCGAGCGTCCGTCGAGAATCGTTCGAACATCCGCCGTTACCTCCCTCTCCGATTGTGCTTCTGATGGACGGCCTGCCTGCTCACCTCGAGGGAGTCGGCGATCGCCTGCCAGGACCAGCCCTGCGCGCGGGCGTTGGCGACCTGGATGGCCTCGAGCCGTTCGAGGAGACGCCGCAGCGCACGCACGGCCCGCAACCCCTCGGCGGGGTCGGGGCTGCCCGCTGCTGCGGCGAGCGTGGTTGCTTCGGTCATGTTGTCAATTTAGGTTGACACCGACCCAGGTGTCAACCCTTCTTGACAAATCTCGGAGCGGCCGTCAGTACGCCGCCACCGCCCCGTCGACGGCGATCTGCAGATCCTTCTGCACGACGTGGGCGATATCCATCGGTTTCGCCGGGAGGTCGAACAACGGCTCTCCGACGAAGACGCTGGCCGACTTCACGTTCTCGGTATCGGGCCCGTCGGCGTCCGGTCCGTAACTGATGCCGATGGACAGCAGCACGGGTGAGACTCCGCGATCTGCCGCACGTTTCGCGATGTGACCGACGCCGCTGTTGATGTGCTGCAGACGGGTCGGGTCGTCCTCGTTGCACGTGCCCTCGGGGAAGATCGCCAGGTTGTCACCGCGGCACAGGCGTTCGGCGGAGATGTCCATCATGAGCCGGCCCGCGTCGGCGACCGCCCGGAGACCGTAGTTCTTGCTGCGGAACACCGGGATACCGCCCATCATGTCGACCTTCTTGTGCAGGTCGGGGTCGACGAACAGTTCGTCCTTCGCGAGCACCCGGGTGCGTCCGATCGCGCGGCGCAGCGGCGTCTTCCAGGCCGTGGCCGCAAGCGTGTACTGATCGCTGTGGGTGATGTGATTGGCGGCGACGATCAACACCCTGCCGGACTTCACCAGCCCGGCCAGCTGCGCCTTCGCGTCGTCCGCGTACACGACCCGCGGCCGGTACTTGGCATACAGCGACGCGTACGCCAGCTTGGCGAGCACCCGATTCTGCTGATGGTCGCGGTAGTACGCGTACACCGCTTCGTAGTTCTCGAGAGTTACCTCGGGCTTCTCCATGCTCGTCCCCGCTCCGTCGTCCTAACGCCAGGCTACCAACCTACGGTTGCGTAGCCTACGGTGGAGTAAGTTTTGGGAAAGTGCAGGGAGACTGTGCGAACAGCACGATTTCGGGTACAAAAGACCTGTGATCCGCACGGCCATTTCCACCGACCTGCCCGCTCTGCAAGACATCGAAATCGCGGCGGGTGCGCCGTTCCGTGACATCGGAATGGACGCCGTAGCCGACGATCCCCCGTTCACACTCGACGAGCTGACCGAATACCTCCAGCTGGAGTGCATTTGGGTCGCGGTCGACCCAGACGATGCCCCGGTCGCCTATGCGCTCGTCGCCATGGTCGACGGGGGCGCGCACATCGAGCAGGTGTCGGTCCACCCCGGCCACGCCCGCCAGGGGCTCGGCGCCCTGCTCCTCGACGAGATCTCGTCGTGGGCGGCCGTCCGCGGACTGCCCGCCCTCACCCTCACCACGTTCGTCGACGTCCCGTGGAACGCCCCCTACTACGAGCGGCTGGGTTTCCGCCCGCTACTGGAAGACGCACTGACCCCGGGCCTGTCCCGCATCCGCGCCGACGAGGCCCGGCACGGCCTCGCCGCGTGGCCGCGGGTCACGATGTCCCGCCCGGTGACGGCGCCGGTGCGTACCGCGCCTCAGCCGGGCTGAACGGGCCACTCCCCGGTCGCCGCGAAGCGATCGAGCACCGCCGCCGAACCCGAGAGGTCGATGCCCTCCCCGGCCACCCAGTCGTCGTCGAAGTAGGTGTCCGCGTAGCGTTCGCCGCCGTCGCACAGGATCGTGACCACACTGCCGGACCGTCCGGCCGCGAGCATCTCCGCGACGACCGTGAACGCACCCCACAGGTTCGTGCCCGTGGAACCGCCGACCCGGCGACCCAGCACCGAACTGGCGTGCCGAGCCGTCGCGATGGACGCGGCGTCGGGCACCCGCATCATCCGGTCGATGACCTGCCCGACGAACGACGGCTCCACCCGCGGCCTGCCGATGCCCTCGATGCGCGAGGGCATCCCCGTCGCGAAGTCGCAGGAGTTGGTGTCGTAGCCGCCGAAGAACGCCGAGTTCTCCGGATCCACCACGAGCAGACGGGTCGCGTGCCTGCGGTAGCGGATGTACCGGCCCAGCGTCGCGCTGGTGCCGCCGGTGCCGGCGCTCATGACGAGCCACTCCGGCACGGGGTGTTCTTCACGAATCATCTGGTGGTAGATCGACTCGGCGATGTTGTTGTTGCCCCGCCAGTCGGTGGCCCGCTCCGCGTGCGTGAACTGGTCCATGAAGTGACCGTTCGTCTCCGCGGCGAGCCGCCGGGCCTCGCTGTAGATCTCCGGCGGCCGGTCGATGAAGTGGCAGCGACCGCCCTGCGCCTCGATGAGGGCAATCTTCGCGCCGCTCGTGCTGCGCGGCATGACTGCGACGAAGTCGAGGCCGAGCATCTTCGCGAAGTACGCCTCGCTGACGGCCGTGGACCCCGAGGACGCCTCGATCACCGTCGTCCCCTCGGTGACCCATCCGTTGCAGATCGCGTAAAGGAACAGCGACCGGGCCAGCCGATGTTTGAGGCTGCCCGTGATGTGGGTCGACTCGTCCTTCAGATAGAGCTGCACACCCCATTCGACGGGCAGCGGGTAGCGCAGCAGATGCGTGTCCGCGCTGCGCTGCGCGTCGGCGTCGATGAGGCGGACGGCGTTGTCCACCCAGTCACGCGGAAAACTCCGGTCGATGACGACGCAATCGCCGTCCGTCACCGGGACGTGCCCTCACCGCGGAGCCTGGCACGCAGATCGGCCTGGTCGGCGCGACGCTGCGCGTCGAACGCGGCGATCCCCTCGTTGACCCGCCGGCGGAGTTTCGCGAACAGCAGCAGCGACAGCGGGAGTGCGATGAGGACCGCGAAGATGGCCGCGACGAGCAGCGGCACGGCGACTCCGACGAGTGCGGCCACCCCGAGGATGATGGCGCCGATCACGACGACCAGCAGCAGCCGGGCGATCGAATAGGTCGCGACGTCGCGCGCCAGCTGCCCCTTGGTCACCCGCCCGCCCTGCTTGGCCGGTGCGCTCGAATCGGCTGCACCGGGGCGCTCGACCTGGTCTTCTGGCTTCTCGGATGACTCACTCACGCTCCCAGGTTACCCATCGCCGAGGCCGCTCCTCACACGTCCGACTTATCCGATTTGTCTATTACCTCCCCTTTACCAACATTAGATCGTTCGAGTACCCGGGGTGCCAGATGCCACGATGACCCGAGATCAGTCGCAACAGCGGCCGGCTTCAGCACAGACCAGTCGAAAGCAGTGGAGGACCGTCGATGAGCGCACCCACCTACAACGGACCCGGATTCAGCGGATCCAACGAAGCCCTCATGACCCCGGGCCAGGTGGCTGCCCTGTTCCATGTCGACCCGAAGACCGTGACGCGATGGGCGCACGCGGGCCGGCTCGGATCGCTGCGCACCCCCGGCGGGCATCGCCGCTTCCGCGAGGCCGAGGTCATGCAGTTGCTCCGCTCCCTGACGACGGAGGCGGGCCGACCGTAGATTCGGAGGCGGGCCGACCGTAGATTCGGAGGCGGGCCGACCGTAGATTCGGAGGCGGGCCGACCGTAGATTCGGAGGCGGGCCGACCGTAGGGCTCTGACCGCGACCGCACTGCCCGGACGCCTTGCGGCCGGGTGGGTGCCCTCTGCCGCCGACGCGGCTACGCTCAGGGATACCGGCTACCCTCGAGCGGTGTAAGGAGGTGCGCGGTGATCTATCTGTTGGCACTCATCGGGCTCGTGACAGTGGCGGTCCTGCTCTGGAAGGCGTTCGGTCCGAACACGAGGCCCGTGCTCAGCAACCGGGTGCAGGGACCCGACGACGATCCGGATTTCCTGTGGAAGGTCGATCGGGAGACCCGTCGGAAGAAGTCCGACGAACCCGACGCCGGTCCGGCGGACCCTGCCGGGTGAGCCGAAGCCGGGGTGCCGGTCGATCCGGCACCCTCGGTGTCGTTGCCTCAGCGACGATCCTGTAGCGCGAAACTGGACGCCGGGAAGTCCGACGCCACCGCGGCGGCCAGTTCGAGAAGAGCGTTGCGCGTCTTGGGACGCAGCCGCTCGAGTTCGATCTCGGCGCCCTCTTCGAGGTGCGGATCGAACGGAATCAGCCGAACCAGCCGGCACCGCTGCTCGAAATGCTCGACGACCTTCGGCAGGTCCACCTTGCCCGACCGCGGGCGCACCGCGTTGACGACGGCCACCGACCGGGACACCAGTTCGCGGTATCCGTGGGCGTCGAGCCAGTCGAGTGTCGCGGAGGCGCTGCGGGCGCCGTCGACGGAGCCCGAGCTGACCACCACGAGCGCGTCGGCCTCTTCGAGGATGGTCTGCATGGCGGAATGCATCAGTCCGGTGCCGCAGTCGGTGAGGACGATGCTGTAGAACTTCTCGAGCATCGTGACGGTCCGCGAGTAGTCGTCCGCGCTGAACGCCTCCGAGACCGCCGGGTCGCTGTCGGACGCGAGCACCTCGAGCCGGTGCCTGCTTTGCGACGTGTAACTGCGGACGTCGCTGTATTTTTCGATGCTCTGCTCGTCGCGCAGCAGGTTGCGCACCGTGGCCGGGGTCTCGAGGGGAATCTTCTGACTGAGCGTGCCCCGGTCGGGGTTGGCGTCGACGGCGATGACGCGGTCGCCGCGCAGCGACGCGAACGTGGAGCCGAGGGTCGCGGTGGTGGTGGTCTTGCCCACACCGCCTTTGAGGCTCAGCAGCGCGATCTTGTAGCAACCCTGCAGCGGATGGTTGACCTGCTTGGTCAGCTCGATCCGACGCTGTTCTTTCGGGCTGTTGCCGACGTTGACGTAGCGGCCGGACAGTTGGTACAGCGCCTTGCGCCACCCCGTGGTGGGGGCCGGCTTGACCTGCTTGAGGAGCAGCGACGTCGACAGGTCGCGCGCCGACACCGCGTACTGCTGATCGGCAGTCGTGTCGTGCGGGCGACCGGCGGGTTGCTGGGGCGCGAACGCGCCGGGTTGCGGCTGGGGTGCGTGCTGCACGGGCGGCGCCTGCTGCGGCGGCGTGAACGTTCCCTGCCCGGAAGCCTGCTGCGGGGCGGGGGCCTGCTGCGGGGCGGGTGCGGCGGAGGGGGCCTGGACACCGGGCTGCGCGAACGGGTTGGGACCCTGCGGCTGAACGTACGGGGCCTGCCGCGCGGCGTTCCATGCGGCGGCCGATGCGTGGTCGTCCCCGGGCGGATTCGATGCAGGCCGTACCGGCTCCCACATGCCGGCGTTGTTTTCGGACATGGCTGAACATCCCCCTCGTGAAGTCTCCATCGTCCCCACCGGATCACACCGGTCGGAGACGTCGCGGCGGAAGGATATCAGTCGGTGACTACCGTCAGTTGAGGCCCGCGTACGAGTGCAATCCCGACACCACCATGTTGATGATGAACAGGTTGAACAGCATCGCGACGAAGCCCGCCACGTTGATCCATGCGGCCTTGGTGTCGCGCCATCCCGACGTCGCGCGGGCGTGGAGGTAGGCGGCGTAGATCACCCAGGCGATGAACGACACCGTCTCCTTGGGGTCCCAGCCCCAGAATCGGCCCCAGGCGGCCTCGGCCCAGATGGCGCCGAGGATGACTCCCGCGCCGAACAGCGGGAACCCGATGATGGTGGTCTTGTACGCCAGCCGGTCCAGGGTCTGCGCGTCGGGCAGTCGCTCCGCTATCCGCGCGAACACGCCCGTTCCCTCCTCGCCGCGCGGGTACCGCATGCGCAGCAGGAACAGCAGGCTCGCGATGCCCGACACCAGGAACACGCCGGAACCGACGCTCACGATGGTGACGTGGATGGGCAGCCAGTACGACCGCAGCGCGGGCACCACGGGCGCCGCGTCCGCGTACAGCACGGTGGCGGCGAGAAACATCAGGATCAGGACGGGGACGAGCAGGAACACCCACATCGACCGGTACGCCGGCTTCGACAGGAGAGCGAGACCGACGACGAGTGCGGCCGCGCAGGCCATGGTCACGAACTCGTACATGTTGCCGAGCGGGAATCGCTCGGTGGCGAATCCGCGCAGCACGATCGACGCGAAGATCAGCACCGTGCCGACGACGAGCACGGCCGCGCCCATGCCGCCGAAGCGCTCGGACATGGGCTTCTTCGGCTGCTCGACCAGTCGGCCGGGAACCGAGGGCGCTTCGGCCGGGCGAGCGCCGGAGCCTGCCGACACGAGTTCCCGATCCTGCACGGCCTGCGCCCGGGTGGACGCGTACTGCACGATGAGCAGCACGAGTGCCAGCACCAGCACGGTGAAGGCTGATCGGAAGGCCCAGTCGCTGTACTGCGCCAGTGTCTCGTTGGTCGTCATCGTTGGCTCTCCTGCGCGTCAGGCTTCGTGTCGTCCGTGAGCAGACGGGTGCAGAGTCGGCCGAACTCGTCGCCCCAGCCGGCCTGATCGGTCCGGGCGAGTCCACCAAGCTCTACTACAGTACGTCGTGGGTCAAGATCGGAAGCGTCCGCGGGGTAGATGCGGGCCCACACGCGGCGGCGCTTGACCAGCAGCGAGACGAGCAGTCCGGCCATCATCGTCAGCGCCGACACCAGCACCCACTGCTGCGCCGGGTCGTGCGACACCTGCAGGTTCACGAAGTCCACGGCACCGTCGAACCGCACCTGGGTGCCGTCGGCCAGCGTCGAACTCTCCCCCGGTTTCAGATTCACCCGGTCCTGCTTCACGAGCCGGCCCTGGTTGATCAATTCGGTGTTCAGCGAGAACAGCGACTGCGGGTTGCCCGTATCGAGACCGGTGTCGCCCTTGTAGATGTCGATGGCGACGGCCGGGTCGTTCATCGCCGGGTAGCTCGACGCCAGCAGATTGCCGTGGAACAGCGCGGTCGGGGCGAACAGTCCCTCGATCGCGATCTGGTTCTTCCGGCGCTCGTCGGTGTCGGTGTACATGCCGCCGGGCGGGTCGAACCGCATCGCACCGCTGCTGAGGAACGTCGTCGCGTCGTCCGGACGCCACTGCAGCGTCTCGGTGCGGGTTTCCCCGTTCGGGAACGTGACGGTGAACGTCGGCGCGTACCCGTGCCCCTGCAGATAGACGCGGTCACCCTCGACGCGGAGCGGGTGGTTGACCTGCAACTGGCCGTCCCGCCACGTGTTCGTCTCGAGGTCGTCGCCGGCCTGGTAGGCGATGTTGGACGTGAACATCTCGGCCTGACCGCTGTCGAGGTAGTCGGCCGCGAAGTCCTTGACCTTGACGCACAGCGGCGTCATACCCGTGCCGTCCTGCGTGTTGCCGGCCTTGAAGGAATCGAAGACCGCGGGCGACGTGGTGCAGAAGCCGGGACCGTTGTTGGCGACCACGATGACGTTGCCCTCGTAGCCGAACAGCTTGCCGACGGCAATCGCGACGAGCAACGCCACGAGCGACAGGTGGAAGACGAGGTTGCCGAGCTCGCGGAAGTAGCCCTTCTCCGCGGAGATGGTGATCTCGCCGTCGTGTGCGGCGCGCTCCCCGCCCTCGCGGGTCTCGACCCGCCACCCCTTCAGGTGAGTGCGGATGCGGGTGGCGAGTTCCTCCGGTGTCTCGTCGACCCGGTCCTCGTGGTGGTGCGGAAGTCGCGCGAGATTCCGCGGGGCAGGCACCGGACGGGTGCGCAGCGCCTTGGCGTGGTCGACGCAGCGCGGCAGGATGCAGCCGACGAGCGAGATGAAGAGCAGGACGTAGATCGCGGTGAACCAGAAGCTGCCGAACACGTCGAACAGCTCGAGTTTGTCCATCCACGGACCGAGGGTCGGCCGGTTCGAGATGTACTCGTCGACCTTGCCCGCGTTGAGGCTGCGCTGCGGGAGCAGGGCGCCGGGGATGGCCGCGAGGGCCAGCAGGAACAGCAGCACCAGCGCAGTGCGCATGGATGTGAGGCCACGCCAGGTGTTGCGGACGACCGCGAACGCGCGGCCCGGGAGCGATTGACGGGGCACGGGTGCGGCTTCCGGGGCCTCGGGAGTCTGGGTGTCGCTCATATAGGGAGGGTCACTTCCGAGATAAAGGCGTCGCGAACCCAGCCGACGAACTGGTCCCACGCGCCGGTGACGAGGGCGATGCCCACGGCCACCAGCATGATTCCGCCGAAGATTTGAATGGCGCGCGCGTTGCGGCGCAGCCAGCCGACACCGCGCAGCGCGCGGGACGAGCCGAGCGCCAGGATCACGAACGGCAACCCGAGGCCGAGGCAGTACGCGACGATGAGGGCCACTCCGCGGGCGGCAGTGGCACCGTCGGTGCCTGCGGCCAGGGAGATGACACCCGCCAGGGTGGGGCCGAGGCACGGGGTCCAGCCCAGCGCGAACACGGCACCGAGCAGCGGGGCCCCGGCCAGGCTGGAGATGCGGCGCGGCTCGAGCCTCGTGTCGCGCTGCAGGGCCGGGATCAGGCCGATGAACACCAGGCCCATAGCGATGGTGACCACCCCGCCGACCCGCATCAGGATGTCGCGGTTGATCGCGAGCGCCGAGATGGCGCCGAACACGGACGCGGTGGCCAGCACGAACACCACGGTGAAACCGGCGACGAACAGGGCTGCGGCGCCCGCGACCCGCAGCCGTCCGTCGGCGACCGTCTTCGTGCGGGTGGCCGCCTCCTCCGCGGTGACGGCCGGGGAGTCGGCGCCGACCACACCCGCGAGGTAGGACAGGTATCCGGGAACGAGGGGCACGACGCACGGTGACGCGAACGACACCAGGCCGGCGAGGACGCACGCGCCGAGCGCGAGCAGCAGCGGCCCGGATGCCGCGGTGGACTGGAAGGCGTCGCCGACGCCGCCGGCGAGAAGGGTAGTGCTAGTGCTCACGATTCCTGCGCCACCCGTTCGACCACCGGCTTCAGGTCCTCGGCGAGCAGTTCCTTCAGGAACACGGCGGCCACGCGGTGTTCCCGGTCGAGCACGATCGTGGTGGGGATGACGCTCGTGGGGTAGTTCTGCCCCAGCGCGATCATCGTCCGCATGGCGGGGTCGTAGATCGACGGGTACGACACCTTGTTGTCGATCACGAAGTCCTGCGCCTTGTCCTGCTGGTTGTCCCGCACGTTGATCCCGAGGAACGACACTCCCTGATCCTTGGTCTCCTCGTACACCTGCTCGAGGTCGTTCGCCTCACCCCGGCACGGGCCGCACCACTGCCCCCACACGTTGAGGACCACGACCTGCCCCTCGAAATCGTCGAGCGAGGTGGTCTTCCCGTCGGTCATCAGATCGGGTCCGGACACCGTGCCGATGGTGCCGCGGTCGGCAGGCGGGTCGTAGAAGATCTCCGTCTGCCCGCCCGGCGACACGAAGTCGAACGTGCCGCCCTGGGCCACGGCGTCGTCGCCGGACGCACACGCCGACAGCGACACCGCGGCCGTACAGATCACCGCGAGAAGCCCGGCGAAGCGCCCCCGACTCATGCCCCGGTCACCCTCGGATCCGACGCGCCCGCGGGCTCCGAGTACACGATGTCGATGAGGGTGTCGCCCTCGTAGACGAGGGACGTCAGCGACGCGAGACCGCACTGACGGTGCCGAGGGTCGTGCCACAGCCGCTCCCCCTGCAGGAACCGGCGGAGGGTCCAGACGGGGAGCTGGTGGCTGACGACGACGGCCTCGTGGCCCACCGCCGACACGCGGGCGCTGTTGACGGCGGCCAGCATGCGGTGCGCGATCTGCAGGTACGGCTCGCCCCACGACGGTGTGAACGGGTCGCGCAGTTTCCACCAGTGCCGGGGACGGGACAGCGCGCCGTCGCCGACGGACACCTTGAGGCCCTCGAATTCGTTGCCCGCCTCGATGAGGTTCTCGTCGGTCGCGATGTCGACGCCGTGCGCGTCGGCGATCGGAACCGCCGTCTCCTGCGCCCGCTGCAGCGGTGAGGACACTACGTGCGTGATGTCGTGCTTGGCCAGTACCGACGCCACCGCGCGGGCCTGCGCCTCACCCGTCACCGACAGCCGGAACCCGGGGAGCCTGCCGTAGAGGATTCCGCGCGGGTTGTGCACCTCGCCGTGCCGGAGCACGTGCACGATGGTGCGGGTCTGTGTGTGGTCGGGATGATCGGCTTCGGTCACGTTGCGGTTCCTCGGGTCGGGACGGGAGGGCGGGTGGGTGTCGGCGGCCGGGGTGCCGGCCGCGAGGGGGGACGTCACGTCAGGGCTGGACGGCCGCGGCGGCGGCCTTCGCGGCGTGCGGCAGGGCGTCGGCGATGATCGAGAAGGCTCTGTCGTCCATGGCGGCGGAGACGAACCACGCCTCGAACGCGCTCGGCGGCGGATACACCCCGCGCGAGAGCAGCCCGTGAAAGAAAGCCGGGAAACGCCAGGTCTGAGCGGCCTTGGCCTCGGCGTAATTGGTCACCGGGTCCTCGCTGAAGAACACGCTGAGCATCGTGCCTGCGGTCTGCACCCGGTGCGGCACGCTCTCGGCGGTCAGCGCGTCGGACAGCAGGGTCCGCAGGGTGGCACTGTTGCGCTCGAGTGCGTCGTACACGCCCTGGTCCGCGGCCCGCAGGCTGGCGAGCCCGGCGGCGACGGCGACGGGGTTCCCGGACAGGGTGCCCGCCTGGTAGACGGGTCCGGCCGGGGCGAGATGCGCCATGACGTCGGCGCGGCCACCGAATGCGGCGGCGGGCAGACCACCGCTCATCACCTTGCCGAACGTGTACAGGTCACCGGCGACGCCGTCGAGTCCGAACCAGCCGGCGGAGCTGACGCGGAATCCGGTCATCACCTCGTCCATGATGAGCAGCGCGCCGTTGTCGGTGGTCAGCTTCCGCAGGCCCTCGTTGAATCCGGGCTGCGGCGCCACTGCGCCCATGTTGCCGGCGGCGGCCTCGGTGATGACGCACGCGATCCGGCCCTCGTTCGCGGCGAAGGCCTGGGCGACGGCGTCGAGATCGTTGTAGGGAACGACGATGGTGTCCTCGGCTTGCGCACCCGTCACGCCGGGCGACGTCGGGAGGCCGAACGTGGCGAGCCCCGAGCCGGCGTCGGCCAGCAGCGCGTCGACGTGTCCGTGGTAGCAGCCGGAGAACTTGAGGATCTTGGTTCGGCCGGTGAATCCGCGGGCGAGGCGGACTGCGCTCATGGTGGCTTCGGTGCCGGAGTTGACCAGGCGCACCTTCTCCACCGGCGCGACACGGCCGACGATCTCCTCGGCCAGTTCGATCTCGCCCTCGGTGGGCGCCCCGAACGACAGTCCGGTGGCGGCCGCCTTCTGGACAGCCTGGACGACGGCGGGGTGCGCGTGCCCGAGGATCATCGGTCCCCAGGAACAGATGAGGTCGACGTAGTCGTTGCCGTCGACGTCGGTGAGGGTGTAGCCGGACGCTTCCTTGATGAACCGCGGGGTGCCGCCGACCGAGTGGAAGGCCCGCACCGGGGAGTTGACGCCGCCGGGGATGACCAGATCAGCCCTCTCGAAGAGCTGAGCGGAGCGGGATGCGTGCACGTCGGGGTCACCGGAGGAAACAGTCACGGCCTCCAGTGTCCCAGTTCTGTCGAATTTGCCAACGACAGGGTGTAGTGGGTGGCCAGGATCACTCTGCCCGATCCGTCGTGCCGGATGATTCCGGGACGAGCGAGGCGAACATCGCCCGCATCTCCTCGGACAGTTTCATCAGTTCCACGTAGCCGCCGAGTGGGCCGCCCTCGAGGTAGGCGAACTCCATCCCGACGCCCTCGAACCGGCCCCGCTGCACCACTGGCAGTCCCCGGCGCCCGGCTTCGCCGAGGGTGGCCTCGAAGTCTTCGGGAACCCAGGCCACGTGATGGACGCCGGGACCGCTGGTCTCCAGCTGTTCTGTATAGAGGTTGCGTCCCGACACCGGCTGGATCAGCTCGAGCTGCTGTCCGCCGGCGTATCCGAGCGACACGTGGACCACGTAGTCGGCGGGCCGCCCGCGGTATGCGCAGTGCTCGGGGCCGAAGTGCACGTCCGGGAGCCGCAACCATCGCGCGACGCCCAACTGTTCCGTGAAGTACCGCTCCGCCGACTCGATGTCGTCGACGACCCAGCAGATCTGGAAGATCGGGCCTTCGACGAGGCTCATGCCATTTTCCCGTTGTCCACCGAGTACACGGCTCCGTGAATGGCGGACGCGTCGCCGGATGCGAGGAAGGCCACCGTCTTCGCCACGTCCTCGGGTTCCATCAGCCCTCTCGGGGAGGCCGACTTCATGACGAGCTCGAAATCGACACCGTCGGGGAACGCGAAATTGGTGACCTGGGGCGTCATCATCCCGCCCGGGCAGACGGCGTTGATCCGCAGCGGCGTGCCGGTGAACTCGAGTGCCATCGCGCGGGTGAGACCCACCAGTCCGTGCTTGGCGGCGCAGTAGCCGGCCGAGTACGCCTGCCCCTCCAGTCCGGCGACGGACGCGACGTTGACGATGTTGCCTCCGCGTTCGAGCAGATGCGGCAGCGCTGCCCGCGACAGGTAGAACGGCCCGTTCAGGTTCACGGCGAGATCGCGTGCCCAGTCTTCGTCCGTGACGTCCGCGGTGTGCCGGAGGGTGTGCGAACCGGCGACGTTGATCAGGACGTCGAGCCCGCCGAGCCCGGAGACGCAGGCTGCCACGGCCGCGCCGCATGCTTCCGGCGACGCCACGTCCGCGGGCGCACAGTGCCCCGCGGCCTCCGGTCCGGCGATCTCGATCATGTTCTGCCGCAGCGCATCCCCGTCCCGCGCGACCCCGAAGACGCGCGCCCCGCGGTCGGTGAGGAGCCGGGCGACGGCCCGCCCGAGCCCCGAGGAGGCCCCGGTGACGAGAGCGACTTTCCCTGCGAACGTTCCCCGATCCGTGTCATCCATCAGTCGATGATGCACTGCGTGCCGATCGGAGGTTCACAGATTGCCCCGCGCCGCCTGCTCGCGCTCGATGGATTCGAACAGTGCCTGGAAGTTGCCCGCCCCGAACCCGAGCGAACCGTGCCGTTCGATCAGCTCGAAGAACACGGTCGGCCGGTCGCCGAGCGGTTTGGTGAAGATCTGCAGGAGGTATCCGTCCTCGTCGCGGTCGACGAGGATTCCGCGCTTCTGCAGTTCCTCCACCGGCACCCGCACCTTCCCGATCCGGGCACGCAACTGGGGGTCCTCGTAATACGCATCGGGTGTGTTCAGGAACTCGACGCCCTCGGCCCGCAGCGCGTCCACCGTCGCGAGGATGTCTCCGGTCGCGAGGGCCAGATGCTGGCAGCCCGGCTCACCGTAGAACTCGAGATATTCGTCGATCTGCGACTTCTTCTTGCCCACCGCGGGTTCGTTGAGCGGGAACTTCACCCGGTGGTTGCCGTTCGCCACGACCTTCGACATGAGTGCCGAGTACTCCGTGGCGATGTCGTCGCCGACGAATTCGGCCATGTTCGTGAACCCCATGACCCGGTTGTAGAACCGGACCCAGTGATCCATCCGGCCCATCTCGACATTGCCGACGGCGTGGTCGAGCGCCTGGAACAACCGCGTGGGTTTACCCGGTCGCGCCGCGAAACCGCTGGTGCGCGGAACAAATCCGGGTAGGTAGGGGCCGTCGTACCGGCTGCGGTCGACGATGGTGTGCCGGGTGCTGCCATACGTGGCGATCGCCGCGAGCCGCACGGTGCCGAACTGATCGGTGGCGTCGCGCGGCTCCTCGAGAATGGTGGCCCCCTGCGAGCGTGCGTGCGCGATGCAGCGGTCGACGTCGAGAACTTCCATCGCCAGGTCCACCACGCCGTCGCCGTGGGCCCGGTGATGGTCCGCGAGCGGGCTCTTCGGATCCACGGCGCCGTGCAGCACGAACCGTGCCGAACCGGACTCGAGGACGAACGACTTGTGCGAGCGCTGACCGGTTTCCGGCCCGGCGTAGGCGACGAGGGTCATGCCCCACGTGGAGACGAAGTACTGCACGCTCTGCGTCGCGTTGCCGCACACGAAGACCACGGCATCCATCGCGACCACGGGAAACGGGTCCGACGCGTCGTCGTGTTCGACGAGCCCGACCAACTGCCGGAGCTCGTCGGTCTCCAGGTGTGCGGCCACCTCGCGGGGCGTCAGGCGAATGTCGGCGGTAGTCATACCTCACTGTGATCCAGCACACATCACTGCGCAACGGTGCTTCTTGACGCTGTTCAATCTGTACAGAATGCTGGATACAAATACGGATCGACCCTACATATTGACCAGGGACGCCATGAGTATCGATCAGCTCGACGCCGCACTGCTCGACCTGCTGCATGCCGAGCCGAAGGTCGGGGTGCTCGAGGCGTCGAGACGCCTGGGGGTGGCGCGCGGCACCGTTCAGGCCCGGCTCGATCGACTCGAACGCACCGGCGTGATCGCCAGTTCGGCACCGACCCTCGACGCGGAGGCTCTGGGGTTTCCGGTGGTCGCGTTCGCCACCCTCGAGATAGCCCAGGGCAACGGGCACTCCGCGGTCGTCGAGCACCTCACCGCTATCCCCGAAGTACTCGAGGCACACACGATCACCGGAGCCGGCGACGTCCTGGTCCGCGTGGTGGCGCGCACCCACGCCGACCTGCAGCGGGTGATCAACTCGATCGTCGACGGGCACAACGTCCTTCGCTCGTCGACGGTCATCGCGACGCAGACCCAGATCGCCCTGCGTCACGAGCAACTCGTCCGCGCCGCGGTCCCGCCGCCAACTGTCAACGGCCCTCGGGACTCAGCTCGTCCAGCAGTGAACTGAGCAGGTAGCAGGCGTCGTCGAACCGGTCGTGGCCGACGATGCCGCCCCAGTGGTGCTCGATCTCGGCGACCCGCACCGCGGCGTCCTGCAGCGCCTGCCGTCCCCGCGCGGTCGGGACGACCAGTTTCGCCCGCCGGTCCCGCGTGTCCGGAACCCGCTCGACATACCCGAGGTCCTCGAGATCGTTGATCAGTTCGGATGCGGCGGACAGGCTCAATTCGGCGCGTGAGGCGATCTCCGTCAACCGCCGCCCGTCCCAGCCGATGTTGCCGAAGATCTGCAGATGCGGCGGGCGGATGTCGCCGTAACCGCGCTCTGCCATGGGCTCGCTCAACTCCCGGCGGAACTCGTGAAGCAAACGAACCAGCAGCTGTCCTACCGCCGGCCGATCGGACGGCAAACCTCTTGACGGCTCCATGACACAGGAGAATACTACGGTTACCGAAGTTTTGGTTTCCGAAGCAATACTCGACATCACGCACCCGGGGCATCCCATGGACACACAATCGATCACCCGGACCATCCCGACGAGCGTCGGGAACCTCGCCGTCCACGTCACCGGCAGCGGACCGCCGACCGTGCTGTGGCACAGCCTGTTCGTCGACTCGACGACCTGGGCGCCCCTGCGCAGCCATCTGGTCGCGCACCGGCAGTTGATATCGATCGACGGACCCGGCCATGGAGCGAGTACCGCCGTGCAGCGGCGGTTCACGATGGAGGAGTGTGCGGCGGCGGCCATCGCCGTCCTCGACGCACTCGACGTCACCGAGCCCGTCGACTGGGTGGGCAACGCCTGGGGTGGACACGTCGGACTCGTCGCGGCCGCCCACACTCCCGACCGGTGCCGCACCGTGGTCACCATCGGAACACCGATCGAAGCCCTCACCCGCCGGGAGCGCGCCAGGATCGTGCCGATGGTGTGGGCCTACCGCATCGCCGGGCCGATTCCACCGCTCACAACCGCGGTGATGAACGTCCTTCTCGGCAAGGAGCTTTCACGAACTCACCAGCAACAGTTCCTAGCCGTCTCACGCACCTTCCGGCAGGCTCCGCGACGGGGCATGCACGAGGCGATGCAGTCGATCATGCTGCACCGCAAGGGGCTTGACCCTCTCATCCCCCGGATCGTAGCGCCGACGCTGATGGTCGTCCCCCGCGCAGACACGATGATCTCCATCGAGCGGGCACGGGCCGCCGCGGCGACAATGCCGCACGCCGCGGCCACCACGGTGGACGGCGCCGGCCACATCACACCCCTGATCGCCGACCCTGCCGTACTCGCCGACCTGTTCACCGCCTTCTGGCACGACCCGGTGGGATACCTCGCCACGATCACCGACGGAACCGAGAGGGTCCGCTGAACATGATCGAACGCACTGCGGGAGGTAGTCGTGGGCGGACTGTTCATGGGATTGCCGTTCTGACAACGTCGGCGGACCTTCCGTGACGAGCGGCCACCCCGTGCCGGACCCCGTCGGTCCGGGGCAGGAATCGGTGTGGGACTACCCGCGCCCTCCCGCGGTCCGAGGGAGCGACGAACTGGTGGAGGTGTGGTTCGGCGGGCAACTCGTCGCACGCACACGCAACCCGCTGCGACTGCTCGAGACGAGCCACCCGCCGACGTACTACCTGCCGCGCAGGTGCTTCGCCGAGGGGGTCCTGCGTCCGATTGCCTGGAGCACCGTGTGCGAGTGGAAGGGGCGGGCCGACTATTTCGACGTCGTCGCGGGCGGACACGTCGCCGCGCGTGCGGCGTGGCACTATCCCCGACCGGTTGCCGGGTACGAATCCCTCGTCGGGTACGTGGCGGTGATGCCGGGACCGATGGACGGATGTTTCGTCGAGGGCGAGCGGGTGCGGCCACAGACCGGGGGTTTCTACGGCGGGTGGATCACCGATCGGGTGGTCGGCCCGTTCAAGGGCGGGCCCGGCACTCTCTTCTGGTGATCGACGCGACCGCGCTTCCAATGATCGCCCCGATCGTGCGGCTCACCCACCACCACTGCGGGGCTCTTCGTTCTGCCACGGCGGTAGATCGTGGACGATCAGGCCGACGAACCACGGCAGCGGAAGCGACACACCGATGATCGCCACAGCCGCCCACGGGTTGCCGGTGACTCCGTAGACCACCGCCGACAGCAGGAACGCGAGAGTCCTGCCGGACGCCACGATCACGTATTTCCGCACCCGTCGCCGATGCTGTTCCTCGAGTGACACCGACGCCGTGGTGATGCTGATCGGGTGGCGTGCGGTGCCACTCGGCGCGGAGGCCCACCAAGTGCCTGCACCTGTGACGGCGGACCGTAGTGCGTGGGAAAAGCTCACCGCACGGGAGTACCCGATACCGACCCGGTCAGTCGCGGATGCCGCTGCGAATCCAGTGCTGGATCCGCCAGATCACGTTGTACAGATTGAAGGGTGCGACATCGTAGGTGTCCCACTCCTGGCCGACATGGGCGGTCCATTCCGGGATCCGGCCACAGCAGATCTGGTGGTCGAACACGGCGAACAGGGCATTGCAGACAGCAGCACGCATCAGGTTTCTCCTGAATCGGGGCGGCCCCGGACCGGGGCTAGCCTTGGTGCGGGCTGCTGCGCATACGAGCACAGTACACGGCTGTACCGACAACACTTGTCGCAATCTGCCGACAGATCTCGCACGTCCGATGTTCCGGTCGGCCGGAGGGAGGTGACCGCAGATGCGTAGAGCAAGAATGCTTCTCGGCGGTACACCGGAGCGAGTGGCGCGGCCACGATTCCCGTCGGCTCGACCGACTCGCCTCGCCCCGAGGTCGCTGTGATCACCGGCGCCGGACGAATCGTCGTCAGCACGACGGCGCCGGCCGAATACCCACAGTCCTTGCTCCCGGGCTTCGGCACCTTCGCTGTGCCCTGATCGCCCGACCTGTTCCTCGACCGACATCGCGCGCCTCACGGCGACGGCTACTGTCGAGTCATGGCCACCACAGCTGACCACCTGAGAAGCACACTCGACGGACGCTGGCGGGAGGTACGCGAGCGCGTCAGGGCGGAATTGTCCGGCTCCCCCGACTTCGCGCCGCACTACACCCCCGACCTCGACGAGGCTCGCACCAAGACGCTGGCGCAGTTGCGTCTGCTCGCGAGCAACGGCTATGCCGCCGACGGATTCGCGAAAGACCACGGCGGCACCGGTGACGCCGGCGCCGCAGTGACGAGCATCGAGATGCTCGCGATGTCCGACCTGTCCCTGATGGTCAAGGCAGGCGTGCAGTGGGGACTGTTCGGCGGCGCGATCGAGAATCTCGGCACCGCGCGCCATCACGAGGCGTACGTGAAGCGTCTCGTCGACCTGGATCTGCTGGGTTGTTTCGCGATGACCGAGACGGGTCACGGCAGCGACGTGCAGGCACTCGAAACCACCGCCACGTACGACGCGGACGCCGGCGAATTCGTCATCCACTCCCCCACGCCGTCCTCGCGCAAGGACTACATCGGCGGGGCGGCGCAGCACGCGACGATGGCAGCCGTGTTCGCGCAGTTGATCACGGGCGGCGAGTCGCAGGGTGTGCACTGCTTCGTGGTGCCGATCCGTGACGAGGACGGCAACGACCTCCCCGGCGTGCACACGTCGGACTGCGGGTACAAGGGCGGGCTTCCCGGCGTCGACAACGGCCGAATCACGTTCGACCAGGTGAGAATTCCGCGGGAGAACCTTCTCAACAAGTACGCCGACGTGGAACCCGACGGCACGTACACCTCGCCGATCGACAACGCGAACCGCCGATTCTTCACGATGGTGGGCACTCTCGTGCGGGGACGCGTCACGGTGGGCGGGTCGGCCGGCGCCGCCGCCCGCGTCGCATTGTCGATCGCGACCCGATATGCATTGCAGCGCAGGCAGTTCAATGCACCGCAGGACGAGGACGAGGTGCTGCTCATGGACTACCTCGTCCACCAGCGCAGGCTGTTCCCGTTGATCGCACACTCCTACGCTCTGCAGTTCGCCCAGAACGAGCTCGTCGCCAAGATGCACGAGATCCAGAGCAGTGCCGACGCCGACCCCCAGGAACAGCGTGAGCTCGAGGGCCGCGCCGCCGGGCTCAAGGTTGCGAACACCTGGCACGCCACCCGCGCGATCCAGGAGGCCCGTGAAGCGTGTGGCGGCGCCGGGTACATGGCCGAGAACCGTCTCACGGCGCTCAAGGCGGACACCGATGTGTTCACGACATTCGAGGGCGACAACCACGTCCTGACGCAGCTGGTGGCCAAGGAACTGCTCACGTCCTACGCGGACGAGGTACGCGGCATGAGCCCCGTCGAATGGATGCGCTTCGCGGCCACCACGGTCTCCGACGTCGTCAAGAAGCGGACCGCCGCGCAGCAGATCATCCAGACGATCCTC
The DNA here is from genome assembly GCF_042738615.1 of Rhodococcus sp. NPDC059968. Lineage (NCBI taxonomy): Bacteria > Bacillati > Actinomycetota > Actinomycetes > Mycobacteriales > Nocardiaceae > Rhodococcus > Rhodococcus sp. NPDC059968. The sequence goes on from NZ_JBHWUE010000007.1 coordinate 166,267, forward strand.
GACACGAGGCAGGACAACGAGGAGGACGGCAGCCTCTTCAACCGCGGCACCCAGCTGACGATGTTCGAGGACCGCGAGCAGTACCTGCTCTCGACCGCCGCCCGTCGCCTCCAGGGCGCGCAGAAGCGTGAGGAGAACCCGTTCGACGCCTTCAATTTCGTGCAGGATCACGTGCTGCACGCCGCGCAGGCCCACATCGACCGGGTCGTGCTCGAGGCGTTCGTCGCCGGCATCGACGAATGCGAGGACGACGAGGCCCGCGAACTGCTGAGCGATGTCTGCGACCTCTACGCGCTGAGCGTGATCGAGGAAGACAAGGCCTGGTTCATGGAGCACCGGCAGCTGTCGGTGGAGCGGTCGAAGGCGGTGCAGCGGGGAATCAACGAACGATGCCGGTCGCTGCGGCCGCACGCGCAGACCTTGATCGAGGGACTCGGGGTTCCCGAAGCGCTACTCGGCTCCGCGATGCTCGACGGTCCCGGGACCGACACCGTCCGCAAGACCCAGATCTTCCGGTGACGACGGCGGCTCGGCGGGTTCGCCCGCCGGGCCGGACCGCAACCGGCGCACCGAGTCGATCACCAGCAACCCGGCGACTGTCACCAGTCCGGCGGCGACGGCGATCCACGACCCCGAATACGCGGTTCCCGCGAAGGAGGGTGCACCCGGCGCCACGGGCCCGAACTCAGATGTGACCTGGGCATGGTTCCAGCACCACACGGCGGCGACGACGCCGACCATGGCGCCGATCCACTCCGCTGCCGCCACGACGGTCCCGCGGTTCATTCCGCCGACCCGCCCGCCGACTTCGCGAGCAACGACTCGAGCTGCGCGCGGAGTCCCTCGTCGTCCTTCGCCCACGCCTGCACCAGGGCGCCGCCCCGCAGTCGGAGTCCGATTCCGGTGCGTCGCCGGGGAACCGCGGACAGTTCGCCCAGACTCCGGGCCGTCTCCCACGGCTGCTGTACGTACGCCTCGGGGTCGGCGGGTGGCATGATCTTCAGGATCTCGGCGATCGGCAGATCTTCGGTGCCCTGCCGCAACGACGACGTCGTGAGTTCGACGCTGGCGTGTCTGCGGGCCGCCACCACCTGCACGTAGACGAACCCGCTGAGCAGCACCGCGAACAGCGGCAGCGCGAACCAGTGCACGACCGGGCCGGTCAGCAGTTCGATGATCAAGGCGATCAGGCAGAACACCGGACCGAACGCCACCAGCCGCCAGCGGGCGCCGGGCTCACTGAACAGGACGGCTGGTTCGCTCACACGCTCATCCTGCGACATCGTGGCCCGCGAGGAAAACGTGAGGCACGTCAGGAGAGGGCGCCCGGGATCACGACGAGCAACAGAGTCAGCAGCACGAACGCCACGATGATCGCGAACATCAGTGCTTCCTTGCGAGACCCGTGTGCTCGATCGTCAGCGCGCATGGAGAAAAGTCCTTCGGTCGAAATGAAGTCTGCGGTCTGCCCTTGTGACGTACTTCACGGTACATCTTTATGTTTCACGAGCAAATCGAAGCTACTCGCCGGAGGGGGGCAACCTCAGAAAGTAGCTGTTGGAATCCTTGCGGTGCATCAGCACGACGGCGCCGACGGCCACCACGGCCTGGAGGATCTGCACGCCGCCGAGAGCGAGCGCGGTGCCGCTACCGTCGGATCCGATGCCGAAGAGCACCGGGACGGTCCACACCACCATCATCACGCACGCGATGGTGAGCAGCATCCGGGCCCAGTTCCGGCCCTTGCGCATGAAGTGCACGAACAGGAGAAAGAGCCCGGTGAGGATCAGGATGAGCACGACCGTCAGCCCGATACCTACGTAGAACAGCGTCTCCACGCTGTCGCGGCTCATGTCGACCTCGCCGGATGTGACGCTGGGGTTGTTCATCAGTTCGTCGACGAACGTCGACTTCTCCCCCACCACCAGAACCATCGCGGCCAATGCCTGGAGCAGACCGAGCCCGGCCACCGCCCACAGCAACTGGGCTGCGGTGCCCACGTCGACCGGTGCCGGACGTTCGGGCTTCGGCTGCGGCACCGGCGGGGGGTACGGGAAATCGTGCGGCGACGGGCTCTGCTGATGCGGAGCCTGGTGCGGCGGTGTCGGTGGCCACTGCTGGGTCATGGCACTACCGTATCCGCCGACGAGACGATCACAACCAGCCGGCCGCTTCGGTCGCCCAGTACGTCAGCACGACGTCCGCGCCTGCACGGCGGATACTGGTGAGCGATTCGAGGATCGCGGCGTCGCGGTCGATCCAGCCGTTCTGCGCGGCGGCCGTGATCATCGAATACTCACCCGAGATCTGATACGCCGCAACCGGGACGGGCGAGCGGTCCGCCGTCTCGCGCAGGACGTCAAGGTAGGACATCGCCGGCTTCACCATCACCATGTCGGCGCCCTCGTCGATGTCGAGGTCCACCTCACGCAGAGACTCCCGGCGATTGGCCGAATCCTGTTGGTACGTGCGGCGATCACCCTGCAACGACGAACCGACAGCCTCGCGGAACGGACCGTAGAACGCCGACGCGTACTTCGCCGAGTACGCGAGCTGACCGACATCGGTGTAGCCCGCGTCGTCGAGTGCCTTCCGGATGGCGGCGACCTGGCCGTCCATCATTCCGCTCGGACCGAGCAGATGCGCGCCGGCCTCGGCCTGCGCGACCGCCATGTCGACGTACCGCTGCAGCGTGAGGTCGTTGTCGACCGCACCGCTCGCGTCGAGGACACCGCAGTGACCGTGGTCGGTGAACTCGTCCAGGCAGGTGTCCGCCATGATCACCGTCGCATCGCCGACTTCGTCTGCGAGCCAGCGCAATCCGCGGTTCAGGATGCCGTCCGGATCGGACGCGCCGGACCCCTCGGCGTCCTTGTCGTCGGGACGCGGCACCCCGAAGAGCATGAGTCCGCCGAGACCCGCCTCGACCGCTTCCGTCGCCGCCCGCCGCAGCGAGTCGGGTGTGTGCTGGAAGACGCCGGGCATCGACGAGATCTCACGAGACTCGTCGATACCGTCCGCGACGAACATCGGCAACACGAGATGCCGTGGCTCGAGCGAAGTCTCGGCGACGAGACGACGCAGGGCCGGTGTCCGGCGAAGCCGTCGCGGTCGGTGGGTCGGGAACAAGGACGTGCCCTCCTTCGTCGGGCCCGTGCGCCTTTTTGGTAGTTGGAGCAACCAAAAAGGCGCACAGGCGCGCAGCGCCTATCGCCGGGCGCGGGACTTCTTGCGCGGCGGGGGTAGTGCGCCCTCGGCACGCAGGCGCGCGGCGTGCTCGGCGAGAGCCTCGACCAGCGGGCCGACCTGAGCAGACTCCGGCTGCACGTCCACGCGCAGGCCGAACTCGATGGCCGTCTCGGCGGTCTTGGGACCGATGCAGGCAACGAGGGTGCGCGCGTGCGGCTTTCCGGCGATGCCGACGAGGTTGCGGACGGTCGACGACGAGGTGAAGCAGACGGCGTCGAACCCACCGGTCTTGATCATCTCGCGGGTCTCGGCCGGCGGCGGCGCAGCCCGGACGGTGCGGTACGCGGTGACGTCGTCGATTTCCCAGCCACGTTCGCGCAGGCCCTCGGCCAGCGTCTCGGTGGCGATGTCGGCGCGGGGCAGCAGAACCCGGTTGACCGGGTCGAACACGTCGTCGTAGGGCGCGAATTCGGCCAGCAGGCCTTCGCTCGACTGCTCACCGGAGGGCACGAGTTCGGGGTTGATTCCGAACGAGCGGACCTTGGCGGCCGTGGCCTCACCGATGCAGGCGATCTTGACGCCGGAGAACGCGCGGGCGTCGAGCCCGAACTCCTCGAACTTCTCCCACACCGCACGCACCGCGTTGGTGGACGTGAAGACCACCCACTGGTAGCGGCCGTCGACGAGACCCTTCACGGACCGTTCCATCTGCGCCGGGCTGCGGGGCGGCTCGACGGCGATGGTGGGCACCTCGATCGGGATGGCACCGTGCGTGACGAGGCGGTCGCTCATTTCGCCTGCCTGATCCTTGGTGCGCGGCACCAGGACCTTCCAGCCGTACAGTGCGCGCGACTCCCACCAGGACATCTTGTTGCGCTGGGCGACGACCTTGCCGACCGTCACGACCAGCGAACCGACCAGTTCGGAACCGGCCTCGTTCAGCGTCGCGAGGGTGGCCTCGACGGTGCGCTGCTGCCGGGTGGTGCCGCGGACCGTGATGGCCGCCGGGGTCTGCGGAGCCAGGCCGTGCTCGACGAGGGCGCTCGCCGTCTCGGCCAGGTGACCCGACGTGGCGTGCAGGACCAGCGGTCCGGGTGCAGCGGCCAGGGCAGCCCAGTCGACCTCGCCGCGGACGTCGGCCTCGGTGTGTCCCGACCCCAGTGCCATGCCGGCGTAGGAGGGGACGGCGGACGCGGACGGCAGGCCCGGCAGGACCTCGAACTGCACCTGGGTGCGGGCGACGGCGGTAACCTCGGCGATCACGGAGTCGGTGGTCAGCGGGTCGCCGGACACCAGACGCACGACGTCGTGGCCGTTCTTCGCCTCGTGGACGAGGGTCTTCGCGACCTCCGCCGGCTCACCCAGTGCGGGACGGACCTCGGCGAGCGGCTCACCGGTCTCGGCGTCGACGCCCAGGTCGGTGCCCACCAGGACCGTGACGCCCCTGTCGACGTCGGGGTCGGTGAAGGCGAGGGTCGCTGCGGCAAGGACATCCCGTGCGTGCACGGTGAGCAGTGCCGGATCGCCCGGTCCGGATCCCACGAACAGGATTCGTCCGGGGGTGTTCTTACGGACTCGGCTCATCGGTAATTCTCCAGTGCGATCATGTGTCGAGATGGGTACAGGTAGCGGATCGGCCGATCAGTCGGCCTTCGCACATCAAACATCGGCATCACCGGCCTCGGTGACATTCATCAGCTCCCGCGCACCGAGCTCGAGAAGCTCACGCGCGACGGAGCGGCCGAGTTCTTCGGCGTTCTCCGGGGAGCCCACGGCCCCCGTGCGTATGACGTCGGAGCCGTCGATGGCTGCGGCGCAGCCCCGGACGGACAGTTCGTCGAAGATGCGGCCGTCGTCGTCGAGTGATTCGACGACCTCGGCGATGGCGCCGACGGGCGCGGTGCAGCCGGCCTCGAGCTCGGCGAGCAGTGCGCGTTCCGCGGTGACGGCGGCACGGCTGTTCGGGTCGTCGAGCTCCGACAGGATCGCAACGAGCGCGGTGTTCGCCGACAGACATTCGACGGCGAGCGCGCCCTGCGCGGGTGCGGGCAGCATCTGGACCGGTTCGATGGACTCGGTGATCAGGTCCAGTCGTCCGATCCGCGCCAGACCCGCCCGGGCCAGGACGACGGCGTCGAGTTCGCCGGACTCCACCTTGCCGAGGCGCCGCTGCAGGTTGCCGCGCAGCGGACGGATGTCGAGACCGAGGCCCAGCGCACGGAGCTGCGACGTGCGCCGCGGAGCGGACGTGCCGACCTTCGAACCGGCGGGCAGTTCGCCCAGGACCAGTCCGTCGCGGGCCACGAGCGCGTCGCGGGGATCCTCGCGCGGCGGAATGGCGGCGATGGTGAACCGCTCGTCGGGGGCGGTCGGCAGGTCCTTGTAGGAGTGGACGGCCACGTCGACCCGGCCGTCGGCGAGCGCTTCCCGGAGTTCGGCGGTGAAGACGCCGACGCCGATCTTCTCCACCGATTCCATGGACTGGTCGCCCTTGGTCTTGATGATGACGAGCTCGGCGTCGTGCCCGGCCGAGATCAGTGCGTCGCGCACGGTGCCGGCCTGGGTGGTCGCGAGCTCACTCCCACGGGTTCCGATCCGCAGCGTACGGGTGCCGACGGCGCTCATGCCTGCGATTCCTTCCCATGGTTGTCGTCTGTGGCGAAGCGGCGCAGGCGCGGGTCCTGGCCGGCGATGAAGCCGTCCGTGATGTCGATGGCGCTCAGGTCGGTGGCGCCGCCGAGGTCGGTGGGCTTCGCGACGGCCTCGACGGATCCGGGGCTGAGTTCGAACAGTTCCCGCAGGGCGGCGGCGTAGGAATCGCCACCGGGTGCGGAGGCGAGTTGCTTCACCCGGACGGTGGGCGCGTGGAGGAGCTTGTCGACCACTCGCCGCACGGTGCGTGCGACCTCGTCGCGCTCGGGGTCGTCGAGTCCGGGCAGACGCGAATCCAGTCGCATCAGCTCCGCCTCGACCACGTCCGCGGCGCGCTGGCGCAGGGCGGTGACGGTCGGCGTCACCTCCGCCAGCCGCTGGCCGGCGAGGTAGTTGGCGAGCTCGGCGGCGACGATCGTCCGGGCGGCGTCGGCGTCGGATGCGGCGGCGCCTGCGGCGGGATCGCGCTGCAGCGATTCCATGTCGAGGACGGTGACCCCGGGCAGACCCGACACGGCGGGTTCGACGTCGCGGGGCAGTCCGAGGTCGCAGATGACGAGGGGGCGGTCGGCGTCGCGGCCGGGCTGTGCCAGCGCGCGGTGAGTGTCCGCGAGCGTGACGACGGCGCCGACCGCGCCGGTACAGGTCACGAGGACATCCGCCTGGGCCATTGCCGCCGGGAGTTCACCCAGTTCGAGGGCCTCCGCCTCGACGCCGTTGGACCGGGCCGTGCCGGCGAGGTGCTCCGCACGTTCCTTGGTGCGGTTCACGACGACGATGCGGCCGATCCCGGCACGCGTGAGGTGCGCGACCGACAGGCCGCCCATGGACCCGGCCCCGACCACGACGGCGGTGCGTCCGGTCAATCCGCCGTCGCCCACGATGCCGGCAGCCCGGTCGAGGGCCACGGATACGACGGACGCGCCCGCGGAATCGATGCCCGTCTCCGAGTGCACTCGCTTACCGACGCGCAGCGCCTGCTGCGCGAGCTCGTGCAGCGTGCGGCCCGCGGCCTGCTGCGCGTCGGACGACGCGTAGGCGGTCCTGATCTGCCCCAGGATCTGCTGCTCGCCGATCACCATCGAGTCGAGGCCACTGGCCACGGCGAACAGGTGCTCCGCCGCAGCCTCGCTGTAGCGCACGTACGCGTGCCGGTGCAGATCGGTGAGATCCAGCCCGGAATGGTCGGCGAGCAATTCGCCGACCTCGGCCAGCGCACCGTGGAACGCATCGACGACGGCGTAGATCTCCACCCGGTTGCAGGTGGAGACGATCATCGCCTCCGAGATGTGCGACGACGCCAGAAGCTTGTCCGTCAGCTTCGGGCGATCGGTGTCGGTGACAGCGACCCGCTCGAGAACCGGCACCGGGGCCGTCCTGTGCGAGACCCCGACAAGCAGAACACTCACGGCGCGATCACTGATCCGTTTCTTGGTGCGGTGGACGGGACAGCCGAATGTCCGATGCGGACGCGGGGAGCGGTGGGGACCGACTCCGTGTTGCGTGCGCTGTTGAACGAGAGGACCTGCATTTCGACCGCGAGGTCGACGCGGCGCATCTCGACGTGATCGGGAACGTCGAGCGAGGTCGGCGAGAAGCTGAGGATGCAGCGCAGTCCGGCGCGAACCAGACGGTCGGCGACTTCCTGCGCCGCCTCGTCGGGCGTCGAGATGACACCGATGGTGGCCTCGAGTTCGGCGCAGGCCTGCTCGAGTTCGTCGACATGCCGCACGGTGAGGTCGCCTACCGGCGCACCGACCCGCGCCGGATCACTGTCGAACAGTCCGACCATGGAGAACCCGCGACGGCCGAAGCCGCCGTATCCGGCGAGCGCCTGGCCGAGGTTTCCGACGCCGACGAGCACCACCTTGTGTCCGCGGTCCAGGCCGAGCGCGCGCTCGATGCGGGCCCGCAGGCGCGTCACGTCGTAGCCGACACCGCGCACACCGTTCGGGCCCAGGAAGGAAAGGTCCTTGCGGAGCTTCGCGGAGCCGACACCGGAAGCGGCGGCGAGTTCCTCGCTCGAGACGATGATCGTGCCGCGTTCCGTCAGCACTCCGAGGACCCGCAGGTACGTCGCGAGGCGCGTCACCGTAGCCTGGGGGATGTCCCGCGATTCGGGGAGCGGAGCCGCGCCGGAGACCGTGGGGGCCGGAGACCCGACCACCGATTGCCCGACCGCCCCTGTGACGCCAGGGGCCACAGACCCATGCGTCTGGTGCGTTTCGGTCACGTCGTTGGCTCCTCGTCCGACCGGCATTCGATGCCGTTCTTCACGATGCTCCGGGGAATTGTTCACACCACGGTAACTGCTTGTGAACCCATGCACAAAGTCGCTGCGACTGCGCGACATGCGGTCCTACCTGCACGGCATCGGAAGATCCCATTTTTAGGGTTCCCTTACTTGCGTAAATCCGAGCGAAGGCGCTCTTCGTCGACCTCCCAGTAACTGTGCTCACGTCCGTCGAGCAATACCACCGGCAATCGGTCGCCGAATTCGGCCCGCAATTCGGGGTTCGTGGCCGCCGCCTCGTCGACGTCTATGCACGTCAGTTCCAGCCCGAACTCCTCGCACAGAACCAGCAGCACCTCGCGGGCCGGCGCGCACGCACCGCACCCCGCCCTCGTGAGAAGCGTCACCTCGTGTCCGTCCGTGCTCATGCCTCGTCACTTCCTTTCGACGCCTCCGGTGGAGTCACTGTGCCGTTTCGGGGTCCGCTGACGCCAATCGACTCGGAGATGAACGTCACACAGTTCCCCCAGCGCGGCCATCCACCCGCCCCGTCTCCGATTCGGGGGATAGGCTGCTCCCAGAGGCTTCTGCGATACGGGAGGTGCGAGTGCCTGCGCGATCACTACCGAACGGCACGGGTTTCGGTTCAGGTCTGGCGGGGATCATCCTCCCGGGCCGACGCCAGTTCAGGAATCCGCTGGGACCCAGCGAAGCCGAGGTACGTGCCAACGTCGCAGGTGAGGCGAGTGCCGATGCGGCCCTCGCACTTCACGTCGCGTCCGGCGAGGAAACCGAACTGGTGGAACACGACGTTCCCCTCGACCTCACCGCGGCCGCGTTCTTCGACGTCGACAACACGATGGTCCAGGGCGCCTCGATCATCCACTTCGCCCGCGGACTCGCCGCCCGCAAGTATCTGAAGACGTCCGACCTCGTCGACTTCGCGTGGAAGCAGATCAAGTTCCGCGTCACCGGCAAGGAGAGCAGCGACGACGTCGCCTCCGGCCGGGAGAAGGCCCTCTCGTTCGTCTCCGGACGCTCGACGGCCGAGCTCGCCCGGCTCGGTGAGGAGATCTACGACGAGGTGATCGCCGACAAGATCTGGCCCGGCACCCGGGCGCTGGCGCAGATGCATCTCGACGCCGGTCAGCAGGTGTGGCTCGTCACCGCGACCCCGGTGGAGCTGGCCCAGGTCATCGCGAAGCGCCTCGGCCTCACCGGTGCCCTCGGCACGGTGGCCGAAAGCGAGGACGGGATGTTCACGGGACGCCTGGTGGGCGACATCCTGCACGGCCTCGGCAAGGCACACGCCGTGCGGGCCCTGGCCGTCCGAGAGGGACTCAACCTCAAACGCTGCACCGCTTACTCGGACAGCCACAACGACGTGCCGATGCTGTCGCTCGTCGGCACCGCGGTCGCGATCAACCCCGACACCGATCTGCGCGAGCTCGCCAAGAACCGGGGCTGGGAGATCCGGGACTTTCGGACCGGACGCAAGGCCGCCAAGATCGGCGTCCCCACGGCGCTGCTCCTCGGCGCTGCCGGCGGCGCACTCGCCGCGATCGTCGCGCGCCGCCGCGAACAGGCGGCCTGAGCCGCACGCAGCGGCTCAGGGCTTCAGCCCAGGAACACGTTCCGGCGCTTCGCGAGGAGCCGGTACAGCGTCTGCTGGATGGTCTCCCGGACGTGGTCGGTGACCTCGAACAGTTCCATCGGGTCGTCGGCCGCCGCCGCGTCGTAGGTGTCGGTGACGATCGGCTTGCCGAACTCGATGTACCACTTCGACGGCAGCGGAACGAGGCCGAGCGGTCCGAAGTGCGGGAACAGCGGGGTCACCGGGAAGTACGGCATCCCCAGCAGCCGCGCGAGCGTCCCGAGTTCGCCGATCTTCGGGTAGATCTCCTCGGACCCGACGATCGAGCACGGAATGATGGGCGCACCGGTCCGCATGGCGGCGGACACGAAGCCGCCGCGGCCGAACCGCTGCAGCTTGTAGCGTTCGCTGAACGGTTTGCCGATGCCCTTGAAACCTTCGGGGAACACGGCCGCGACCTCCCCGTCCTGCAGGAGGCGCACGGCGTCCGGGTGGCACGCGAGGGTGTGCCCGGCCTTGCGGGCGACACCGCCGACCAGCGGCATCTCGAACGCCAGATCGGCGGCCAGCATCCGCAGCGGGCGATGCGCGGGGTGATGATCGTGGACGGCGACGGACGTCATCAGACCGTCGATGGGCAGGACACCGGCATGGTTGGCGACCACCAGCGCGCCACCGGTCGACGGGATGTTCTCCAGACCGCTGACCTCGACGCGGAACCACTTGTCGAACAGCGGCCGCAGGATGGGGAGCCACACGTTCTCGGCGAAGTGCGGGTCGTAGCCGAAGTCGTCGACGTGATAATCGCCCGACAGCCGGCGGCGCACGAACTCGGCGGTGTTGACGATCTGCTCGGCCAGGGCGTTGCGGACGGCGTCGACGGCCGAGGACTCGGTGACGGGCTGGGGTGGGGTGATCACGGCGGGTGGAGGCATCGCGGACGGATGTCGGCTCTCGCTCTGCTCACGCCTCGAACGTCCGATAGCGGCCCCGCGCGCGGCTGTCGCACCGTGCAGCGGAATGACCTTCGCCACTTCGTTCACCTCTCCCCTTTCGCCGTGCCGGTTAGAGCGAGTAGTGCGTTTTCTGCTGCGTCGACCCATTCGTTCTTGATGATCGCCTTGACGCCTGCCGCGCGAGCGAAGTCGTCGAGCGCCTGCATCGAGGTCCACCGTGGCTCGAAGGATAGTTCGCTTCGCATGCGGGTGGTGTCGAGTCCGCAACCGAAGTGGAAGTACTCGAGTTGCTCGGTGGTGTACGACCGCATCACCGGACCCATCAGCGCACGTCCGAGGTTGCGGAACAACCCGAACGGCATCGGGACCTCGATCCGCCCGGCGCGGCGGATGGCCTGGGACATCATGACCACGCCGTCGCCGGCGACGTTGAACGTGCCCGCCGGACCCGACACCGTGGCCCGTTCCAGTGCGGCCAGCGCGTCTTCCTCGTGCAGCACCTGCAGGCGTGCGTCGCGTCCGAGAATGGTCGGCACCACCGGCGAGGTGAGGTATTGCGCGACGGTCGCGTTGAGGCGGGGCCCGACCAGCGGTGCGAGGCGGAGAATCGACACGCCGATGTCGGGGCGCCGACGCCCCATCCCGCGCAGATAGCCCTCGATCTCGATGCAGTCCCGCGCGTAGGCGCCCGCGGGACGCCGCCGGGCGCTCATCTCCTCGGTGAACTTGGCCGGGTCCTTCGCGCTGCAGCCGTACACCACGGAGGCCGAGCGCAGCACGACCTTCCGGACGGTCGGCGCCTTCTGGCAGACGGCGAACAACTGCATCGCGCCGATGACGTTCATGTCCTTCATGGCCGCGCGACTACCCGACTTCGGCGGGCGTGCCAGCGTCGACGCGTGCACGACGGTGTCGACCTCGGCGTTGCGAATGACCTTGCCGATCAGGGGGTTCCGAATGTCGGCGCGCACGAACTCGGCGCGGCCCATGCGGCGCAACATGTCCTTGCTCGGCGACACCGCGTCGACCGCGATGACCCGTTCGATGTCCGGATTCTGAGCGAGCCGGGTGACCAGGTATCCACCCAGAAACCTGCTTGCTCCAGTGACCAGCACGACGCGCGGCACCGCCGTTCGCTTAGTACTGTCTCCGTCACTCACAACCACTAGAACCCCCGATCACGTAGCGAGTGACGTCAACGATACGTGCAGGAGGGGGATGGCGCTCCGCACAACGACAATTGGTCGGTCGCCCACTACGCGGAGGAGGTCGGCGAAACGACGGATGCCCGCCACCGGAGGTGACGGGCATCCAGACGCAACTCTTTACTTACCGAGTTTCCTGCGCTGCACTCGGGTGCGGCGAAGCAGCTTGCGGTGCTTCTTCTTCGACATGCGCTTGCGTCGCTTCTTGATCACTGAACCCATAGCGGGTGTCCCTCACGTTCTTCTCTAGCGTTCCTGCGCACGCCGGTCACGTACGCCTTGCGCCTCTATGGCGCCTGGGCCTCGTTTTAACTAGCTCAGCGCCTTACGACACCAGCTGGCTGGTACGACAGTCGCTAATCGTACCGGTGCGGGTCCGCTCCCGGAAAACGAGGTCGCACCGCTCCCGGGAAACACGGTCGCACCGCTTTCGGCGAAACCGAGGTGACCCTCTTCGTGCCGATCGGTCAACCGGCGTCGAAGTACGAGGTTTCGAGGTAGTCGTGCACTGCTTTCGCATGCACTCTGAACGAGCGGCCCACACGGACGGCGGGCAGTTCGCCGCTGTGCACCAACCGATACACAGTCATCTTGGACACTCTCATCAGCGTCGCTACCTCGGCGACGGTGAGAAATTGCGTTCCGGCCAGTGCCGGTTGTCCGTCCGGGGTCGAGCCCTTGGACGGTTTTTTTGCAGACGTCATCAACCACTTACCTCCGGCACGTCTCGCGCCGCCGGCTTCCCCTCCGGCGGAACAGACACGCACGTGCTACTTCGAGCTTAGCGGGACGGATGGGGTTACTGCGACGGGTGTGGGCAATCGAATATTCATTCGGTCGACGTGCCGAGTTCGGCGGAACGAATTTTCGCGGCTTCGAGAGCGTCGAAAAAGGCTGTTCGGAGCCCGTTTCCCTCCAGCCGGCGGATCGCCGCCGCGGTGGTTCCGCCGGGCGACGTCACGGCGGCACGGAGTTCGGTTGCGCTCTCCCCCGACCGGTCGAGCATGGCTGCGGAGCCGACCATGGTCTGGACGACCAGTTCGGATGCGGTCGCCCGGGTCAGTCCGAGCCCCACGCCCGCGTCGATCATGGCCTCGGCGACCAGGAAGAAATAGGCGGGTCCGGAGCCGGAGACTGCGGTGACGGCGTCGATCTGCGATTCGGGGACGACGACGACCTTGCCGACCGACGAAAGGACGCCGCGCACCAGTTCGAGGTGCTCCTTCTTCACGTGCCTGCCGGGTGCGAGCACGCTGACGCCCTCACCGACCAGCATGGGCGTGTTGGGCATGACCCGGACCACCGGGAACCCGGCGGGCAGTCTCGTCTCGTAGAAGGCGGTCGGGATACCGGCAGCGAGCGACACGAGCAGCTGCTCGCGCTCGCCGTCGAGTTCCACCTTGGACACCTCGGTGAGCGCGGCCTCGACGTCGCCCGGCTTGACGGCCATCACGATGACGTCGGCACCTTCGGCGGCGTCGGAGGGGGTGGTGACCCGCACCGCGTACGCGGCGGCCAGCTCGTCGGCGCGCGCCGGGTGCTGCTCGGCCACCACCAGATCCTTGACGGCGTGACCTGCCTGCAGAAGCCCCGAGATGAGGGCCTCACCGATCTTGCCGCCTCCGATTACCGCAATTCTCGTCATGCCGAACAGCCTGCCACGACGCTCCGCGGCGCCTTCCTAGCGGGGGATCATCGCCAACTGCCGGCTCTGCACGACGATCGCCCCGGTCGAGTCGAGGACGGTGTGGTCCTCCTCGAACCACGCACCGCCGAGCACCGTGCTGCTGGCCATCACGCGCAGCCAGCCCGGCGCCGGCTGCCTGCGCAGGTACGTGGTCAGCTGCACGGTGGGTGCCCAGCCGAACATGCCGCGGTTCATCGTCACGGGGGCACTGATGTCTCCGGTCATGATCGCGAACAGCGCCGCCGTGTCAGGATCGTCCTCGTCGCCCGCGCGCGGTCGCACCCACATGCGCACCTCGGGTTCGCCCTGGCTGCCGGTCAGGAAGTGCGCCGACGTCCCGTCCACCCGCATGTCGCAGCCCTGCGACACGTGGACGATCTGCCCCATCGGATGATCGGCCGTGAGCACGACGGCGTCGGCGGGCGGTTCCACCGGAAGCTGGGACAGGGCGTGGTCTCCGCTGTACTGCGGCTCCCCCACGTCCGGGACGCCGAGGGTGACCGACGCGTGCACGGCCACGCGGTCGCCCTGCTTCAGCTCCACGTCGACGAACGACACCTGCTTGCCCTGCTTGCGCAGAGTCGTCGACAGCGTCACCTCGCCGGGGTCGGGAGCGGACAGGTAGTTGGCCCCGACCGCGAGGGGCTGCACCCGGGACAGCTCGGCGTCGCCGTTCTCGTCGAGCAGTCGCCTGCGGGCCGCGGCGGCGCAGAGCGACATCATCGAACCGCCGTGCACCTTGGGGCCGATCGTCCAGATCGGGTCGATCGATGCCTGATAGGTCCCGTCACCGGCAGCGGTGAGGACGTTGAGGTCGTGGAAGGGAGTTGAGCTCACTGCTGATCCTGTTCTTCGGGTTTCCGGAGGCGCTTCTGCGCGACGTCCTGGTGTGCGAGGCGGCGCATCGCGGCGATCACCGGCTCGTAGATGGCCGTGCCGAGCACCGCGTAGCGGATCGCGTCCTCGGCCGATTCGGTGGGCATGAGTCCGATGTCGATCTCGGCGATCCCCCGCACGTGCCGCCCGTAGGCCTCGAGCCGCTCCTCCGTCATCGGGATGCCGGCTTCTTCGAGCCCCTCGAGTGCACGTTCGAGCTGGCCGACCGCGACGTACCCCGGGTCGTACACCTGCCCGAGCCTGTCGAGGACGGCGCGTGCCCGCGGGAACTCGTTCGCGTCCCCGCCGCCGTCGGTGTCGGAGGCATCGAGGTACGGCGGGAGTTGCGCAATGGCCTCGCCGAGCACCTCGAACAGCGAGCCGTCGGGATGGTCGACGAGCCGGAGGATCTCCCGGATGCGCGGAATCGGGAGTCCGGCGCCGGCCAGCGCCTTGACGAGGCCCAGTCGCTCGACGTGCTTCTCGCCGTAGCGGGCCTGGGTGGCGCTCGTCGCCTCGCCGGGCATCAGCAGACCTTCGCGCAGGTAGTACTTCACCGTCGCGAGCGGAACACCGGTACGGGCGACCAACTCGGAAACGCGCACGGCCCCTCCTTCGGCTCATCGACTATCGATATCGGATACCCCAGCACTAGATACTGAAACTATCCAATATGGCGACGAGCTTACCGCAGCAGGGACGCGGCAGATATCTCAGGTGTCGTCGTGATCGCCGCCGGAGTGGCTGCGCGGCGACCCCGAGGCGGCGCGGCCCGGTTCGAGGTGCTCACGGGCGAAGGCCAGCGCCTGCGCGAGCATCGACGACCGTTCCCGCTGCGTCCGGGCGTTCTGTGTGTTGATCTCGATCACCGCCTGCCCGTCGAATCCGGTGTCGACGAGATGACGGCACAACTGCGCGCAAGGCTGGGCGCCGTGGCCGGGGATGAGGTGCTCGTCCATCGACGCGCCCCGACCGTCGGCGAGGTGGAGATGCGCGAGGCCCTCCCCCATCCGCTCCGCCAGCTTCATCGCGTCCATTCCGGCCGTGGCCGTGTGCGACAGGTCGAGGGTGTAGTGGGCGTGTCCCGAATCGGTGGGGTCGTACGAGGGGCTGAACGCCGACAGCGCGGCTCCCGGCCCGCCCCGCCGCCGAAGCCGCTGGGCGGACCTCTCCTTGCTGCCGAAGAAGCCGTCCGCCCGCATGGGGAACATGTTCTCCACCGCGACGATCACACCGCTGCGCCGTTCCAGGTCGGCCACCTGATCGGCGAATCCCTCGGCGTATCGGCGCTGCCAGCGGAACGGGGGGTGCACCACGACACTCGTCGCCCCGAGCGACTCGGCGCTGCGGACGGAACGCTCCAGCTTCGCGGCCGGGTCGGCACCCCACACGCGCTGCGAGATGAGCAGGCACGGCGCGTGGATCGCCTGAACCGGAATCGCGTACCTGCGCACCAGCCCGGCCACGGCCCCGATGTCCTGGCTGACCGATTCGGCCCACACCATCAGTTCGATGCCGTCGTATCCCAGATCGGCCGCGTACCGGAACGCCGCCTCGGTGTTCTCCGGGTACACCGAGGCCGTCGACAGGCCCACCAGCACCTTCCGACCGCGCGGTGACGATCGAACCTGCCCGTACCCACTGTCCCCGACCATGAGCAACTCAGCCCGACGCAAGCATGAAGGCTAACGGCCCCAGAGTGACGATCATCCCGACCACGACGGCGATCACGAAGCTGGTGATGTCGTCGGTGCGACGCAGGATGCGGACCATCGCGACCAGGCCCACGATGACGAGCAGCGCCAGAATCAGCGCGACCCACGGAAAGACGTCCCACAGCTTCTCGAACCCCTTGAAGAGCAGGGCCCCGGCGATCACGGCTACGACACCCTGACCGATGAGGACGGCCCACTCGCGGGTGGAGTTCTCGCCTGCCTCGTCCTTCTTGTCCGCCTTCTCCACTTTCGCGGCCTCGGCCTTCTCGGCCTTCGCCTCCTTGCGGGAGCGACGAGGGCTCTGCGTCTCGCCCTCGCGCTTCTCGGTGTCCGCGTCGTCGGTGGCGGCCTCGATGAGTTCCGTCTCCTCGCCCGCGTTCGCCGCGTCCGAGTCCCGGGACTGCCGCATCAGGTCGCCGGCCAGCGTCGAGCCGGACAGCAACGCGGGTTCCGGCTTGACCTTGGCGGGAGCCTCGGGCTTCGGCGTCTTCACGAACTTCGATGCGCCGTTCGACGGTGTCGCGGCACCCGCCTTCGCGGGAGTTCCGGATTTCGCCGGCGCCTCGGGCTTCGCGGGTGCTTCGGACTTCGCCGCCGGTTCGGTCCCGGCCGGGGTGTCGGTCTTCGGCGCCGGCTTCACGCGGGGAGCGGCGACGGTCGGGGCGGGCTCCGGTTTCTTCACGACCGGGGCGGCCACGGTGGGCGCCGGTGCGGCCTCGGCCGCCGGCTGTTCCTTTTGGACGGATCGACTGACCCAGGTTCCCTGGTGATCGCGCGACGTCCCACCCGACACCACTCCGCGACCGCGGCCGGCGGGGCGACTGGCGATGGGCTCGTCGTCATCGTCGTCGTCGAGCGGGGCCTTGAATGCTGCGGTGCGCTCGTCGGCACGCACCGGCGCCGCGGCAGGCGCGGGCTTGCGGGGCGGTTCGGGCGCGGCAGGTGCAGGCTCGGGTTCCGGTTCGGATTCGAGCGCCCGCGAATCGGACGGATCCCGGACAACCGGAATTTCACCGGTCAGCTCGGCAACGGAGATTCCCCCCTTGACGCCGCGACGACGCCGCCCGCCCCGGGACTCCACCTGTTGTCCGTTGCGTTTGAGCAGCTCTGACACAGAGATCTGCTGACTGTCCTCGGTCATCGAGCACCCACCATCAATTCACCGCCCATTTCCGTATCGAGCTTGCGGAGGATCAACCCCTCACGCAGAGCCCAGGGGCAGATTTCCAGTTCCTCCACGCCCAGTGCTCTCATGCTGGCCTCCGCAACGAGTGCTCCGGCCACGATCTGCTGCGACCTGTCGGAGCTCACCCCCTCCAATTCTGCACGGTCCGAGGCCGTCATCCGCGAAATGAACGCTATGAGTTGCCTGAGACCGCTGGCGGTGAGGGTGCGCTTGACCCGCGGGCCCGCGCCGGACGGTGCCGCGCCTGTCAGCCGGGCCAGCGAGCGGAACGTCTTGGACGTGCCGACGGCCCGATCCCACTGCCCCGCGGCGCGCAGTTCCTTGGACGGGATGGTCAGTTCGGCGTCCAGCCAATCCCTCAGCACCGCCACGCGACGTTTGCCGGGCGGGTCGGCCTCGAGCCAGTCCCGGGTGAGCCGTCCCGCGCCGAGTTGCAGCGACAGCGCGACGTCCGGGTCCTCGTCGCCACCCGTCGTCAGCTCGAGGGATCCGCCGCCGATGTCGAGGTTCAGGATGCGGCCCGCGCTCCACCCGAACCAGCGGCGCACGGCGAGGAACGTCAGCCGGGCCTCGTCGACACCCGACAGAACCTCGAGTGTCACCCCGGTCTCGGCGTGCACTCGCTCGAGCACGGCGTCCGAGTTGTTGGCGTCGCGCACGGCGGACGTGGCAAAGGCCATGAGCTCACCGCACCCCGACGTCTTCGCGATGCTGGCGAAGTCTGCCACCGTCGTGACCAGGCGATCTGCACCCTGGGAGGTGATGTCACCCCGGTCGTCGGTGTTCTCCGCCAACCGCAGAGTCGACTTGGTCGAACTCATCGGTGTGGGGTGGCCGCCCCTGTGGGCGTCCACTACGAGCAGATGGACGGTGTTGCTTCCGACGTCGAGTACCCCTAGTCGCACATTGACACGGTACTGGGTCTACCGTCGGGCTTTGTGACAGCACGTAAAGCAGGGCGTTCACACAAGATGACGCCCAGCCCTGAAGTACCCCTCGACTTCGCTCGCGAATGGGTCGAATTTCCCGATCCCGACAACACCGAGCACATCATCGCCGCGGACATGACGTGGCTGCTCTCCCACTGGACCTGCGTGTTCGGGACCCCCGCCTGCCAGGGCATCA
Source organism: Rhodococcus sp. NPDC059968 (assembly GCF_042738615.1). Lineage (NCBI taxonomy): Bacteria > Bacillati > Actinomycetota > Actinomycetes > Mycobacteriales > Nocardiaceae > Rhodococcus > Rhodococcus sp. NPDC059968. The sequence continues at coordinate 184,685 of NZ_JBHWUE010000007.1, forward strand.
TCGGCGACCGACCGGACGACGGCTGCTGTTCCCACGGCGCGTTCCTCTCCGACGAGGAGGATCTGGAGAAGCTGAACAAGTCAGTGAAGATGCTCACACCCGAGGACTGGCAGTTCATGGAGAAGGGTCTCGGCAAGAAGGGTTACATCGAGGAGGACGACCTCGAGGACGAGCCCGCGCTGCGGACCCGCCGCTACCAGGGTGCCTGCATCTTCCTGAACCGCCCCGGCTTCGAGGGCGGTGTCGGTTGCTCGCTGCATTCGATGGCCCTCAAGCGCGGAATCGAACCTCTCGAGGTCAAGCCCGACGTGTGCTGGCAGCTCCCGATCCGCCGCACCCAGGAATGGGTCGAACGGCCGGACGGCGAGCAGATCCTGAAGACCACCATCAGCGAGTACGACCGCCGCGGCTGGGGCGAGGGCGGCGCGGATCTGGACTGGTACTGCTCCGGCTCCCCCGACGCCCACGTCGGCGCCAAGGCCGTCTGGCAGTCGTACGCACCCGAGCTGACGGAACTGCTCGGCAAGGCGGCGTACTCGGAGTTGGCGAAGATGTGCAAGCGCAGGGCCGGCCTCGGCCTCGTCGCCGTGCACCCCGCCACCGCGGCCGCACAGCGGAAGGCCGCCGAGTAACGCAGCAGACCCATCGGTCGATTTACCCGTCACGGCCCCATTCCGGGCACAGCCATGACGGGAGAGATCATGTTTGCTCGAATTCTGACCGGTGCCCTGTTGACCGCCGCCGCGACGCTCGCCCTCGCGCCGACCGCGTCCGCCCAGCCGACCCCGGACTGGAACACCTTCTACGACAAGACGGCGAACTTCGTCGCACCGTTCGATCCGGGTGCGTTCGGAGACAAGGGTAATCGGGCGCTCGTGCTGAGCCCGTACGGCACCGGCCGGGTCATCGAGTGCAAGGGCGACGGACACTACGTCGCGGTCTACTGCCGGCAGTTCGACGACCAAGGTCGCGAGCACGCCGTCACGCAGATCATCTCGGCGCCGTTCCGCGGCGTGTACGTGTACAACCCGTTCTGATGAAGCGTGCGATCCTCGCGGGCGCAGTTGCGGCGGCATCCCTCGCAGTGTTCGCGCCGACCGCCGCCGCCGAGCCGACCTCGACGGTCGGCGGATGCGAGGCATACTTCAGGACACCACTGGACCTGGAGGCGTATTGGGGTAACCCGGGAATGCACCTTCTGTTCAGCCCGTTCGGGGCCCGACAGCCGATCGACTGTGTGTGGGTGGACGATCAGGTCACGTTCCAGCAGCACGACCTTTCCGGTAACGCGCACGAACTGCGCGAGCTGCCGAATTTCCGACCCGACTACTACTCGTCGGTCCGCTACTTCGTTCCCTGACAAACGCCCACGAATTCGTCAGCCGCACAGGCAATTGCATGTGCGGCTGACGAATTCGTCTGCAACTGTGGCGGATCGGCGTCCGCTCACGCCTCCAGTTTGTAGCCCAGGCCACGCACTGTGACGAGATGTTCCGGCTTGGCGGGGTCGGTCTCGATCTTCGAGCGCAGACGCTTGACGTGCACGTCGAGGGTCTTGGTGTCGCCGACGTAGTCCGCGCCCCACACCCGGTCGATCAACTGCCCTCGGGTGAGCACGCGGCCCGAGTTCCGCAGCAGGTACTCGAGGAGGTCGAACTCCTTGAGCGGCAGCGTGACGGCCTGGCCGTTCACCTGGACCACGTGACGTTCGACGTCCATCCGGACCGGTCCCGCCTCGAGGACGGCCGAGTCCTGCGCGACGTCGAGTTCGCTGTCGACACCGCGGCGAAGTACCGCGCGGATGCGGGCGATCAGCTCCCGCGCCGAGTACGGCTTGGTCACGTAGTCGTCGGCGCCGAGTTCGAGGCCCACCACCTTGTCGATCTCGCTGTCCCGTGCCGTCACCATGATGACGGGGACACCGGAACGGCTGCGGAGTTGCTTGCAGACGTCCGTGCCACTCATGCCGGGCAGCATGAGGTCGAGGAGGACGATGTCGGCACCGGCCCGGTCGAACTCGGCGAGCGCGGACGGTCCGTCGCCGACGATCGTCGTCTCGAACCCTTCCTTGCGTAACAGGAATGCCAATGGGTCGGCCAATGACTCCTCGTCTTCCACGATCAGCACACTTGTCATCGCTTGGCCTCCATACCGGTTTCTCTCTTCCCGACGTTTCCGCTCTCGGCGTCCACTGTCTCGATGTGTGCAGGAATCTGCAGGGTAAACGTCGAACCCGTTCCGGGCTTGCTCCACAGGTCGATCGATCCGTTGTGGTTGGCGGCCACGTGTTTGACGATCGCGAGGCCGAGCCCCGTTCCGCCGGTCGCGCGGGCCCGCGCCTTGTCGACGCGGAAGAAGCGCTCGAACACGCGCTCCTGATCGGCCTTGGCGATACCTTCACCGCGGTCGGTCACCGAGATCGCCACGTTGTCGCCGCGGACCGAGCGGCTCACCGACACCGGGGCGCCCTTCGGCGAATAGGCGATCGCGTTCTGCACCAGGTTGGACAGCGCGGTGACGAGCAGGGCGCGGTCGCCGAGCACTTCGTAGCCGCTGTTGTGGTCCGCGGTGACGGCGATGCCGGCGGCTTCCGCGGAGATCTTGCAGCGCTGCAGCGCCTCGTCCACCACCTCGTCGACCGAGACGGCCTCGAGGTCGGGTAGTTTCTCGGCGCCCTGCAGCCGCGACAGCGCGATCAGTTCGGTGACCATCTTGCCGAGCCGGACGGATTCACCGAGCACGCGTTCGCCGAAGTGCCGAACCGACTCGGGGTCGTCCGCCGATTCGAGGAGTGCTTCCGCCAGCAGACCCATCGCGCCGACCGGGGTCTTGAGTTCGTGGCTGACGTTGGCGACGAAGTCGCGGCGGGTCGCTTCCATCCGCACCTGTTCGGAGTCGTCGTCGGCGAAGAGGACCACGAAGTTGTGGTCTTCCTTGCTGAGGAGACGTGCGGTGCCGCGCACCGCGATCCGATCGCGCCCCCGCTGCGGGTTCTTGGTACTCAGGTCGACCTCGACGGGTTCGCCGGTTTGGAGGACCCGGAGCGCCGCTACCCACGCGCGGTCGTCGACGAGCCGATTCCGCACCAGGCCCAGCTCCTCCGCGCGGGGATTGAACAGGACGACGTCGTGGAACTGGTCGACGACGGCGATGCCGCTCTCGGATGCCAGGACGATCAGGTCGAGCACCTGCGACATCGTAAGCCCGGACTGCTCTTCCATGCGCTGCGCCTGCCGGGTGGACAGCATGGGGATCAGCACGCCACCGACGAGGTAACCGACGAAGCCGCCCACGATGGCAAGCAAGACGGCTTGAACAACACTCACGCCTGAATCGTACGTTCGCGGGGCGGGCCGGTTACGCGGGGACCGGGCATTTCCGCGCACGTCACACGCGGGAACCGGAGTCTTCGTCCGCAGTTAACCCGCTGTTGGCCGGACGTCCCGCGAACGGGACGTCCGGCCGGGCACACGGGTTACTTCCCACCCTGGTTCGCGACCGCGGCGGCACCCGCAGCGGCGGCCTCGGGGTCGAGGTACGTGCCACCGGGGTTGAGCGGCTTCAGGTTCTCGTCCAGGTCGTATCGCAGCGGGATGCCCGTCGGGATGTTCAGGCCCGCGATGTCCTCGTCGGAGATTCCGTCGAGGTGCTTGACGAGAGCGCGCAGCGAGTTGCCGTGCGCGGTGATCAGCACGGTCTTGCCCGCCTTCAGGTCGGCGGAGATGGTGTCTTCCCAGTACGGGATCAGGCGGACGACGACATCCTTCAGGCACTCCGTCAGCGGGACCTGCTCGAGGTTCGCGTAGCGGGGATCGGTGTCCTGGCTGTATTCGCTGCCGGCCTCGATCGGCGGCGGCGGGGTGTCGTAGCTGCGGCGCCACAGCATGAACTGGTCGTCGCCGTACTTGTCCTTGACCTGCGCCTTGTTGCGCCCCTGCAGGGCACCGTAGTGGCGCTCGTTGAGACGCCAGTCGCGGATGACGGGAATCCAGTGCCGGTCGGCGGTGTCGAGCGCGATGTTGGCGGTGCTGATCGCGCGGCGCAGCAGCGACGTGTAGAGCACGTCGGGGAGCAGGTTGTGCTCGAGCAGCAATTCGCCGGCGCGCTTGCCCTCGGCGATGCCCTTATCGGTCAGGTGGACGTCCACCCAGCCGGTGAACAAGTTGAGCGCATTCCATTCGCTCTCGCCGTGGCGGAGCAGCACAAGGGTTCCGGTACTCATGCCGTTCATCCTGGCATGCCTCCCGGAACCCTCGCGCCGTGAACCCCTGCCGTCAGCTCCGGCCGGCCTCGCTCGCCCGGAGATCCTTGCGCAGGATCTTGCCCGCGGCGGACTTCGGCACGAGGTCGATGAACTCGACCTTGCGCACCTTCTTGTGCGGGGAGACCCGCTCGGCGACGAACGCGATGACCGCGGCCTCGTCCAGTTCGGCGCCCTGCTGCTTGACGACGAACGCCTTCGGCACTTCCTCACCCTCGTCGTCGAGGACACCGATGACGGCGGCGTCGGCTATCTGCGGGTGCGTCAGCAGCAGCGCCTCCAACTCGGCGGGCGGCACCTGGTAGCCCTTGTACTTGATGAGCTCCTTCATCCGGTCCACGATCGTCACGACGCCCTCGGAGTCGACGGTCGCGATGTCGCCGGTGTGCAGGTACCCGTCCGCGTCGAGGGTCTCGGCGGTGGCCTCGTCGTTGCCGAGGTACCCGGCCATGATGTTCGGGCCCTTGCACCACAACTCACCCGGCTCACTGACCCCCTCGGCCGGGTAGGCGACCTCCTCGCCGGTGGCCGGGTCGACGAGCTTGCACACCATGTTCGCGATCGACGGACCGACCGAGTCCAGGGCGATGTCGTCGCGGTCGAACGGGATGGCGTGGCTGACCGGGCTCATCTCGGACATGCCGTAGCCCTGCCGCACCCGGCAGCCGAGCCGGTTGGCGACGGCCTTGCCCAGTTCCTGATCGAGCGGGGCGGCGCCGGAGAAGATCGAGTGCACAGACGACAGGTCGTATTCGTCGACCAGCGGGTGCTTGGCCAGCGCAACCGCGACCGGCGGGGCGATGAACACGTAGGTGCACTTCTGTCCGGAGACGGTCTTCAGGAATTCGACGAGGTCGAACTTCGGCATCGTCACCAGGGCTGCCCGGTTGTACAGGGCGGCGTTGAGCAGCACGGTCATGCCGTAGATGTGGAAGAACGGCAGCACGGCGAGCAGTTTGTCCTCGGCGCCGATGCCCATCCGCGGGTTGATCTGGCAGACGTTGGCCACCAGGTTGCGGTGCGTGAGCATCACGCCCTTCGGCCGGCCGGTGGTACCCGACGAGTACGGCAGCACCGCAAGCTGGGTCGCCGGGTCGAACGACACCTCGGGGGCGGGTGCGCCCTCGGTCAGCAGATCGGTCAGCGACGGGTGTCCGTCGGCGCCGTCGAGGACGATCACGTTCTCGGCGGGGATCCCGACCTTCGCGGCGGCCGCCTCGGCCTGCGGCAGCAGCGGGGAGACGGTGAACAGGAACTTCGCCTTCGAGTCGGTGAGCTGCTTGGCGATGTCCTCCGCGGTGTAGAGGGCGTTGATGGTGGTCGCGACACCACCGGCACGCAGGATCCCGTGGAACACCGAGGCGAACGCGGGAACGTTCGGCGAATGCAGGCCCACGACCTCACCGACGGCGAGACCGCGAGCGGCCAACGCCCCTGCCACACCGTTGATCTGGGCGACGAGGGACTGATAGGTGGTGACCGCGCCGGAGGCACCGTCGATCAGCGCAGGCCGGTCCAGATCGGCCGACTCGACCTGGCCGAAGAGGAAATCGTAGACACTGAGGTTCGGAATCTCGACGTCCGGAAACGGGCTCTTGAAGCTCACTGGGGCCTCTCCCTCGAAGTGTTGCAGCAGCGGTTGTCGGTACAAGTTTCTGTGAACATCAGACACATGTATCTAACCTGTGACAACAGTCACAAGCTCGCCGCAACTCTACCCGTGCGTATTTCCCGTCCGCGGGCGGTCAACCAGCACTCAGGGCTGCGAGTCCTCGATGAGATGCTCGAACGGTTTCAGGTTCGCCAGCGACTCCCCGCGTGAGACGCGCCACTCCCACTCACGCTTGATGGAACCGGCGAAACCGAGTTCGAGGAGGGTGTTGAAGTCGCCGTCGGCCGCCTCGAGCACCTGCCCGAGAACGCGGTCCAGCTCGTCCGCGGTCACCGCGTGCTCGGCGATCTGGCCGACCAGGTAGATGTCGCCGATCTTGTCGATCGTGTACGCCACCGAGTACAGCCGGCGATTGCGCCGCAGCAGGTACTTGTAGACGCCTTCGAAGTTCTCGTCGGGCTTGCGGCAGACGAACGCCTCCACGCGCAGTCCGTGCTTGCCGACGGTCAGGAGCGTGGTGGTCTTGAGCTTGCGCTCGCCGGGCAACTCGACGATGAAGTGCGTCGAGTCCTTCCTCGTGAAGTCCATCTCACGTTCGGTCAGGGCGGACTCGATCACGTCGGCCAGGTCGCTCACTGGTGCACCATCCTTGTGTCGGTGGTTTCAGATGGACTGCCGATGCACCCGAGGTGCCGCCGGGTCACTGCCCTGCTCGCTTGACACG